>JAFUFC010000070.1 GCA_017470095.1 Clostridia bacterium | reverse complement strand
TCCTTCGTTCCTGCTTCCTTCGCTTTGATCGCTTCATACTCTGCTTCTGTTATCTGAAAACGCTTCATCTTTCATCACCATTTTCATTATATCACATCTTTTGATAATATTCAATAGTTTAGATTGGTAATAGTATTAGACGGAGAATAGTATCAGTATGGCTGAACATCTCGCGCCATAAAAAAGCCGAAAAAGGTCAGTTCTTCTCTGACGTTTTTCGGCTATTAAACACTTGAAGCGTCTATGTCATTTTCCTTGTTCCTGGCCTGCCGTTAGAATCTCCAAAATCTTCCGATCGGTTTCCCGCATACCTTCCCGGCCCAGCAGGCCAATGTTTTGAATAGTTTTCTCGATGCCCTTGGAGATGATGCCTTCCCCGGCATAGAACTGCTGCTCGTTCATATATAATTCCAGCCCCATGATACCCGCCTGAACAGACGCGGCAATTTTGGCTGCGCAGGAGGGCTTGGCCCCATCGCAAATCATACCGCTGACGATAGCCAGGGAATTAACGATGGTGTGCGCCACGGTGGAAAAATCCCCGGTCAGCAAATAGGCGATGCCCGCCCCCGCGGCGCTGCCGGCCGTTACCGCGCCACAGAAGGCGGAAAGACGGCCGATTGCGTCCTTGATGTGTACAGCGCACAGATTGGAAAGCGCCAGCGCCCGATATAAGGTATCCTGGTCGCAGCGATGGGCTTGCGCGTACACAAGGACGGGCAGCGACACAGTAAGCCCCTGATTGCCGCTTCCACTGTTGATCACCACCGGCAAATCGCAGCCGCTCATGCGCGCATCGCTGCCGGCGGCGGCGTAAGCGCAAGCCCGTTCCTTGATGGAATCCGGATGGTTTTTCAGGATGGTTTTCCCCACGTTCGCTCCCCAGGCATGGCGCATTCCTTCCTCCGCGATGGCGGTATTTTCTCGAATCTGCCGTTCAATCACCGGCCGGATATCCCGGATTTCCACACATTGGGCAAATTCATAAATATCGCGGACAGTCAGCAGTCCGTAATCCACCGTTTCCCCTGCCCCATCCTCTGTTTTATCCAAATAGAGGCACTGATCATCCCGGAAGATGGAATGGATATGGGTGTGGTGCTTGTTTAAACGCACACAAGCGCGGTGCTCCCCCGCAAAAACCGTCACGATCATATCCAGCAGTTCGGAAGCATCCAACAATGCCAAGCGGATAGGCGTGCGGGCATGGTAAGCGGTGATCTGCCCAATTTGCGTTTCCGTCAAGCCCGCCAGCACATCCAGTGCCCGCTCCTCACGGCCCGCCACCACGCCAGCGCACACCGCCGCTTCGATGCCTTTCATACCGTTTGTGTTGGGCACTGTGACGCATTTGGCGTTTTTGAGAATATTGCCGCTAACTTCGATGACGATTTTCTCAGGCAGGGCGCCCAGGGCCCGCCGTGCCTTGGCCGCGCACAGCGCCAGGGCAATGGGCTCTGTGCACCCCGTGGCGGGCAGCAATTCCTGCTCCAGAATCCGGCAGTAAGCGGTATACAAGCGGTCTCCTCGTTTCATGACGCACATTCCTTCGTAAAAAAATTCATGGTCTTTTGGCCTCGTCCATGGCACCGGTGAATTGATACATCAACAAAAATATGATATAATTTCACCAGGAAGCACAGATTCCCGGGCCGCATTTCCAGCAAAAACCTGTTCCGCTCGGTTGATTCACCCATTGAATAGGAGCTGCGATCGTTTTATGAAAGCGTCTTTTTCTCCCGTTTCTCTCAAAAACCAGGTGTACCAAAACATTATCGATATGATTTGCGACGGCCGCCTGGGCACGGACATCATGATCACCGAAAAACAGATGATCGACCATTTTCAGGTGAGCAAGGCGCCTGTAAGGGAAGCTCTGATTCAGCTGTGCAGCGAAGATGTGCTGCGCAGCATTCCCCGCCACGGTTATCAGGTGGTGAAGATCGATTCCAAAACCATTCAGGACCTGATCATGCTCCGGCAGTATCTGGAATTATCCAACTTGCCCATCGCCATGGAAAGCATGACTTCTGAACGGCTGATGGAGCTAAAGCGCTTGAACGAACAGCGCCTGGAACCCTCCGCTGGCAAAACCACCAGCGCCGCTTGGAACCGGAACCGGGATTTTCACATGACGCTGATTCGTTATGGCGGCAATGCCCAGGTGGAAAAAGCTATGAGCAGCACCTTGGCTGCCTGCAACCGGGCCTATGCCCAGATTTACAACCAGAAGCGATCGATCATCGCTCCTGCGTCCCGCAATTTCCACGATCTGATCGTGCAGGCCATCGAGCAGCACGACGTGTTTGAAGCCCATCGCTTCCTGAAAGAAGATATCCTGTTTATGAACGCCTGGATCATCGACGGCGATCAATAATGCGTCAGCGCGTCAATATCCTGCAATGTTTCAGCATAAATGGCAATGCCATTTTCCAGGTTCGTTAACGATACGCACTCATCCGGCTGATGGCCGCCTCCGTGCCCTGCGGGGCACGGCTTTTTTTGTCCCTGTAAGCCGAAGCCGGCCGCCACTGCCCGGGGGAACATTCTGGCATAGGTGCCGCCCGCCATGGCGAAGGGCCGCATGGGAATGCCGTGAGCTTCAACGGAATTTCGGGTCAGCGCCTGAATTACGGGATGATCGGGCGAAATGACGTTAAAGGGCTTGAACGCCTTTTCTTCCGCCCTCCATCCCCAGGCCACAGCGCGTTGCTCCAAGGCGTCCCACACCGTCTGCTGGGGCACGGTGACCGGGCCCCGGCCCTGGAAGGAATGAAAGATCCTGCCGTTTTTCGTTTCGATTCGGCAGCCGGACACGGTCATTTTCCCGGAAATTTCATCGGAAAAACCAATGTCCAGCCCTGTTCCGTCCGTCTGTTCAAAGGCAGCAATAAAGCGGAAAATATTGGCCGCTTCCTCATTGCACAGCCGATGGCGTAAAACGGCCCGAGCCACCCGCACCGCCGCGCTATATCCCCGTTCCGGGAACGCGGCATGGGCGGCCAGCCCTTCCCCCGCAATCATTACGCCCTGGGCGCTTTCCCGCACAGTCACATACGCCTGGCCGTCCAAGCGCGCTTTGACCTCGGGATACGAAACGCCGCTGAGGACGCACGCGGCATGGACCGGCACGCTGTCCAGGGAATGGCCCGCGGCAAACGAGACCAAATTGCCCTTCACCGGGCTGGAGAAAAGGGCGTTGATACCCGCCTTTTCCGCATACACCGCAGGCAGCGCCGCATCGGGAACCAGCACAAAATCCGGCGCTTCATGGCACGAAAGATAGTACGGGATATCGGTCATGCCTGCTTCCTCATTGCAACCGTATATCACCCGGATGGTATGACGAAAAGAAATGCCCTGTTCCTTCAAATAGCGCAGCAAGTACAGGCACGCCACGGCAGCCCCCTTGTTATCCGCCGCGCCGCGCCCATAGACCCACCCGTCTTTCAGGTAAGGATCATAAGGGTCATGTCTCCAGCCATCGCCCTCCGGCACCACATCCAGATGGGCGCAAACGGCCAATTCCCGTTTTTCCTTCCCTGGATACAGCACGCTGCCGCAGTAATCATTGGAATTTTCCGTCAGGAAGCCATAGGAAGCAGCCCGCTCCAGCATGTGCTTCAGTGCCTGAGCACACCCCTCGCCATAGGGCGGTCCTTCCTGACTGCGGACGGATACGCTTTTGACGCGCACGATAGAAAATAAGTCCCTAACCAGTTCTTCCTCATGGGCTTTGGCCCACGCTTTTGCCCGGGCAATTCCATTCGTTTCCACGTTCTTCTCCTCACTGCTCATCGGCCTGACGCACCGTTTCCACCACCCAGCGGATGCGGGAAGTGGAAATATCCGTGGGCAGTGTGCAATCGGAGCCCACAATGAAAGGCCGCCCGTTCATCTCTTGCAGAATGGCCCGAGTATGGGCCGCGATGTCCTGCTTCTCCCCATCCACCAGCACCCCCTGCCGGTCCGGAAAGCCGCCCAGGACGATGCTGTCCGGGAACAATTCCGCCCCCTGCGTCAAGCTGACCTGATTGGGATAAATGCCCCAATTGACGATGGCGGGTTTGAGGGACACATAGCGCGATAAATCAATATTGCTTTTGCAGATATGCAACACATTGAAGGGCGTTCTCTCCTTGATGTAATCATACACCTGCTTCTCATAGGGCAACACGAATTCTTCATACTCCGCATCGGTAAAATAATGCCTTTCGCCGCCCAGTGCCGCATAAAAAATGCCGTCTGCCCCCGCTTCCAGGGAGCAATCCACCAATTCCATCAGGGAGCAGGCAATGGTTTGGAACACCCGCTTCATTTGCTCCGGCCTCTCCCGGCAAAAAATGGGCAGGCAATAGCCGCAGCTGGTGTATTTCCCTGCAAAGCCCGTTTCATGGAACGCGGAAGCAATCAAGCCATGCACCGTGGCCAGGATGGGATAATCTCCTTTCGCCTGGTCGGCCAGGGCCCGAATAATCTGCATCTGATCCCGATAAATGGCGTCCTGCCGGGAAAAACCCCGGAATTTGCCCAAATCCGCCGTGCTGAAAATGGTTACGCCCTGGGCGTGCAGGAGATTTTCATTCATGATTTTCAGGATATCCGTATCTGTTTCCCGCATAAACTGCATGTGCATCCGCACCGATTCATCCCCGTGCTGGGCGGCAGGCGGAAAATGAAGCCAGAAGCCCACCGGCGTATGATCGGGCTTTTTGCCCGCCAGCAAAGAAAAAACCCTTTCTCTTTTGTTCATTTTCTTTCCCCCTTCCCAGAGAGCATGCGTTCCTGGCTGTATGCCATGATCAACGCCGCGCTGCCATGCGCGTTATCTTCCACGATCGGTTCACTGACATAGTACGCCGGCGTTCCGTTACGCCGTAAATCATCCGCAGGGCCCAGGCCAGCCGTTCGGCAAATATCCTTGAGGTGGAGCGTTCCATGGTCCATCCGCATTTTGCCCGCTTCCAAGGCGCATAGAATATTCCTGCCTATGGGCGCATACCGTTCCGCATCCAGCATACGCAGCCGCACGCCTTTCAGCAAGGCGTAGGCGATCATGGCACTGCCGGAGGTTTCCAGGTAGTTGCCAGGCAGATCAGGCTGGTCGATCACTTGATAAAACAGGCAGGATTCGGCATCCTGATACCTGAGCAGCCCGTCCAGGGCTTCCTTTAAAAGCTGGGCCAAGCTTTGCGCCGCTTGACCCGCCTGCATGATCTGGTCATAGCAATCCACCAGCGCCATGACATACCAGCCCATGGAACGCAGCCAGAACGACGGGGAACAGCCCGTTTCCTGATCCGCCCAAAAAACTTGACGGCTTTCATCATAGCCGTGATAATACAACTGCTTTTTTTCATCAAACAAACGGTTTCTCACCACGTCAAATTGACGCAACGTATCCTGAAAATCCGGATGCGCGCCAAATCGCCGCTCATATTCCACGTAAAACGGCTGGGCCATGTATAGCCCATCCAGCCATACCTGATTGGGATAAATCAATTTATGCCAAAATGACCCTTCGTTCGTTCTGGGCTGCTCCCGAAGATTGGCCATGATCGTTTCAATGCCGTTTCTGAACCGTTCTTCCCCGGTCCAATCATACAACGGAAACAGAATTTTCCCGCTGCACATCAAATCCACATTGTGTTCTTCCGGGTCGTAGCCGAAAATCGTCCCGTTTTCATCCACATACCGGCTGGCGAAATGCCGGATCACCTTCAGGTAGGATGCGTCCCCCGTGGCTTCATACATATATTTACCGGCCATCAGCACGCAGCCGCCCGTATAATTCCACTTGTTATGAAATAATTGTTCCTGATATCCGTCCAGATAATCCCGCGCGAATTTTTCCAGTACCATACTGTTTTCCCCTACTTTCAAGGCCGGCGGCCCGAGTCAACTCAGGCCGCCGGTTGGATGGTTTGGATCAGGTTATTGGGCCGCCTGCCAGCTGGCCAGTTCGCCCTCCAGGTAAGCACACCATTCTTCCGTCACTTGCTGAGCGGTCTTTTCGCCGGTCAGAATTGCCTGGAAACCATTGGTCAATTCCGTATTCACGAAATTAAACCAGCCGGGCAGGTAGTAGGGATTCTGG
The DNA here is from genome assembly GCA_017470095.1 of Clostridia bacterium. Taxonomy (GTDB): domain Bacteria; phylum Bacillota; class Clostridia; order Christensenellales; family Aristaeellaceae; genus RUG563. The sequence goes on along the minus strand of JAFUFC010000070.1, from coordinate 21,155 downwards.
GCCTGCTTATAGTGCGGATCATTGATCAATTCATTGTAGAGCACCAGGAAGGGATCGTTGGCCACCAGTTCATCATACGCCTGGTCATAAGCCTTGCTATTTACCGGAATCCGGCCGAAATGCAGGCTCTGCCAGACCACGTATTCCGCGCTGGTCAGGTATTCCACCAATTTGGCAGCGCCGGAGTAATCGCCGTCTTCGCCCTTGGTTTTGCAAATGGCAAAGAGGGTAGGCTGAATGGAAGAAGTATAGAAATTACCGCTTTCATCGTTGGCCAGGGGGCGGGCAGCGCTGAAATTGCCGATGCCCAGGTTCTTTTCATGGTTGGCACGAGAAGAAGAATTGTGCATGATCATCATGGAGGTGCCGGCGCCAAACTCAGCCACCATTTCATTGTAATTGTTGTTCACGCTGTCGCCGGACACCCAGCCGTTCTTGTACAGGGAAGCATACAGCTCCAGGCCCTCCACAAATTTGGGCTGGCTCAGCACGCACTTGCCGTTTTCATCGAAGTATTCACCGCCGTTATCCGCGTACGTGAAGATGAAGCCGATCAGGTTGTCGCCGGGCTTCACGCCGCGGAGGCTGTAGAAATACTTGCCGTTGCTCGGATCGGCGTACTTTTCGCACATTTCCATGAATTCGCTGATGGTGGCAGGGGCATTTTCAATGCCGTTTTCAGCGAACAGCTTGGTGTTGTACCAGATCATATCCTGGTTGTAGTTATAGGGAACACCATAAAGCGCGCCGCCGCCGATATTGCGCAGGGACTCCAGCAGAGTCTTATCGATGGCATCCTTCTCTTCAAATTTTTCAAAGTAGTCGCTCATATCGATCAGCGCGTCCTGGGCAGTCCAGTTAGTCACGTTGGAAAAACCGGTGCTGATGACGTCGGGCATGGTATCCGTGGCAATGGCCATGTTCATCGCATCGGGGAAATTGGCGCTGGCAAAGCCTGTATACACGAATTCGTATTCATCCTGAATGGAATTGAGGATCTGGAAAAGTTCTTCGTAGTTTGCGTTGGTAGTTTCGCTGCTCGCATGGAACCAGAACTCGATGGTTTCTCTCCCCTCCGCAGACGCCACAGGAATGACGCCGCACAGCAGCACCGCTGCCAGGACCAAGGCCAGAAGTTTCTTCATGATGGAACATCTCCTTTTCTATTTTTATCGCTGCTTTATCCTTTCACGGCCCCGGCCGTCATGCCACCGGCCAGGTGCTTCTGGATAAATGCAAAGATAATCAAAACAGGTAACAGGGCCACCACGCAGCCTGCCGCCAAGCCGCCGTAATTGGTGGTAAATTCGCCTTTGAACATGTTCAGGCCCAGTGGCACAGTGTAATACTGCTTACGGGTAATGAACGCCGTGGCGTACACGAACATATTCCAGGAATTGATGAATGCATAAGCGCCGGTGGCCACAATGGAAGGCTTCATGGACGGCAGCAGCACCCGGAAAACAGCGGAAAGCAGAGTGCATCCATCCACTTGGGCCGCTTCCTCCAGGGAACGGGGAATGGCGTTGTAAAAGCCCATCATCATAAACATGCAAAAGGACAGATTGGTGCAGGAACCGATGATGATCAAAGATAGCAGATTGTTGATGAGCTTCATGCTGTTCATGATGCGGAACAAGGGAATCATCAGCACCACAGCCGGAAACATCTGGGTGCACAGCATCAGGATGTACACCATGCCCTTCCCCTTAAACGTGAACCGGCTCATGGCAAAGCCGCCAATCAGCGCCAGAACGGAAACGATGAACGTAACGAAAACGGACACAGTAAAGCTATTCAGAAAATAGCGGTCAAAGCCGTAGCTGGTGAACAGGTTGGTGTAATTGCTAATGACCATCTGGTTGGGCCAATAGGTAACGGGATTGCTGAACACCTCCTGCGGATCCTTCAACGATGTATTCAAAATCCAGTAAAAGGGTGCCAAGGTGATAACAAGAAAAACGGCCAGCGGAATATACAGCCGGAACACCCGACCCAGAATGCGTTTTTGCTTTAGCGACATCAGTACATGCCCTCCTTTCCCAACTTCCCAAGCTTAATATACGTGCCGGCGAACACCATCATAATAATGGTAGAAATGCCAGCCAAGGCCGATGCGTAGCCATAATCCATGCCCGTTTTGAAAGTTGTCATAATATAGAGCGGAATGGTGGTGGTGGCGTTATTGGGGCCGCCATAGGTCAGGCTGTAAATCAGGTCTACCGCGTTGAACGTCCAGATGGAGCGAAGCAGGGTGGTCAGGATGATGGTATCCTTAATCATGGGGATGGTGATTTTCACCAGCGTCACCCAGCCATTCGCCCCGTCAATTTTAGCCGATTCATAGATATCCGTGTTGATGCTGGCCAGGGCCGACAAATAATTCAGGCAAAAGAAAGGAATGCCGCGCCAGACGTTGGCAATGATGGTTGCCGTCATGGCATGGCCCGCACTGGAAAACCAGGAGAATTTCCGTTCAATCAGCCCTAAGCTTTTCAGTACGTCGTTGAGCACACCGTAGGTTTCGCCGTAAATCAGGCTCCAGATAATGCCCACCATCACGCCGGAAACCGCCCAAGGCGACAGCACCACCGCCCGATACAGGCCCCGGCCTTTAAAGCTCGTATTCAGCAGCATAGCCAGCCAGAAGCCCAGGAAGGTCTGCATCACCACGCTGACCGCCACCCAAATGCCGGAATTCTTCAGGGCCTTTAAAAACAGTGGGTCTTTGGTAAAAATGGTAATGTAATTTTGTAATCCGATAAACGCCCGCTCCTTGGGTTTGAGAATTTTATAGTTCTGCACGCTCATGGTGAACACGTTGATCATGGGATACAGCATCAGCAGCGCAACAAAAATCAAGATCGGCGCCAGTAAAAGATAAGGCGTCGCTTTTTGCCGGTTAAAATGTTTTCCTCTTTTTGCTGATACAGACATGGCAAGCTTTCCTTTCCTTAATGATCAAGTTTTTTTCTTCGCCTATATAATAATACCACAGAAGCAAAAAGTCAACATAAATTGGTGAAATTTGTGAATTATTTTTCCTTATTTTCCTGTTTTTTATTTTTGTAATATTATTACAAGAAAGAAAAACGTTTACAGCATATGACCCGCCGGAATCAGGAAGAACCCCTTGGCTACCGAATCGTTCAACCCCGTTGGGATGCATACCCAATATCAAGCAAGATTTTTTTGTTAACTCAAAAGGCACCGGCGAAAGAATCGACGATGCCTTTTAAATTGTCCTGGGCCGAACGAGCGGCATGGATCAATGACTGCGCGCCATGTTCCCAAGTGCGTGAATTGTCTATGGGCTTCGCCGCTCATTTCTTCATGGAATGCCCCGCCTCTTGCCCACGCAGCATGCTCCTCCGATACGAGTGGTCGCACCGCTTCACATCTGGAAAGCGCATGATCATTTTGTCCGGAGCATTATGCCATGGTGTACATGCTCACATGCTCAAACTTCGCTTCTCCCTCGGAAACATACAGGCCCAGTTTTCGGGCCATATAATCAAAGCCGCGGACTGTCATCGCCGTTTGCCCATTTAAATAGACCACGATCAGGCTGCCTTCCGCCAAAATGGTGACATGGACGGGAGCGCCTGCCTGGAGCGCCACCGGCCGCTCCAGCTCCACCTCATAAGGGAATGTGGCGCCGCCATCCTCATACATGCGGATGGCCGTTTTCCACTGCACCCGTTGGCGGGCCGGTTCCAATTGCAGATAGTAGCCCTTCACAAATTCCCGATCGACTTGAAGCGCAATGCCGTATTCCAGCGGCGCCTGGGCGAAGGTGATATCCGCTTCCAGCCGATAGCATTCCGGCAAGGAGTTCATTAGCGCGCAGGCGTACGCATCCGGTGAGCTCACATGATAGCCGTCTGCTTCCATCCGCCATTGTCCCTGCAAGGATTCAAATTCCAATGGCACTTCTTTGCTCATGGCGTTTCTCACCGTTTCCACCGGCACCACAGCCAGGGTACCATTCGGGTTCTGCCGTATTTCATGCACTACCATGGTGCCGCCGTGGTCGAAAGTGCCGTAATCCTTGCCAGGCCAGCAGGGTGGATTAAATCCTTTGGCATTGAACTCCTTGGCGGCGGCCCAACCGAACAGATAGCGTTTTTCCCCGTCCGACGCTGTTTTCCCAGCGTAAAACACCCGGGTGTCAAAGGTATCCACCGGTGGGGCTATCCAGGGCCCGTTGATGCTTTTGCTCATGCGGTAGAAGGTTTGATACCGGCTGGACGCAGTAGAAAAGATCAAATAATACCAATCGCCGATTCGAAACAAATCGGGGCATTCCAGCGCGCTTTGATGGCTTCCCGGCGCATAAAAAGGCAAACGATATTCCCAGTGGCTCAGGTCATCTGATACGCACAAACCCACGCAGCCTTTGAGCGCGGTGGGCGCATCCTTTACCGAGGCGCACACCAGCATCCACCATTTCTGCTCCCCCTCATGGAAAAACACAAAGGCGTCCCGCCAATCGTTCCGATCATAAATCACGCCGTCGGGTCCAAAGGTATCTTCCGGGATTTCCGTCCACGTTTCCAGGTCGTCGCTTACCGCATGGCGGATCACCTGGGATTCCGGCGTCAGCAGGCAGGGGAACATGTGATACTTCCCATCATGCCATATTACGCACCCGGTGGCGCCGAAAATACCGGTATCATGCTCCCGGTAGTGCACCAAATCCTCCGTATCCAGCATATACCAACCCGGTTTCGCGTCGATGCCCTGATACCGGGGAGGCCAGCGTTTGAGATAAAAAGGCTTGAAACGACCGCTCCGCTCATCATAGAATGGAATGATATCGCTGCACCGGGCCTTTTCCGCTTGGTAAAACAATTTCATACGCTTATACTCCTGATTTCATCATGACAGGGAAGGGACTGCCAGAGCGATCTGGCAGTCCCCTTTTCAGGCCGTGGAAGCTGATTATTGGTTCAGATACCGCTCGGCATACCACTCGTTCACTTCTTTGGTGATATCTTCGCCGCCCAGCCGGTTCCAGCTGGCCACGAAATCATCAAAGCTGTCCACGCTGGCAGAGCCAGAAATGATCTTGGTGAAAGTTTCGGCCTGCAAGTCGTTGAGGGTGGACATCTTGCGCACCATGGTGGGCGTTTCAGTGCCGAACCAGGCGGAGAAGAGCATCTTGCCGCTCTCGTAGATATCCAGGTAGTGCTGATGCACGCCATCCAGGCCGTAATTCACGCCATACTGCCAGGCGGTAATATCGTTGGGATCATACTTATTGCCAGCTTCGGCATACTTCTTGGCGCCCATGTAATACTTGAGGGCTTCAGGAGCCAGGATGCTTTCATCCGCTTCGCCCTTCAACACCTGACGGATGGTGCGGGTATAGGTCAGATCCTTGCTTTCAGCGGGATCGCAGGCAAAGTAGGGATAGGAAGCCTTGTTCACGCCGGTGACCGGGTCAATGCCATAGGTGTTCAGTTCTTCCTGAGTGGTTTTGGGATTGTTGATGACGTTCTGGAAGGCGTTGGCCAGCAGGAACAGCGCTTCAGGATGCTCGCATTTGGCATTGACGGCAAACCAATCCTGCAATGTATAAGCGGAACCAACGGTCGCGTCGTTGCCTTCCAGGTCCATAGCGTTCATGGAAATCCATTCCGCCTCGGGATTGTTGATCATGCAGTCGCTCAGGTAGTAGAGCACGCCGCCAGCAGTGCCAAAGTACATACCGGTCTTGCCGGCCGCGATATCCTCGCCCACCTGCTGGGCCTTCTTCACACCGAATTCCTTGTCGATCACACCGTCGGCATACATCTTAGCCAGCGCTTCCAAGCCCTTTTTGGTGCCTTCGTTCAGCGCGCCGTAGGAAACGGTGCCGCTTTCCTCATCATACACCCAGGTATTGGAGAAGCCGCCGTAAGCCGCCAGCACACCCTGCAGAGAGCCGTAATCGCTGGGCTTCACCATTTCGTTGCACAGGCCCAAACCATAAGTATCATTCTGGCCGTTGCCGTCGGGATCGTCATTAGCAAAAGCATATGCCACTTTCACCAGATCATCAAAGGTCTTGGGCGCTTCCAAGTTCAGCTTATCCAGCCAATCCTTGCGGATGTACAGCATGGTGCTGGGATACACCATCCCCTTGGTCTTGGTAAAGCCATACAGCCTTCCGTTGACGTAGGACTGCTCGAACACCTTGCCGTCTTTGCCCATCAGGGTGCTGCGCAGGATGTCGCCGCAGTACAGATCAAACAGATCGGTCACATCGGCCAGCTTGCCGGCCTTAGCCAGCTGGGTGTACTGGTTGCCATCCAGATACATGAGATCAGGCATCTTATCAGAAGCGATGGCCATGGTCATCTTCTGCTTGTAATCGTCGCCGTTGGCCAGCACCACAATTTCCAGTTCAATATTGTACAGGTCCTTGTACCGCTGAATCCACGCATTATGGTTGATATCATCACCTTCATTGAAGCGAGGCATGGAGCGGCAGAAATAGGCCGTCAGGTGAACCGGTTCGCCGTAGCGGACGATGCGGCCTTGTTCATCCACCACATCCGCTTCGGCCAGGCCAAAGCTGCACATGGTCGCCAGCATGACCAGAGTTACCAGAAAAACGAGCGTCTTTTTCATGGGGAATCCTCCTTTTGATTGATCGTATGTGCACTGCCTTGTGGCAGCAGCATCCCATTAAAAACAGATTCAGCCCTTGACTGAGCCCACGGTGAGCCCGTGAACGAAGAATTTTTGCAGGAAAGGATAGATCACCGCCATGGGCACCGTGCACAGAATGATGCCAGCGGCTTTCACGCTGCGCCCTGTCAATTGCGCCAAAATGGGGTCGGCGGCAATTTCATCGGGCCGGATATCCGAGGTATCAAAGCCTTCGATGACGCTGCGCAGGTATGTCATCAGCGGGTAATTATGCGTGTTGTTGATATAAATCATACCATCGAAATAGGCATTCCAATGGTGCACCAGGGCATAGAGGGTGATCGTGGCCAGAGAAGGCAACGACAAGGGCAAATATACCTTCACCAGCGTCGTTAGCCAGCTGGCCCCGTCCACCAGGGCGGCTTCCTCAATTTCCCCCGGAATGCCCCGGAAGAAATTCATCATCAGCAGCACATAGTACATTTCCAGCGCTTCGGGCAGCACCAGGGCCCAGATGCTGTCGATCAGCCCCACATTGCTGACCACCAAATAGGTGGGAATCAGCCCGCCGGTAAACACCATGGGGATGAGGAAAAAGGCGGCATAAAAGCCACGGGCGCCAAACTGATCCTTCCGTTTGGACAGCGGATAAGCGGCACAGATGGTAAACAGCAGGTTCACCGCCACACCCAGGAACACCCGCTTGGCCGATACGATGAACGCCTCCCAGAAAGAAGATTCATGCAGCATGTAATGATAATTGGAGGTGGTAAACCCTAAAGGCGCCAGGCTGACCATATTGGCTTGCACATAATTCTTGGCGGACAGCGAAACCGCCAGCAGGTTCCAAATCGGCAGCAGGCAGACCAGCGCCAGCCCTGTCAGGAAGATCACGTTGATGACGGCAAAGATCTTCTCGCCCTTGGTACGCTTCAGCATCTTCTTCCCTCCTCAGAACACCCGGTAACCGGCCACGCGGTCCGCCAGCCAGTATCCCAGCATGATCAGCACAAAGGAGACCGCCGACTGGAACAGGCCCACAGCCGAGGCGGTGCCGAACTGGAAGTTCACCAGGCCCAGGCGGTAAACAAAGGTATCGATGATGTCGCCGGTAGAATACACCTGCGGCGAGTACATGTTGAAAACCTGCTCAAAGCCTGCTTTGAGGATATTGCCAATTCCCAGCACCGACATCAGGATGATCATGGGCAAGATGCAGGGAATTGTTACATGCCATACTTGCTTGAAGCGGTTGGCTCCATCCAGGTAGGCTGCTTCATAGAGAGAAGAATCCACATTGGTGATGGCCGCCAGATACACGATGGCGTTCCAGCCAAAGTGCTTCCAAATAGCCGTGAACAGCAGCGTGTAGGGGAACACCTTAGGATCGCCCAAAAAATATACCGGTTGTCCCCCCAGCACCGTGATCGCTTTGTTCACTATACCCGAGTCAATGGACAAGATCTCCGAAAAAATGCCGGCCAGCGCCACCCAGGAAATGAAATGTGGCAGGAACACCACCGTTTGCAGGGTGCTTTTGTATGTTTTCTTCCTTACTTCCGTCAGCAGCAGCGCAAACAGCACCGGCACCACCATGTCGCCCACAATTTTCATGGACGCAATCCAAATGGTATTCTTGATCACCCCCCAGAACTGGGGCAGTGAAAAAATATATTCAAAGTTGCCCCAGCCGATCCATTCCTGCTCCGTAAGTTTAAAAATAGGCGAATAATCCTGAAAGGCAATCACCAGTCCACCAAGCGGCAGATATTTGAAAATAAACACCATCACCACTGCCGGGAGGATCATGATGTGGAACGGTATATCCTTGCGGAACCGCTTGCTGAGCGGTATTTTTCGGGATCGGATTTGAGCCTGCGCCATGCGTACTGCTCCCTTCAAAACGGTCATGAAACGATCATCGATATGTTTATTATAATGAATTCCTGCGCCCCTGTACATGATAAAATCCGGAGATTTGTATTCAAATCTCGGCATTCTCATGTAAAAACAGGTCATATTTTGTTTGTTTTTTCTATATTTGCATTATTTTGGGCGGCAAAAAAGCCGCCCTGACCAGGCGGCGTGTACTTGCTTTTATCAAAGAGAAGAACGGTCATCGCCCCGGCGAATATGAACCGGCGGTCATTCTTCCGTCCCGGAATTCTTGCGGCGTAATGCCCATCGCACTTTTGAACACACGGATAAAATACGCCGTATTGTTATAACCGCACAATTGGGCAATGCGGTAGATTTTTTCGTTGGTTTCACGCAGCATTTGGCAGGCCCGCTCCATCCGCGCCTGTTGGATAAAGCTGTGCAGCGTGATGCCTTCGCTTTCCTTAAACAGGCGGGACAGGTGCGCCTCGCTGTATCCCACGTTGGCGGCAATGATGCCAGCAGCCAGGTCGTCGCTCATATGGGCGGCCACATATTCCTTCACCTGGCTGGATATCCGTTTTAGCCGGGAGCGCTCACTTTCCGCGCAGGCGGCGACCAGCCGGTTCAAAACGCCTCGAATCAGGGGAATTTTTTCCTCAAAGCGCAAGGGCAGACGGATCAGCAGCAGTTCATCCAGTTCCGCCGCGGGGAAAGCATCCGCCATATCGTTTTGCCGCACGAAACTGAGCAGCCCGGAGATAAAATTCAGGTACAGCTGCACGGCCAGCACTTCCTGATCCGGTGCGTGGCCCTCCCAGAAAGTGTAGAGCGGCTCCATCAATTCGTCAATTTTCGCTGCCTGCCCATCCTCCAGCAGGGTGAACAGCCGGGATGGAATCTGCTGCAACGCCCGCCGAGGCGTCTCTTCTTCCCACACCGGCAGCGTTTCCTGGCCTGTGCTGGCGATACCGTTGTTTTCCATCAACAGGTTATACATTTTTACCTTTTTCAGCCGTAGGTATCGGGCGTATATCCCCTCGATCCCGGACGGTTCATAATCCATCACCAGCAGCATCGAACGGGAGATATACGTCTCCATCAATTTCTGCTGCTCACAGAGCACACGATAGATTTCCTCCTTGGAAATTTCTCCCCGGCCAGAGGAAAAAAGCCAGATCATATCATGCCGGATAATAAACTGTTCCTGCCAATCCACCCCCAGCGACGGTGCGCGGCCGATGCCATCCGCCATGGCCCGCAAAGCGATTTCTCTGGTTTGCTCCCGTTCGCCTGGATCCGTGAAAAAGCCAAGGAGCATGTAGATTTTCCTATCTCCCAGCAGCCCCGGCGGCACTTCAGTTCCTTCCCAGATCATAGCATCCCGCACGGTCTGCTTAATGTATTCTGCCCGCAGCGCATCCAAATCCTGCCGCACTTTTTTCAAATTTTCCGCATAAACCCGCCGATTCAGGATTTTTTCAACCGCTTCATCCACCAGTTCCAGCACCCGTTCATCTGCCTCATTTTTCAGCAGGTAGCCAAAAGCATTTTCCTGGATAGACTCATAGGCATACTCAAACATATCATAGCCCGTGAGGAAAATCGTTTCAAATTCTCCGCCGGCCTTGTGCAGCGTTCGGATCATCTCAATCCCCGTCATGCCCGGCATGCGGATATCGGAAATGAGCAAATCGCAAGGCTGGGCGTGAAACGTATCCATCAATTTCACCGGATCGGTAAAAAAAACCACCTCTGCCCGGCCGTCCAAATGCTTTCGCAAAAGGCGGGTCAGTGATTCCACAATCAGCACTTCATCGTCGATCAAATAGACTATCAGGCGTTCGCCGCCATATGCCTCCTCCATGCTCCTCTCCCCTCCTTACCGGATCAAATGCATGCACACGCACAACCCGTCCAATTGAGATCTGCTCACCGACAGGCCCGCGGCATCCCCATAAAACAGCTGCAACCGCTTGTGGATGTTCAAAAGACCGGTGATTTCCTCCTGGTCGTCCACATGTTTCAGCGCGTTTTGCAGTCGGCAAATCGTATCGTCCGATAAATCACCGTTGTTTTCCACGCACACGTTCACCCTGTCCTCCTCGATCCGGTAGCGCATTGCCAAATGTAGGGGCTCGCCCGGGTGCAGATGGTTTCTGGCATGCTGAAACACATTTTCAAATACCGGCTGCATGATCAGCTGCGGCACCGTCATATCGGCAATTTCCTCAGGCAGCGGCTCAATTTCCTGGATAGTGTCCGGGAAACGCATGGTCTGGATTTCCACATAGGTCAGCGTGTGCTTCACTTCCTCCCGCAGCGTTTTTTCCATGCTGCTGCTCCGGGTGATATAATGGTAAAAATCTCCCAGCAACCGGGCAAGCTGCCGGCTGTTATCCCAGCTGCCGTCCTGAAGCTGCCGATACAAGGTGTAGTAAGTATTGTACATAAAATGAGGATTGATCTGTGCCTGCAAATGCTTTAATTGCATCTCGCTGATCAGAAGTTTCTGCCGGTATACATGGTCCATCAGGTACTCCAATCGGTCCATGGACGTATTGAACGTTTGGTAAATATCCTCAAACGGTCCGCTGCGCATGTTGGGGATGCGGTAGCTCAATTCCCCCTTTTCCAGGTGAAGAAACGCCTCGTCTAACAGCAGTTCCAGCGGCCGGTACAGCCGGAAATAGCAATACAGGATAAACGCCCCGGCCAGCAGGCAGGTGATGCCCACCCCGACACAGGCTGCCGTCAGCAATTCATCAGTGGAAAGGTGATACTTCGTCGGGCCCACCTGCACCGCGACCGTCAGGGGATAGCTGGAAGCCTGGCTGATCACACGATGAACTTCCTTGTCCGAAGCGTTCCGTTCTCCCCGTAACACCTGACCATCGACAGATAAAACGATCCATTCATTCTCCAGGCACAAATAGGAATACCGCTCATATAACGAATCTACATTCAATTCCAATGCCATAGTGCACAATTCTGCCGGTTCCGGAGACTGGTAATCCATTAAAGAACGCACGATGAACAGCCTCTTCCGGGAAGCAAACATTTCCTGCTGCGCCGCTTGGGAAAATTCCTCCTGCGAGAGGGGCAGCTGCTGAACCGGCCCATCCTGGTTCAACCGCACGCCGATGGTTTCAAAATCCAGATAGATATTTTGGACAATTTGAAAATCATCGGCAATTTCCTTCATCCGGCTCACAATGTCCAGCGTCTGGCTGTAATAATTATACGGTTCCATTTCATTCCGAGAATAGGCGATCCGGCTCACCTTACTGTCCGACAGCAGCTTCAATAGCTGCTGTTCAGCAATCTGAATCTCGGTTTCCATGCTTTCCATCATCTGATTCAGCTTTTCCTGCTTTTCCAGCGCGTAAATATCGTTCTTCCCGGTCACGTAAGCATTGTAAGCGATCAGCATGGCCGCAATGGAAATGCACAGCACCACGATCACCGCGGTAAAAGCTGGAAGAAAGGTTTTCTGCAACCTGGTCAAATGTCTTACGTTTTGCTGTTTCCTATGTTTCATCCGCGCTTTCCCTCCGCGTTCCAGTTCCTGTACCCCATCTGCTGACGCACCAGACACTTCAACCCCGCATTATTTTCAATGGCGTGAACCGTCGTCCCGGCGCTGCCAACGGACGCACAGGAGATTATATCCTGCTTTCCCAGCCGCTTTTCCCTTTTTCAGGGCCCAGCGGCCATCCATTCCTTTGCCTTCATGCTATCACAGAAATCTATTTTTTTCAATAGACGCCTTCTGCTTTCCGGTTTTCTCTCCCATCCGTTCTTTTCGTCGCGCAGAAGAGCCGCAAATTCCTCGGAAGCTAAAATAGCTAAGCCCTCCACGAACAGCGGTTTTTCCTTCATTGCTGTTCATAGAGGGCATTCTATTTTTTCTCCTGATCCTGTATGCAGTATGACTGCTCAGGATTGGCGCGTGAATTTTTATGAGAGTGTTTTTCTAAAATGACAACTTCCAGCGGGTCGGGCCGCAATGCAAGACCTTTTGACGATGGTTTACTGAGAATAAATTGAGGAAAAGCAACGCCACAGTGCAGCCCGAGACACCGAAAATGAACCTCGCCATATTGAGAAACAATCTTTTTCAATATGAAATGGCCCCCGGAAAACCGGGGGCCAATGCTGTTTACAAGTCAATATCTTCCGATTTTGTCAACTTGAAGAAGATCAGCAAGGATACCACCATGGTCACCGTCAGAATAGTGGACAGGGCAGCCGCCGTGCCGTAGCCGCCGCGGCTGATTTCCTGGAACACCGTAACGGTCATGGTCTGCGTCCGGCCGGTGTACAGCATCAAGGTGGAGGACAATTCGTTCAGAATCGTGATCCAGGACAGGATGGCGCCGGACACGATGCCGGGGATCATGACGGGCATGGTGACGTTAAAAAACGTCTGCATGGAGCCATAGCCCAGGCTGGCCGAGGCCTCGTCGATGCTGGGGCTGATCTGCCGCAGGATGGCGGCGCTGGAGCGCACGGTGTAGGGCATACGGCGAATCACGTAGGAAATGATGATGATGGCCGCGGTGCCCGACAGCACCAGGGGAGGACGATTGTACGTCATCAACAGCAGAAGACCAAAGATGGTGCCGGGAATTACGTAGGGGAACATAATGAACACGTCCAGGATCTTGGAGAAGAAATTCCGCTTGCGCACCGTCAGGTAGGCGAACAGGGTGCCCAGGATCACCACGATGATAATGGCAATGACGCCAAACTCAAAGGTATTGGTGATGGACTTGAGGGATTTTGTGAACACGTTGATATAGCTGGAGAAGCCATAGCCTTCGGCCCACATAACGCCCTTGGTGTTGCGGAAGCTGATGAGGATGATGTACAGCTGGGGCAGGGTGGCCAGGATGGTGATGATGTACACATAGGCATGAGCCAGCACATTGGGCACGCCTTTAAGCTGCTTGGCCTTGGGCGGATTGAGCATGCTCATGGTGTAATTTTTGCGGCTGGTGATGTACTTTTGCAGCAAAAACACCACAGCGGCCACCACGATCATGATCATGGCCACGGCGGAAGCAAAGTACGCGTTGGCGCCGGTTTCCGACACCCACTCCTGATACACGATAACAGGCAGGGTGTTGTAGCCTTCACCAATCAGGCGCGGGGTGCCGTAATCGGCAAAGGCGCGCAGGAAGACGATGGTGGCGCCGGCCAGGATGGTGGGCAGCACCAGGGGCAAGCTGACCTTCACCACCTTGCGGATGCCGTGATAACCCAGGCTTTCCGCCGCCTCGCCCAGGGACGCGTCCACTTTTTTCAGCGCGCCCTTGGTGTACATGTAAATGTAGGGGAACAGTTTTAGCACGAACACCAGCAGGATGCCGCCAAACCCGTAAATGCTGGGAATAGAGATGCCGACGCGCTTGAGGATGTTGGTGATTTCACCGTTGCGGCCCAGCATCAAAATCCAGGAATACGCGCCCAGGAAGGGTGGCGAGAGCATGGACATGATGATCAGGATATTGATCAGCCGGTTGCCGCGGATCTTAAAGGTGGTTGTGATATAGGCCAGCGGCACGCCGATGAGGATAACCACCAGGGTGGATGCGGACACCACTTTAATGGAGTTCCACATACCAGTGGTGTAATATTTGCGGGAGAAAAAACGGACGAAGTTTTCCGGAGTGAAGGACGCTTCCGTAGACTGGAAAGAGAAAACCAGCATCCGGATCACGGGGATCACCAGGAACAGCCCGAAGAACACCAGGGACAGCAGGCTGACGAACGTCCAGAAATCAAAGCGGACGCCTTTTTTAAACATAGCGTTCCACTCCTTCCAGAATGGTCACTTCTTTTTCTCGGTCAAACAGGTTGACCCGGCGGGCATTGACACCCAGGTAAATGGTTTCGCCCGGCTCGTGGATACGCTCGGCGTTGCTGGTATCGGCCGTCACTTCGATGTGGGTGCCCGTGCCGCAATCCACCACATAGTGGATGTACTTGCCCAGGAACCGCTTGACCATAACCTTGGCCTTCATGCCATGCTCACTGTCGGTAAACACGAATTCTTCAGGCCGCACGTACACCAGGATCTCCTGGCCCTTGTTCAGGGGCTTCACCCCATCTACCGTCAGCACATAGCCTGTTTCCATCCGAATGGTAGTGCTGGAGCCATGCTGTTCTTCCACCTTGCCGGTGAAGCGGTTGCTGTGGCCAATGAAGTCCGCCACGAAGGTATTGTAAGGACGGGAATAAATCCGCTCAGGAATATCGATTTGCTGAATATCGCCCTTGTTCATGACAGCGATCCGATCGGAAATAGCCAAGGCTTCTTCCTGGTCGTGGGTCACATACACCGTGGTGATGCCAATTTTTTTCTGAATCTCCCGAATGGCCTCGCGCATTTCGATGCGCAGCTTGGCGTCCAGGTTGGAAAGGGGTTCGTCCATCAGCAGCACCTGGGGCCGCACCACGATGGCACGAGCCAGAGCCACACGCTGCTGCTGGCCGCCGGACAATTTGTCCGGATACCGGTCCTGGTACTGCTTGATCTGCACCGTTTCCATAATTTCTTCGACCCGCTGCTTCACTTCTTCCTTGGGCAGCTTTTTGTTTTTCAGGCCGTATTCAATGTTGCGGTACACAGTCATATTGGGAAAAATGGCGTAATTCTGGAACACCATACCAAAATTCCGCTTGTATACGGGAATGTTATTGATCACCTGATCGTCAAAGGCGATGGTGCCGTGCTCAATGCTGTTAAAACCAGCGATCATGCGCAGCAGAGTGGTTTTGCCGCAGCCGGAAGGGCCCAGCAGCGTAAAGAGCTCTCCGCTCTTGATATCCGCGGACAAATCCTGGATGACGGTGTTTTTTTCATACACCTTTTTCACGTTCTGAATATGGATGGATACAGCCATTTTATTCTCACTCCATTTTTTGCAAATCGGCCTCCGCCGCCACAGAGACGGCGGAGGCCGTTTTATCTTAGGCTTCCAAGCTTCCGGTGGTAATGATCCTCCTTAGAAGGAAGTCAGCACATCCTGGAAATGGGTCTTGATTTCGCTGGAGTTCACTTCGGGATACGCGATCTGCACGATTTCGGCAGTGGGCACGCGGCCTTCGGTGGTCATGGGCACATCGCCACGGATGGGCCGGGTGTTAACGCCCGCTTCCATCGCGGTCTGGCATTCCTTGGAAACCACGAAGTCAATGAACAGCTTGGCGTTCTTGGGGTTGGCGCCGCCCTTCATCAGAGCGATGTTGGAGGAACGCAGGGTGATGCCTTCCTTGGCGTACACGGCATACACGTCCGCGCCGTCCTTCATGTAGGAGATGGTCTTGTCTTCGTTGCAGATGCCCACGGGATATTCGCCTTCCACAACAGCCTTATAGGCGGCGGAGGAACCGGAAGCGAATTTGCCGTCCAGGTTTTCAACGAACCGGGTAATGAAATCCCAGCCGTCTTCGGGCTTGCCGGTGGGGCTCATAGCGGTCAGCATGTTCACAACAGCTTCCAGGGCGGAGCCGGCGTCAGCAGGATTGGCGAAGGAAACCTTGCCCTTGAGCACGGGGTTGCACAGGGATTCCCAACCGTCCACGGTCACGCCCAGCGCTTCGATCTGGGTCTTGTTGACGATGATGGAGTTCACGTTGATGTAGCAGGGGGTGAACAGATTGTCTTCCGGCATGAATTCCTGGAAGAGGTTATCGGCTTCCACGCTGCGGTAGGGCTCCAGGCAGTCTTCGATGCTGCGGTAGATGGTGTTGCCGCCGCCCATCATGACGTCGCCATAGGGGGCCATCTTTTCAGCGTTGATACGGCTGGCCATTTCGCCGGTGCCGCCGCTAACGATTTCCACTTCGATGTTGGGATATTTTTCCTTGAAGGCGTTCACGATCAGTTCGTACTCTTTGGCACCGGCAGAGGTGTAGAGCACCAGTTTGTCGGTGTCGGGATCTTCGGCCATAGCGAAGGAGCAGGCGCCGATCAGCAGCATCGCTGCCAGGACAAGACTGAGAATCCGTTTCATGTTTTGTTCCTCCTATTGGTTTTTTTATTGCAAGCCTGACATCCGCATCAGGCTTGTTTTCCAAATCATTTGGTTTCCCAGGGCGGCGTATCCGGCAGGCACTTACGGAAGCGGGCGATCAACTGCTCTTCGTAAGCTCCCTGATAAGCGCCCTTCAGGAATCGATCAATGCCTTCGGCATAGAATTCCTGCCAGGATTCCACTTCTTCTCCCGGCCGGATAGGGAAATACAGCACCCCATTTTCATGAGCAGCTTCCAAATCCCCCGGCGCGTCGCCGATCATCAGCACGTTTTCCGGCTTGTACCAGGGCTTCATGCCGGCGATACACTCCTTCTTGGTGCCATCCTCCTGGGAGCACAGCCGATGCACATCCTGAATCATGTGGTGCTCTGTCCATTCTTGGCGGAGAGCCTGGGGATTGGTGGCCGACACAATGGCGATATCCGCCTGGCCCCGCAGCTTATTCAGGCTATCCTTCACGCCGGGGAACGGCGGAATGCCGTGCACCATTTCCGCGATGCGCCGATTGCTCTCCAGCGACCATTCCAGCACCATGGCCATGACCGGGTCGCCTTTTTCCGCTTCGGCGCGGATAGTGTCGTTATTGACCACCGACGACGTTTTCATAAAATGCCTAAATGAAGAAATATCGGGCAGTTGGAAGCCCAGGCGCTTCACTTCTTCCCTTTGCTCCAGCCAATCAAAGCACAGGATCACTTCAATGAAGCGGGAACGCCCCCGATGCACGGAATACAGGTTGCCGTATTCCCACACTTCTCGGGCGTATTTGGAAATGGGCTGCAGCCCAAACACCTGGATGAACGCCGGGCAGAAGCACTCCTTGTGCTTGATTTCCATGGTATCAAAAGCGCAGCCATCCGAGTCAATACACACCAGGCGGGATTCTTGGGGCCGGTAATCCGCAAACAGCGATTGTGCCATGGCTTTTCCCTCTCGTTTTACAGAATGAATTTTTCAATAGCGTCTGCCACGCCGTCCTTGTCAAAGGGCGGCGCCACGTAATCGGCAACGGCCTTCACGTCGTCGGCCGCGTTGCCCACCGCCACGCCCACCTTGGCGTTGACGATCATATCCTTATCCAGGAAGCTGTCGCCGATGCTCATCACTTCCTCGAAGCCATACCCCAGCTTTTCAAACAGCTGGTTCATGGCCTCCTTGCGCTTTTGCCGCTTGGGGAAGAACTGAATATCCTTGCCCGCTCCGGGACTGATTTCCACAATGCCTGTGGCCAAAAGCGCATCGATCAGGGGTTGCTGCTTTTCCTTGGGCACGCCGTAAATATTGAATTTTTCTACGCCGATACCGTGCTGAAGGAAATATTCGGAGGGCTTTTCCACCCGCTTTTCCCTCTTTTCCAGGAAGAACCACACGTGGTGCGGCGGCACGGCATACCGTTCCAAATGCTCCGCAATCTCCGTTTCCATGTAAATATAGCCGTCAGCAGCAATTTCCGAATAAATTTGCTGGCCTTCATACAAACGGCACAACATGGCGGATTCTTCCGGCGTGAACAGGGATTGATAGATCACTTCGCCCGTAGCCCGGTCCACCACCCGACCGCCATTGGAAGTCACCCAGTAACGAATTTCTTTTTCCGCTTCAATCTGGGGAGGAAACATATCGGCGCAGCGGCCCGTGCAGGGAATGATTTCAATGCCTTTGCGCACGGCTTCCTGAATGGCGTACATATTCCGAAACGAAATATACACCTGGTCCCGCTGCAAAGTCGTTCCGTCGAAATCCAGCAATAATGCTTTCATCGATTTTTTCCTCCGTTCTGTGCGGCTTAAACGCCAATAATTTGGGAATCGTGCCAAGTCTTTTTGTCTTTTATGGGATCATTATACGGGAGAGAATACCAAAAGTCAAGCTTCTTTTTTGGAACGTGTCAAATTTTTATTTTATTTTTTTGCTTCTTTCCTATTATATAAGCATCACCCGACGCTTATGTCTTTCTTTAAAAATGTGCAAAACTTGTAGTATTTTTCCTGTAAATTCCATTTTTTCCACATTTAGGACTTGAAAAAGATAGGATTTTTGTTTATTGTATTATAGGATTAAGTTTGTTTTTTCTATGGAATATATTGGAACGTGCAAATTTTGCAAACAGTTCCCGAATTGGAGAGAGCATTCCATGCCTACCATTAAAGATATCGCCAAAGCCGCCGGGGTTTCCCACGGTACGGTTTCCAACGTGCTGAACAAGCGCGGCAACGTATCCTACGAAAAAATTCGCCTGGTGGAAGAAACGGCCCGCGCCATGGGATATTCGCTGGATGAAAAGGCCAGCCAGCTTCGCCGCGGTTCGGCCAATATTGTGGCCCTTCTTTTGCCCACGCTGGAAGAAACCCGCTATGTGGATCTGTATTTGGGCGTGCTGCGGGCGGTGGAAACCCGGGGCTTCAGCGTGCGCCTGTTCCAAACGAACGATATGCCCTATCTGGAGCGCCAGGCCATCGCCGAAGCCATTGCCTGCAAGGCCTGCGCCGTGCTGGCCGTCAGTTGCCTGCCCTCCTTGGATGATTATGCGCCCTTGTCCGCCCGAAACACGAAAATTTTGTTTTTCGAGCGCCCGCCTGCCGATCAGCGTTTCCCGTCTTACCTTTTTGACAGCCAGGAGATTACGGAGTATATCACCGGCATGGTGGGCCAGCAGCATCCTTTGCCCGAAGCCCTTTGCCTGGTGATGGACGATGCCCGTCCGGACCAGCAAAACCTGAAGGGTCTGCTGCTCAAGCGCCTGAGCATCCCGCCGGAGCGGATCATCCACTGCTCCCGACGGGATCCCTCCGGCTTCCTGCAAGCCTTCAACACCCTATCCCCCGTGCCGACGCACGTGATTTGCCTGGAAGAATGGGCGGCGCTGCTCCTGGAGCGTCATATGCCCCTTCGCCTTTACACCCTTTCCTCGCTTCGTACCCTTACACCCACCGCTTCCGCCCAAGCCGCCCTCAACTACCGGGCCATGGGCTGCGATGGTGCCAACGCTGTGCTCAACAGTGTGGAAAGCAATGCCGCTTTGGCTTCCCGAGTATTCTCCGTCGCCCGCAGCGTGCTGCCGCCCGCGTTTCCCATGGTCAAAAAAGAAGCGTTGCTACACATCCTCTCCCACAATACCCCGACAATGGAGGCTCTGCGCTGCTTGTTGCCACGCTTTGAACAGCGCACCGGTATCCGGATCGATTTAAATTTAAGAAGCTTGAATGACGCACTGGCGGAGATGTACGCGCCCTCTTTCCCGCAGTGGGATGTGATTCGTCTGGATCCTACCAACTTGAGCTATTTCGGGCCTAACAAGCTGTTCCCTTTGCAGGAAATTGACCCGCATTTTCAGGATGCTTTTTCTCATTTGCTGCCTGACCTGGAAAAAGAATACGTGTTGGTGAACGGCGTTTCCTGCGCAGTGCCCTTTGACATCGCAGTGCAGATGCTGTTTTACCAAAAATCCCTTTTTGAAAATGTGGGACAAATTCGTGCCTATTATGAACTGACCGGCGATGAATTGGCCATCCCCCGGACCTACCGGCAATTTGACCATATCGTCCGCTTCTTTTCCCAAAATTATCGGAAAGATTCTCCCGTCCCCTACGGCTCCACCATGGCCCTTTCCCGGCCGTCCTCCATGGCGGTAGAATATCTGCCGCGGCTGCTGGAAAAGGGAAAGGACGCATATGATGCCTCTGGCCAACTGCTGCTTCAATCCGACGCGGGATTGCAAGCGCTAAAAGAATACATGCAGTTTGCCCAGTACGTGAACCCACATCCCCGCCTGAGCTGGAGTCAGCACGCTCAGGATTTCATCAACGACCGCATCGCCACCACCATCATTTTTTCCAACCACGCTTCCCATTTTATCAGCAGCCAAAGCATCAACACCAGCATGGAAATCGGCTTTGCGCCCCTGCCAGGGGGCCATCCCCTCATCGGCGGCGGCACCTTGGCCGTAGGCCGGGAAAGCGCCCACCCCATGGAAGCATACGAATTCATCCGCTGGGCCACCAGCGCAGATATTGCGCCAGAATTGGTCATGCTGGGCGGCACGTCCGCCTGCCGCAGCGTCTATGAATACCGGGATATTCTGGACACCTACCCTTGGTTCCAATGCATTCCCAGCGCCATCCGCGCCGGCGTGCGGCAGGGCATTCTGCCTTTCGGCGGGGAAAGCGAATTGGAACGGGACCTGGGCGAGCATCTGCTCCGGGTGATGGCCGGAAAAGAAACGCCCGAACAAGCCCTGGAAATAGCCCAAGAAAGGCTGAACCGGCTGAACCGGTAAGCCGTTTCGCCAATCGCCCGACAGGCAAAAAGGGCTGCCGCACATGTATGCGGCAGCCCTTTTGATCATCCACTCAGTGTGCTTGAATGCTTACTTATAATGCCACTGAGAATCGAAGGTCGCGTCCTGATATCCGAATTGGATATCCAGGAAGGTGTTCAGCAGTTGAGCGTTCTGCAACGCGTGAGTGACGCAGACTGCGGCGACCGCGCGCACGCGGTTCATGGCGAAGCCGTGCTGGGTGTTGGACGCGATAGACAGTTCGGGTCCACAGACATTGTCCAGCGCGGTCAGATCGAACTCAAGACAGATCGT
>JAFUFC010000069.1 GCA_017470095.1 Clostridia bacterium | reverse complement strand
TTTGAGGAGGGTATTCATGAATAGCATCTACAAAGGTGATCTTTTCTACGCCGATCTCGGAGAAACAGTTGGCTCAGAGCAAAGCGGCTGTAGGCCGGTGCTGATCATTCAGAACAATGTTGGCAATAGATACAGCCCTACCGTTATTGTTTCTCCGCTAAGAAAACAGTACAAGAAGATGATGCAGCCTACTCATGTCGCGTTAGGACACAGATTTGGTTTGACTGAAGACTCAGTCGCTTTGCTTGAACAGATTCGCACGATTGACCGACTGAGGCTCCGCAGATACATCGGAACGGTAGATTCAGAAACGATGAATCAGATAGACCGGGCAATAACTATCAGCTTCGGATTGAAGGAGGAGGTGTAGACATGACACAAAAAGAAAAATTAGAGCTGGTACCGGTGTGGCTTAAGACTACACTGACTCTTGACGAGGCTACTGCTTACTCAGGATTAGGCAGAGACAAGCTCATTGAGCTTTCCATGAAGGACGAGCTCGGACTGGTTCTTTGGGTAGGCCGAAAGAGACTGTTTAAGCGTCAGAAGCTCGATGATTATATCAATAGGGAGTATTCTGTGTGAGCCTGACGTCAAATGTGCAAACCGGTCAATATTGGCTGGTTTGCACATTTGGAATCCTCCAGCGTTTTCATTATTATAAGAGCACCAACAACGAAATGGAGGGCTCTATATGAAATACGAGGAAAAACTACGAATCGTTCCTGTTTGGGAAAAGGCAATGCTGACCGTGGATGAAGCTGTCGCATATTCTGGGATCGGCAGAGACAAGCTTATTGAACTGGCGGAAAGGGAAAGCAGCTTGATCCTTTGGGTGGGCAGTAAGCGTCTCTTTAAGCGTAAAAAGCTCGATGAGATCATTGAAAACGTACATTTGATTTAGGGAGGTACATGATGGGAAAAACAATAAAAAGGAACGTCCGGTTTGATAGTCATCATATCCGGCTGAAAAAGGGAGAGACAGAGAAAGCAAAGGGCGGATATGAGTATCGCTGGACAACGGACGACGGAAAACGGCATTCTGTTTTCGCTCCAACGTTGGAACGCCTGCGTGAGATCGAGGAGGATCTGATTGTTGACGAACATGACGGGATTAAAACAGATGTAAAAGCTCTCACAGTAAATGACTGCTATTGGCTCTGGAAAGATATGAAGAGGGGCGTTAAAGACAGCACATTTAAGAATTACATCTATATGTACGAAACTTTCGTGATGCCGACCTTCGGACAGAAAAGAGTGACGCAGGTTAAAAAGTCAGATGTAAAGCGTTTTTACAATCGCCTCGCGGATGACAAAATCCTTAAAATCTCGACTATAGACAATATCCACAATATTCTGCATCAAGTATTCCAGGTTGCCGTGGATGACAATTATATCCGTCTGAACCCAACAGACAAGATGCTCAAGGAATTGAAGATCGCTCATAATCATGAGGTTGATAAGCGCAAAGCATTGACCCTTGCCCAGCAGGAACTCTTTATCGACTTCATTCAGAAGTCGCCAAAGTATCAGAGGTGGTATCCGGTATTCTTTATCATGCTTAATACCGGAATGCGAGTAGGCGAGCTCACCGGGCTTCGATGGAAGGACGTTGATTTTGAGAACGGGTATATCGACGTTAATCATACGCTTGTATACTACAATCACAGGGATGCACTTGGGTGCTATTTCAGCATAAACACGCCAAAGACTGAAGCTGGTACAAGAAAGATTCCGATGGCAAGCGGAGTACGAGAAGCTTTTGAATTGGAAAGGGAATATCAACGCGATACAGGAGTTGAAAATGTATCAAGGGTGGACGGCTATGATGACTTTATCTTCGTGAATCGCTTTGGACAAGTTCAGCATCAAGGCACATTGAACAAGGCGATCAAGAGAATCATGAGAGATTGCAATGATGAGGTCATTGAGAAAGAAGGCATCGAGAACGATCCTGTTCTGCTTCCGAACTTTAGCTGTCATACTCTTAGACACACCTTTGCTACGCGATTGTGTGAAAGCGGAATCAATGTAAAAGTTATTCAGGATGTGCTTGGCCATGCCGACATCTCTACCACGATGGACATTTACGTTGACGTAATGGATGAACTGAAAAAGAGAGAGATCGCTTCCTTTGACAGCTACATGGCGAAGTCAAGGGAGACCATCTGAAACATGGGCTTGCAGACTTTATAGTTTGCAAGCCCAGATTACTTTTGCACATTTCACAGAAAGAGCATTTCCGGATATACTGTTTATGCTAACGGGGAGGACTCGATATGAAGAACAGTATTTCCGAAATGCGACCGCAGCTTATTTCTGAATGGTCAAAGAAAAACTATCCGATAATGCCAGATGAGGTTCCGTATGGTTCAAATAAGCAGTATTGGTGGATTGGTCCCTGTGGGCACGAATGGCAGACCAGTGCAAAAGCAAGATCGGCTGGAGAGAAGTGTCCCATTTGTTCAAATACTCGAATCATACCTGGAATAAATGATCTACATACGCTCAGACCTAAACTATGTGAAGAATGGTCTGACAAGAATAAGCCTCTGGAACCGACGATGGTTAGCCTTGCAACACATAAGAAAGTTATTTGGAAATGTAAGTTGGGGCATGAGTGGACCGCCTCCGTTAAAAGTAGAACTCTGAATGGAACAGGATGCCCATATTGCTCACATAATGCTGTGCTTCCCGGGTTCAATGATCTTGCTACTCTTTTTCCGGAGGTTGCAGCAGAATGGTCCGACAGGAACTTACCGCTTTTGCCATCGCAGGTTACTCCGTTCAAAAACAAGAAAGCATGGTGGAAATGCAGTAATGGCCATGAATGGTATACGCTCATATCAACAAGATCCGGAGGGAGTAAATGCCCATATTGCAGTGGGATCATTACCCTAAAGGGCTTCAATGACTTCAAGACACTCTATCCTGATCTTGCGGCAGAGTGGTCTGATAAGAACGGTGATTTAAAGCCGGATCAGATCAACGAGAAATCGACCAAGAATGTTTGGTGGACTTGTAAGAAGTGCGGCAATGTGTGGAAGGGCGTCGTAAAGTCGAGAGTGAACGGACGAAAGTGTCCGGTGTGCTCTGAACGAGAGGTACTTGCCGGATATAATGATCTTGTAACAACAGACCCGCAGATCGTTATGGAATGGAATCGTACAATGAATGCAGGAGTAGCGCCATCCAGAGTATCACGCAATTCTCTTATACCGGTTTGGTGGAAATGCGCATTAGGACATACATGGAAGGACAGGATTTGCAGCCGAACAATAGATAAGGCTCCGTGCCCGACTTGTGAGGCTGAGTTTAGAAGAATGCTGCCACAACTGATGCTTCTGCGCTATTCCAAGGATAATGATCTCACTGTAAAACTGAATGACACAAAAATGGTTGGCGTAGAGGTTGACGCATACATACCTGAGCTCAATACTGTCTTCACCGTAATAGACAGATCAACCAAGAGCACGAGCAACATCCAAATGGTCATAGAACATATTTGCAGAAGAAGTAAGATAAAGTATGTGAAGCTTGATACGCGCAAGGTTCCAGAAGAAGTGTGTAATGATATTAAGGTGGCATTTCGAGCTGGCAATATCTTTATCAGGACAGACAGTGAGGAGGACGTGAGAACAGCTCGTAAGCAGTTCGGATTCTGGCGTCGCAAGAAATACATGGACGAAAACAGCCCAAAACCTTGAAATGGAGAGCTTTTTGTGCTACAATATTCCTGCAACGTGATGTCACGTTTTTTCTTGCAATTCATCGAAAACCATGCCTTTTCTCCAATTCTCCAGCTCTCCAATTTACTCTCCAATGCATTAGGGATTGAGTTAAAATAGCAGTGAATAGTGTGTTTTCGATGTGTGAGGAAAACAATTGGAACGGGATTGTGAGGGTTTAATAGTGATTGAACGTAGATGCAATGATGAAATCCCCACCATGCGCCCGATGGACTGAAACAAATGCAGTCGCCCGCTGTGCCCCGGAAGGATGCGCGGCGGGCGATGATTATTTGATCGACAGGAGTTGAATTTGGGATGACGCTGACCGGCAATACGTTTTCTTTTTCGTGGGAAGTCAGCCTGATGCGGTGGCTGCAGGCCCATTTTGGTCCGGAGGGGATTTACGTCCTTTCGTTCTTTTCCGTGTTCGGCGAGGAACTGATGCTGATACTGATTTTGGGCTTCGTCTACTGTGGATACAGCAAGCGTTTGGGAAAAACGGTGGGGCTGAGCGTGCTGATGGGCCTGGTGTGGAACCCCATGATCAAGAATATTTTTCTGCGCCGTCGGCCCTACTTTGACCATGATGGGATCGAAATTCTCCGGGTGGTGGAGCCCGGCGCGGACATTTACGATATTTCCGCCCAGGGCTATTCCTTTCCCAGCGGCCATTCCACCAACGCCATGAGCGTATACGGTTCCCTGGCGGCAGGGACCAGGAAAAAGTGGCTGGCCGTATTGGCGGCGGCGCTTCCGCTGCTGGTGGGCGTTTCCCGGGTGGTGGTGGGCGCTCATTATCCCACCGATGTGCTGGCGGGTTGGCTGATCGGCGTGGCGGCGATCGTCGTGATCCCCTGGCTGCAAAGCCGCGTCCGGAACACGGCGCTGCTGTACGGGATCCTGCTGGCAACAGCCATCCCAGGTTTTTTCTACTGCAAAAGCGCCGATTATTTTACCGGCGTCGGGCTGCTGATCGGGTTCATGGGCGGCTCCCTGCTGGAAGAAAAGTACGTGAAGTTTGATAACACGAAAAGTCCCCTGCGCGTGGCGCTGCGTCTCCTCGGCGGTGTGGCGCTCTATTTCCTTCTGAATAAGTTGCTGAAATTGCCCTTTTCGAAGGAATTCCTGGACGGGGGAAGCTTGAGCGCGCTGATGGTGCGCAGCGCTCGGTACGCGGTCATCGCGTTCCTGGAGTTTGGCGTTTACCCCGTGGGATTCCGTTACACGGCCCGGATCGGAGCCGGAAAAAATAGCGCGGCTATTCAAGGTTGAATATGGATCGGCAATGGACGGTGAAGGGACGCTCGTTCGCGGCTTGGGGGCATCCGGAGGCGGCGGATTGGCTGGTTCAGCCCCTGGCCGCAGGGGAAGAGGGCATGCTCGAGGGAGAGTATGGACAGATCACCGCCTCCACTGGGAAGGAGCTGTGGCTGATCGGTTTGCAGGTTGCCCGGTGGCGGGAGGAAATGTCCCCATGGTCGGCGCCGCCGGTTTTTGGTCAGGCGCCCTTTGGCAGTGGGGCGAAGGAAACCCTGGCTTTTCTCCTGGATGAAGGACTGCCTTCCCTGCGTGCGGCGTGCGGAACGGTGGAAAATCGACGGATCTTTCTGGGCGGCTATTCCCTGGCGGGGCTGTTTGCCCTATGGGCTGGGTATCAGACGACGGTATTTGACGGCATCGCCGCTGTTTCGCCCTCTGTTTGGTTTCCGGGATGGATGAAATATATTGCTGAAAATACCCCAAAGGCAGCAGCTTTTTACCTGAGCCTTGGTGATCGGGAAGAGAAAACGAGAAACCCGATTATGGCCCAGGTTGGCCAGAATATTCGCGCGCAGGCGCAGCGATTCACAGAGGGAGCTGTGCTCAGCACCTTGGAATGGAACGTGGGAAATCATTTTGCGAATGCTGATTTGCGTACCGCTAAGGGATTTGCCTGGCTGCTGAAAAATCTATCTAAAAAAAGCACCGCTTGAAAACGGTGCTTTTTTGTATAGATAGGATTATGCCTCCGCGCCGCTATCCAGGGCTTCAAAATCCTTCTTGCCCCGAATCATGATCACCAGGCCCACCAGGAACAGGCAGATCAGCGCCAGCACGCCATAGCTGCTGCGGCCGGTCCAGGTGCCGATGAGGGAGTAGAGGAAGGGGCCCAGAACGGAAGCGAACTTGCCGAAGATATCAAAGAAGCCAAAGAATTCGTTGCTCCGTTCCTTGGGAATCAGCTTGCCAAAATAGCTGCGGCTGACGGCTTGGATGCCGCCCTGCACTGTGCCCACCATGAAGGCCATGGCCCAAAAGAGGATGGTGGAGAAGAAAATGGCATGGCGGAAATGGGTGATAACGCCGGTGCTGTTGTTGATGCCCAAATCTTCGTTCTTGGCCAGGAAGGAAACCGCCGTTTCAAACACCTTCACTGTTTCTGGCGCGGAAGCTTTTTCCTCAGTCAATCCCTTTTGCAGCTCCAGGATTTTAGAGGAAGCGTTGGCGTCAGTAAAAAGCTTGGAAATCTGATCCCGCAGGGCGATGGCATCATCGTCGGTCAGATCGGCCAAAGGCTCTGTATACTCCGCTTTCAGCGCCGCTTCATAGGCTTCCTGATGGGGCTCCAGGGAGAAGCCCATGTAGAAGCCCACCACGCAGATCAACGTGTAGACGATGATCGCGCCGATCAGGGCCTTCCGGGCGGTGATTTTGGCTGCCAGGTTGGCAAACAGGATAGAGCAGGGCATGGCCACGATCTGAGTGACCAGCAGCGCCAGGATCATGCCCACCGTGCCCAGGCCCAGCACCGTGCCGTAGGCCGTCGAAATGCTGATGATGGTGCCCACGCCGTCGATGTAGAAGAAGTAGGCCAGCACAAACAGGAACAGGCCGCGGCGCTTGAAAATATCTTTGGCGGTGTGGCCGATGTTGCGGAAAATCTGGCCGATGGAATTGTCTTTGGTTCGCTCGATGTAGTGCTCCTGCTCCACGTTCTTGAGGAAGGGAATGGAGAATACGAGCCACCACACGCTGGTGATCAGGATGGCGAATTTCTGGGCGATGGGGTTCGAATAGCCCAGTACCAGGAGCACCGCGATGGAAATGACGAAGGGGATGGTGCTGCCGCCGATGTAGCCCATGGCGTAGCCCCAGGAGGATACCTTGTCCATCCGTTCGTCCGTGGTCACGTCCGTCAGGAAGGAATCATAGAACAGGCAGGAGCCGGAGAAACCGATGCGGCTCAAAATATAGCCCACCAGCATCAGCTTCCAATTGTTCATCACCAGCGCGATCAGGAACGTGAACGCTACGCCGGTCAGCATGAAGGCGGTGAACAGCTTCTTTTTCATGCCTTTGAAATCAGCCACGGCGCCGAGAATGGGGGCCAGAAGGGCCACGATGAAGGTGGCGATGGATGTGCCGTAGCCCCACCAGATATCGCCCGCGTCCCCAGCGATGGAAACGAAGATGGTGGGGAAGATGGCGGCCATGATATTGGTGGCATAAATGGAGTTGGCCCAGTCGTACATGATCCAGCTCCATTCTTTCACCGAAAAGCGTTTTTTCTTCCCGGTTTCGAGTGCTTGCATGGTATCCCTCCTATAAATTCCATAAGATTTTTTTGTTACTTCATATTATAAAGGGAATGAAGCTGTTTTGCAAGGAATTTATTATTTTTCTTTTTTGCCCCAAAAAGAAAGCATGCTTAGAAAAGCACGTCATTGGGAATATGTGGGAGGGACTGAAAAAAGCTTCTTGGCGTAAAAGTTGAAATCACAGGAAAAAACGGGAGTTAATTGATTTTCAAGTTGGGAAAACCAGGAAAATAAGATGAGAAATGCCAATCATTGGCAACAAAACATACCGAATTCTTGCAATAAACCGGGGAAACATTCCGTATTTGTTGATGAACGGCCAAGGCCGGAATACACACATCAACAAAGGAGGAAATCCCCATGAACAAACGTACCTCTTCCCGCATTCTGCCGGCGCTGCTGGCGGCTTCTCTGTGCCTGACGCCCCTGGCGGGCTCTGCCAGCGAATATGCTACCGTGAAGGGCGGCGGCTTGAATTTGCGGGAAACAGCATCCCTGCAAGCCAAGGTGCTGGGCCAGTACTGGACGGGCACCTGGATTGAAATCGTCGAATCCGGCGATGAATGGTGCAAGGTGAAGGTGAACGGCAAGGAAGGCTATATGATGACCAAGTACCTGAACACCGGCGCGTCCGGTAGCACCATGTACGTGCGCACCAACACCGGCATCGGCCTGAACCTGCGTGCTGCTCCCAGCCTTGACGCGGAAATCCTGACTTCCTTCCCCATCGACACCGCCGTCACCGTGGTGCAGAAGGGCTCTGCCTGGCACAAGGTGAAGGTGGAAGAAAAGGAAGGCTACATGAGCAGCAAATTCCTGGCTGCCGCCAAGGCTCCCGCTTACACCAAGCCCCTGGAAAGTCCGGTAAAGGCCACCATGAAGAACATCAACGGCGGCTCCGTGGTCAATTTCCGCCAGTATCCCGGCATGAAAACCAAGATCATCAAGGCCTATCCCGTGGGCACTGAAGTGACCGTTCTGGAAAAAGGCGTCAACTGGAGCAAGGTGGAAATCGATGGCCAGCAGGGCTACGTGAGCACCTATATGCTGAAATTCTGATCAATTATCATCTTCGGTAATACCTGATCCAAGGCATGCCTTGGCCGCGAATGGATCGGCCGCTCTCTTTGTGGGAGCGGCTTTTTTGTTGCCTGGGAAGCGGGAAAATGATACAATTTTTCGCAATGTGGGGAATCGCACGCCTTCCTTGCCCGTCTAATAGGTGCAAGAGCTCATGCAGCAGAAGGGAGCAAACACTTTGACCCAAGAAGAATTCATCCGGCAGGTGGAGGAAAGCAAAGGCACGCTCTACCGCGTCAGCTGCGCCTACCTGCGCCAGGAGCAGGATCGCGCCGACGCCGTGCAGGAAGCGCTGCTGAAAGCATGGCAGGGCCTGGGCCATTTGAAAGAAGAAGGCTATTTCCGCACCTGGCTGATCCGCATTCTGATCAGGGAATGCGTGAACATCCAACGAAAACAAAAACGCATGATCCCGTCAGATGTCCTTCCGGACAGGCCCTACGAGAGCCAGGGAACCAATGCCGAACTGCGGGAGGCCATCCTGCGTCTGCCCGAGGGCATGCGGCTGGCGGTGGTGCTGTTCTACATGGAAGGGTACCCAGTAGAGGAGATCGCAAAAATCATGCGCGTGCCCAAGGGTACGGTATGCTCCCGCCTGGCCCGGGCACGGGAAAAAATCAAAGAAACATTGAAGGAGGATGCGATATGCTGAACCGGAAAGAGGATTGGCAGGCGGCGTTTGGGAATCCATCGCCTGCGTTTGACGCCCGGATGCGGCAGACGCTGAATCATCTGGAGGAGGAAAAGACTGTGAAAAAGTTTTCATTGCGCATGGCCGTGCTGGTGCTGGCGCTGATCCTCGCCCTGACCGGCGCGGTTTACGCCGCGACCAACGTGTGGACCATTGGGGATTATTTCAATCAGCGCTATGGCGACAACGTGAACGCGCCTCGGGATTTTGACAGCGGCTTTGCGGGAAATTTTACCCAGGAGCTGGATGGGCTGACCTTCCATATCCGGGACGCCTACGTGGATGGGAATCAGCTCAGCGCCATCGTGGAAATCAGCCGCGCCGACGGGCAGCCGGCTTTGTTCCGGGGAGAGGACATCATGGAGGATGATCCCATTGGCGATCTGTATCTCGAAATGCAGGAGGATGAAGCGGGCCTGATGCCAGTTGCAGAGTACGCCAGGCAGCACAATCTGCCCCTGTACTGGGTGGGAATGGGCTTCTGTCAGGCCGATCAAGTACTGACCGGGGGCGCCGACTATTGGATGGAAGATGGAAGCAAACGTTTGGCCTACTTCTTAACGGCTGAGGACGTGCAGGTTGAAGAGGGACAGGCGAAGCTCCAGTGGAGGGTGTATGTGTATCCAGAGGACGGCGGGCCGATCCATCGGCAGGAAATCGAAATCACCGTGCCCGTGGAACCGCTCAAAACCTGGAGCGTGGAGATCCAACGCCCGGTGGAAGGATTGCCCGTCGTGCTGGATCAACTGAACCTGGCTGAGGGCCGTATGGGACTGCACCTGGAATATGTGTGGCATATAGATGAAAGCCAGGCGGATACGGAGCTGGCCAGGGCCATCCAACAGGTTGATATCAACCTGTGGTTCCGGGCCATCGATCCGGATACCGGCGAAGAATTGCCGGGCGGGGCCACCCTGGGCGGCTCATACGGCAGCCCGGATGATGTCCACTTCGTCCAAAGCGGCGATTCCGTTTCCGCTTCGTTCCAGGGAGATACCTTGTATATTCAGCCCTACGACGCATGGGAGAAAAATACCTACGGGGTGATCGAAGTAAAAATCAGGGAGGAATGAGGGAGAGGGGAATGCTGGGGGCTCCGCGCCCCCAGACCCGCGGCAAGGGTTTTCAAGCCTTGTATCCAATTAGGCGTTGGGCATTGTTTCGGTTCGCATACAGTGCTCGCCTGTTGCGGGAGGGCTGTGTACATCGAGGCTTCTGGCCCCAAGAACCCAAGAAAAATCGGAGAGGAAAGCTCGCTTTCCTCTCCGATTTGTTCTATGGGTTCCCCCGGATACAATGCATCCAGGCTGGCGTCCTATGGACGCCGGGCCAGAAGCTGACGCCGTCACTTCCGTTTCACATGCTTCCCCCAACAGCGGAACAATGCTGCTTTTCCCAAATCAACCCCATTCCGCAGTCAGAGGTCCAGGAGATGAAATCTCCTGGTGCGGGAGTGTGAGGGACGCAGAGACCCTCACATCCCTTCTTCTCAAGCTTTCTGATCCTTGTTTTCCGTGCCGGCATGGCCGATGGCAATGCGGCGGGCGCCGGGGGCCTGAGTGGGCTGGGTCTTGGGCAGGGTCACTGTCAGAATGCCGTTTTTATAATCGGCGGTAATATGCTCCTGATCAATGCCATCCAGGCTGAAGGAGCGGCTCACATGGCCCACACGGCGTTCGCTGTAATAGGCTTTTTCATCCTTGCGGTCGCTCTGCATGTCGGCAGAGATGGTCAGGGCGTCGTTTTCCACGGTCAGGTTGATTTGATCTTCGCTGACGCCAGGCAGTTCAGCTTCCAGCTCATAATGATCTTCCGCGTCGTGGATATCCACACGGAAGCCCATATTGCCCATCCAATCATTCATATCAAAGAACGAACGGAAGAAGCGGTCGTCAAACAGAGACGGAGTCTGGTCATAACGCTGGGGAAGACGATGGGAACGGTAAGGCATCATGGAATACAACATAATTTTCAACCTCCTTGCAATCGGGCGTTGCCCGGTTGGGCACATTTTTCATTTCCTGTCCTCAGGATCATTCTTTCCTGATGACGCTGTTAGTATACGTCATAGATCAAAGAAGGTCAAATATATTAATAAGTCAAAGAAGGTCAAAACATGGTTTTTTTGATGATTATCTCTTGATTTCTTGATTTTTTAAAGAATTTCTCAAAATTTCATGTTTATGAAAAATAAAAATGGTATTGCTGCTCATCCGTTCTGTTTTTGCCCCAACGTAGGAAAAAGTAACGAACCGAACGTCTCCCAAAAAATAGGGGCGGATATTATCCGCCCGCTGAAATTTCCCGAATTTCCTGGTGCTTCAGGCTTTTACTGTTCGGCTGCTTTTTGGATGCAGGATATACGCCCCTACATTTAACGATCGTTTTTTACGCTTTTTCTTTTGCGAGGCAATCTGAAATGAGGAAACTCACTGAACGGCGCTGGATTGGCCGATGCCCAGCAATTCGTTCTGTTCCCGGTTGCCGGCGGCGCCGCTGCCGTAATTGCCGATTTTGTTCAGTCGCTGCCCCATGAAGATCATGGTGCAAGTGGCGCCGCCGTCCAGGTTGATGGCGGTGTCGCAGCCCAATTCCATCATTTTTTCGGCCATCCATTGGCAGGTAACGCCTTCGATGCCTTCGGCTTTCTTGAGCCGTCCGTCAGCCACAACGGCCACATAGTGGCCCGGCTCCACCATGCCAAAGGCGGTGCGGGGATTGAGCACCTCGCCAAACTGGGCGGCCCGGGGTGAAATAGCGCCGTTTTCCACCAGGATGGGCCCGAAAGAAACGGTATCAGTAGCTCCGGCGGCTACCAGCTTTTTGGCGGTGGTGGTGTTGTTTTGATGCACGGTCACGTTGCCGTCTGGATAAAAGGCCATTACGTCCAGGGGCGGCAGGGACGAGGATTTCTTTGGCTTATCGTAGAAAATCTGGCCGTCCCGAATCACCACGCCGATGGCATAGCTTTTGATATTGAAGGATTGGCCCACACGATAGATGAAATAATCGGAATTGACGCCAAACACCAGGTGATGCTGCTGGGCAATTTTTTCCGGCTTGGTCATGGTGTAGCGATTGGTGTACTTGTCCTTATTGAAGGGGAAAAAATTCATGATTTCTCCGGCATCCCGACAGAAAATTCGGGCTTGCAGCCAGCGGGTTTTGCCTTTTTTCAAAGTGCCTTCCTGCCGCTCGATCTGGATGCGGATGGTTTGGGAAGCATAGAGCCACACGCCGTTGGCGTCATCCTGATATACAAATTCTGGCTCGCCCTCCGGAAGGAAACCCGCGGTCGTCAGGGTGGGGAACTCATCCCGGATGTAGCGCGGATTGGAACCGGCGGTGAAGCCGCCTTCAACAGCGGACACCGGGACGGGCGCAGCGGTGGGAACGGGCGTTTTTTCCACAATGGGTTCCGGTTCGGGCTTCGGCTCAGGGGTGGTTTCTGCTTGGACAGGCTCCGGCGTAGTTTTCACCAGCGGTTCTGCTTCCGCCGCAGTCACTTCCGCTACGGCCTCTTCCACGGCCGCCAGCACAAAAGGAGAAGCCATTGTGCCATTGCCGGCCGCAATGGTCAATTTGGTTAAATCCACATTTACCGCCGGACGGGCGCCCAGGTCGGTATTGCCAACGGAAATGCGCCCGATCTTGCCATCGTCCATCACCCGGCGCTGCTCATGCTTGTAATCAGTAGAACGGGTGCGGGACCACCAGGGGCTGTACTTGTGGCCGTTGGAGTAAACGTACAGCTTCTTCCACCGGCCTTTGTTGTTGGACTTGGGAATTTCCCATAGGGGAGGATCTTGGAGGATTTTGGCATAGGCCGTGCTTTCGCACAGCCGGTCTTTATTGGAGGTAAAGCCGATGGACGCGTCTTTCATTTCATCGGAGGTGATCAGAGTAACCAGCGCGTTATCCTCGGTGCGGTTGATCAGAGCGGCCTGCTGCGCCGGAGTGAAGGCGTCATTTTTGAAAGTGTCGTTCAAATATTTGTACAGATCGCTTTTTTCCCAGCCATTGTAATGGTCATAATCCCCATGGAGCGGGCAACCGAAGAGAACATATTCGGTCAGCAAGTACGCTTCGCCGTTGGCGGAGCGCAGTACCCGCCACAGGATGGGACGAACCGTACCGTCCGCGTCCGTGGGATAAGAACCAAATTGCACATATTGGTAACCTTGGCCGCTCTTATAACCCCGAATGGCAGCGGCGTCTTCCGCCTGAGCGGAGAAGGAAAAAAACAACGCCAGCATCAGCAGGAAAGAAATGAACATCGTTGTACGCTTCATAAACAATACCTCGATTGATAAAAATCAACTAATTATACCATATTTCCATTTTATTCACAAGGCCCATCCCTCACGGGAGAGAAGAATTTAATCAATAAAAAAAGCGCCGAAGCGCTTCATCAATCCTTGGGCTGGGGCTTGAAAAACATGGCCGCCAAGAAACCAAAGAAGATGGCGGCGGCAATTCCTCCGGCTGTGGCGGACAGCCCGCCTGTAAAAGCGCCCAGCAGCCCGTTTTCCTGCACGCCGGAGATGGCTCCCTGGGCCAGGGCGTGGCCAAAGCCGGTCAGGGGCACGGTGGCCCCGGCGGAAGCAAAGCGCACCAGAGGCGCGTATAGGCCCACGGCGCTCAGGACCACTCCGGCAGTAATGTAAGTGACCAAGATGCGGGCGGGGGTCAATTTGGTTTTCAGGATCAGCGCTTCGCCGATGGCACAGAGCAATCCGCCCACCAGAAACACTTTAATGTAAGTGAGCATTTTTTATTTTCCTCCTTCAATGACCACAGCGTGGGCTACGCCGGGGATGGTTTCGCCCTGTTGGCTGGTGGTGGGGCTGAGCAGCGCGCCGGTGGCCATGAACAGAATGCGCTGCCATTCCCCTTTATGGATGCGGGGCAGCAAGTGAGAAGCCAGCACCGACGCCGAGCAGCCGCAGCCGCTGCCGCCGGCGTGGATATCATCCTTGGGATCAAAAATTTCCAAGCCGCAATCGAGGTGTTTTTCTTTCGTCAGCGTGATGCCGCTTTCCTTTAACAATTCCCGCAGCAGATCACTGCCTACCTGGCCCAGATCGCCGGTAATGATCTTGTCATAATCCTCCGGCGTGCGGCCCGTATCCTGAAAATGACGCAAAAGCGTGTTGGCGGCTGCCGGAGCCATGGCCGCTCCCATGTTACTTGCGTCGTTAATGCCCATGTCGACCACTTGGCCGATGGTGGCGCCGGTGATATGAGCCATGGCCGTTTCGGCTTCGCCGCTAAGCAGACAAGCGCCAGTGCCGGTTACTGTCCATTGGGCTGCCAGGGAGCGTTGGCCGCCGTATTCCAAAGGAAAGCGATACTGCCGCTCCGCCGTGCAGAAATGGCTGCCCGCTGCGCAGATGACCGGGGAAGCATAGCCTCCATCGGTCAGGATGGCTCCCAAAATTAAGGATTCGGACATCGTGGAGCAAGCGCCGTACAGCCCCAGGAAAGGCACCTCCAGTTCCCGGGCAGCCAAGGAAGCGGCCATGATCTGGTTGAGCAAATCGCCGCCCAGCAGGGCCTGAACGTCACGGGTTTCAATGCCTGCTTTTTGACAGCAGCGTTGGCAGGCTTCCCGGTAGATGGCGTGCTCCGCCTGCTCGTAACTTTCCTGGCCGTACATGGGATCGTCTATGACCAGGTCAAAGGCCTGGCCGAAAGGTCCTTTGCCTTCCTTTGGGCCGACTACGGCCGCTGCGGCCAGGATGCCTGGCGCGTGGGGAAACAGGATGGTTCTTTCACCGATGCGGTTTTGCGGCATGTGGTAATCCTCCTTACCAACGGATAAAATAGTATAGAACGCCCACGACCACCGATGAACTGATGCCGAACACCAATACCGGCCCGGCAATGGTGAACAGCCGTGCGCCGGTGCCCAGCACCCAGCCTTCCGGTTTGAATTCCATAGCGGGAGATACCATGGCATTGGCAAAGCCTGTGATAGGCACCACGGTTCCTGCGCCCGCGTATTGGGCGATTTTGTCAAATATGCCGATGCCGGTGAGCAGGGCTGTTAAAAAAACCAGCACTACCGATGCCAACATCAGGGAAGAGGTGGTGGTTAACTTTAGCCAACTGGCGCCCACGTCGGCGATGGCCTGGCCCAGCATGCAGATGCTGCCGCCCACCCAAAAAGCCCGCAGACAACCCTGCGCCAAATGGGATTTGGGAGTAAAACGGTGGACTAACTCTGCGTAATGTTCCAGTGCGGCTTTCCGGTCAGTTTGTTGATTCTTGTCCATTTTCTTGCTTCCTTTCGCTGCGGGAATGGGGTAACATAGGCACCGGCTGGCAGCGGATTTCCCGGTTGCCGGGCCGGGGCAAATAATCTAAAGGATGGGGGAAAGGCGGGCTTTTTTTCATCATGCTAATCACACTCCCATGAAACTGGCGGTGATAGCGCCGATGGTTTTTCCGATGGACATGGCCGCGGCGGCAAAACGCATATCGGTGGTGATGCTCAGCCGGTCAAAAAGTACCGGCACCACTTCCACCGCTTCCTCCAGCGCGGCGGCAAACATACCCACGAACAGGCCGCCGAAAGCCATCGATAATTCGCCCACAGCGTCGGGTAAAAATCCTTCCAGGTGCGATGTACCAATGGTGGCTCCCAGCGCCAGGGCAATGGCGCACAGCTTCATGCTGCCTGCGTTAAAAATATCGGTTACCCGCATGGGTAATTCCAGCATCATCCACAAAGGCGCCATGCACAATCCCAGGGTGGATCCACCCAGCAGGCCAAAGAAAACGGCGATGACGGAATCCATCATGGCGTTAGCCCCGTGGCTTGCTCAGCCGACTGACGGTACTCTTCCAGTTTAATTTCCAAGGGCGCCACGGTGCGTTTGCGTCCCAACAGAGCATAAAAAAGGGACACGC
Organism: Clostridia bacterium; assembly: GCA_017470095.1. Taxonomy (GTDB): domain Bacteria; phylum Bacillota; class Clostridia; order Christensenellales; family Aristaeellaceae; genus RUG563. The sequence goes on along the minus strand of JAFUFC010000069.1, from coordinate 5,804 downwards.
CGAAAAAAACGCCAATGGAGTAGGGAATCGAGATCATCCAGATGTTTTCCGCTTCATGGCCAGTCAGCAGCTTATACAGGCTCTGCTGGGCGTCCAGCATGTTCACATCGGCGTGGAACCAGGTGATGGCCAACGCACTGCCAAGCATCAGCAGCAAAAAGGCAATTACCGTGCGCAAAGGATGGGTTTTGTTACGCTTGTTTTCCGGTACCACGTGCACAAAGCATTCGCTCGGACCCATTACGGTGATTTGGGGGCAGGCGTTTTCCACTGCCTTGACCACCGCCATGGCCGGAAGCCGCCATACGCCCGGATTTTGCGGGCATTCCACCGGTAAATCCATCACCTGGTGCCCTTCCGTGTCCCGGGCGTCCGCCACATGATGCACCTTCAACTGTTCCCCGGGCTTTACCGCTACCCGTGCCTTGATTTGCAGATACAGCAGTTTTTTCACCGCCTTTCAGTCAATAGCTTGCACAAAGAAATCAAAATTATACGAATGGGACAGGCCCATGACAGGAAAGTAAAAAAATATGAAAAAAGAAGACAAAAAATCCTGAAAAATGCTTGACAAAAGACGGAAAATTTCGTATACTACCAGACGCATCAATAGGCTCCGCTAGCCCCGGAAACTATTGTTCACCGCCCCACGGTGCGACCATCACCGGAAGGCAACACAAAGTTGACTCGATTTCAAGGAGGAAATTCACTTGAAAACCTTTATGGCAAATGCGCAGAATGTAGAGCGCAAGTGGTATGTCGTTGATGCAGACGGCATGGTGCTTGGCCGTCTCGCCAGCCAGGTGGCCAATATCCTGCGTGGCAAGAACAAGCCCACCTATACTCCCCATGTGGATACCGGCGATCATGTGATCATCATCAATGCGTCCAAAATCGTGCTGACCGGCAAAAAGCTGGATCAGAAGATTTATTACCATCATTCCGGCTATGCTGGCGGTCTGAAAGAGACCAAATACCGCAAGCTGATCAATGAAAAACCCGAGTTCGCAGTCCGTCACGCCATCGTGGGCATGCTGCCCAAGGGCCCCTTGGGCCGTCAGATGGCCTCCAAGCTCCGCGTGTACGCCGGCCCCGAGCATGAACAGGCCGCGCAGAAGCCCGAAGTGCTGGAACTCATCAAGTAAGCTGAGCGGAAGGAGCAATCAACATGGCGAATGATTTTAATGCCGTTGGCCGCCGCAAGAGCGCGGTTGCCCGTGTGCGTCTGGTGCCGGGCGAAGGCAAAATCCTGGTCAACAAACGGGATATCGATGATTATTTTGGTCTGGAAACCCTGAAAATGACGGTGCGTCAACCCCTCGTTCTCACCAACGTGGGCGGCAGCTTTGATGTGCTGGTCAACGTGAATGGCGGCGGTTTGACCGGCCAGGCCGGTGCGATCCGTCACGGCATCAGCCGTGCCCTGTGCAAGGCGAATCCCGAACTGCGGGACGCCCTGAAGAAGGCTGGTTTCCTCACCCGTGATCCTCGTATGAAGGAGCGCAAGAAGTACGGTCTCAAAGCCGCCCGTCGCGCGCCTCAGTTCAGCAAGCGCTGATCAATCATACTTGTTTTCAAAACCCTGTGCCAGAGATGGTACAGGGTTTTTGCGTGAATAAATTAAGCATAGAGCCCCAAATGCCTCAAATTACTTCAAACGCTTTTTTGTGAGTCAATACCCACGGTGCTTTTCCTTTTTGGGGACAAAGTTCATATTTGCACTATTCTTCAGCTACACAGCGTCCCTTGCTTTGCGTTTTCTGCTGCACCTTGTTTTCCTCATGCGTCAGCATCATGGCTCGCTAAGATCGGGTTCCGATGTTTTTTCCTTGGGCATGCGCAGCCTGCCGCTGTCGGTGCTTTGGATTTTATACCATGGATGACGCTTTCCTGTCATCTACGGCTGGAGAAAAACGAAGATTGCAAAGATCATGCAGCGTGAAATCATCGATCTGCTGATCCTCTGGATCTGTTCCAAAGATGGAATGGGTAGCTGTTAGCTCTCCGTTCTCTATTCGTTCAAAGATGCCGCCCCAGAATCGACCGTCAAAGAAGACCGTTGGTGTAATACCGATTATCACACTCCTCCCGTTCTGCCAGTCCCGTTTTAGAACAATGGATGCCCCACGAGAGGGAGGGTTACTGACGGTTTCTCACGCCGGACTGCCACCGGCATGTGCTTTTATGCTCCAGATTGGCAAAAACATTATACCGGATTCCAAAAAGTGCCGGACGGGGCATTTTTTGTTCAATTTGACGAAATTGATTGATTGAAGCCAATTATTGCAAAAAATGTAACATTTTATAGAAAAAATTCCGGATCATCAATTGACAGGATTAGTTCAATTGCGATATAATTTGCAAAATACTGATTAGGGGGTAGGGAAACGCTATGATTCAGAAAGTCGTTCGGGAAGGATTGACCTTTGATGACGTGCTGCTGGTGCCGCGCCGCAGTGAGATTCTGCCCAAGGATGTATCGCTGGCCGTTCAGCTGACGCCAAAAATCAAGCTGAATATTCCGGTCCTCTCTGCCGCTATGGATACTGTGACCGACGCCCGGCTGGCCATCGCCATTGCCCGGGAAGGCGGTTTGGGTGTGATTCACAAGAATATGTCCATCGCCGAGCAGGCCGCCCACGTGGACAAGGTTAAGCGCAGCGAGCATGGCGTGATTACCGATCCCTTTTTACTTTCTCCTCAACATTTGATTGCCGATGCCAAGGCCTTGATGGCTCGGTACCGCATTAGTGGCGTGCCCATTACCGAAGGCACAAAGCTGGTGGGTATTTTGACCAACCGGGATCTGCGCTTTGAAACGGATGATAACAAGCCTATCGGCCAGGTGATGACCAGCAAGAACCTGGTAACCGCCAAAGAAGGAACCACCCTGGATGAGGCTAAGGATATTCTGGCCGAGCACCGGATTGAAAAACTGCCCATCGTCGATAGTCAGGGCAATCTGCGGGGCCTGATCACCATCAAAGATATTGAAAAGGCCACCAAATATCCCAACAGCGCCAAGGATGAGCATGGCCGGCTGCTGTGCGCTGCCGCCGTGGGCGTCAGCCACGATGTGATGGAGCGCATCGAAGCGCTGGTGGCGGCTAAAGTGGACGTGATTTCCATCGATACTGCTCACGGCCACAGCATGGGCGTGCTGCACACTATCGAAAAAATTCGCAAAGCGTATCCCAATATCCAGCTGTTTGCCGGCAATGTAGCCACTGCTGGCGCCACTCATGATCTGATTGCTGCCGGTGTGGACTGCGTGAAAGTGGGTATTGGCCCCGGCTCTATTTGCACCACCCGCGTGGTGGCCGGTATCGGCGTACCTCAAATTACCGCCGTGTCCGACTGCGTGGAAGAAGCGGACAAGCACAATATCCCCATCATCTCCGACGGCGGCATTAAGTATTCCGGAGATATCGCCAAGGCCATCGGCGCGGGTGCCAAGGCCGTCATGCTGGGCAGCTTGTTTGCCGGCACGGAGGAGAGCCCCGGCGAAATGGAAATCTATCAGGGCCGTTCCTTCAAGACCTACCGTGGCATGGGTTCCCTGGCCGCTATGGCTAACGGCAGTAAGGACCGCTATTTCCAAGAGGACGCCAAGAAACTGGTGCCCGAAGGAGTGGAAGGCCGGGTGCCTTACAAGGGGGCACTGTCTGAAACGGTGTTCCAGCTGATGGGCGGCTTGCGCTCTGCCATGGGTTACTGCGGCACGCCCACCATCGAAGATCTGCGGCAGAACGCGGAATTCATCCGCATCACCGGCGCGGGCCTGACCGAAAGCCATCCCCACGATATTTATATCACTAAGGAAGCCCCTAACTACTCCCGGATGGATCATTAATCAATGATACAAAAAAGGATCGGCTGTTTTGACCGATCCTTTTTTTCGTGCAATAATTCAGAATAGTTCAATGTTCAGGGCTTTGTGTTCTGAGTTTACATGTTGGTGCGGCACCACAGCGTCTTCATACTCCGCTTCGCCGCTCTGGTTGTCATAAGGATCATAGCGCAGATGGTGGAAGGGAACATAAAAATCGTGCTGGAAATCAGAATTGGCCGGGAGGCGGTAGGGGTCGATGTTCCCGAAATAGAAATTCCACCGCTCCTTGTGTCCCATGCGATAAGCACTGCCGCCAAAGGAAGGATCACAGAACAGCCAGCCAAAGGGGGCAATGTAAAACTGGGCCCAATCGTGGCAGCCCACGTCCAGAGGACTGACCTCCAATCCGGCCTGCCACCGGGCAGGAATGCCCGCGATGCGGCACAGGGTGATGAACAAGAGCGCCTGCACGCCGCAATCCGCTTTCAGGGAAGTCGCGCCGTATTCGGGTACGTTGGGCATGGTCATGTAGGCCCGCATGAAGGAATAGATCATCTTGGTGGTGATGAAATCATAGATTCTCCGGGCTTTGCGCAAAGGATTGGTTTCGTCACCCACGATCTCTTTACAAAGCATGCGAAGATAAGGGGTGAATACGATGTGGGGGGCGTATTCCTCGGTAAAGAAAGTGGGCTGCTGGGGCAGCGCTTTGTCCGGGTCCGGGTCGTTGTACACCATGTGGGTTTCATAGGTGTATTCTACGGAAAAAGGCTTGTCTGGCGCCGCATGGAAGCAGACCGTCCGCTGGGGATATTCTGCCGGGGCGATGATGGCGTCTTCCGGATGGCTTAGGGACAGCAAATGAAAATTCTTTACCTGGGCATACTCAATGGGCAGAGGCAGATGGGCGTATACATTTTGTCCTTCCCGACCCAGCACAGGATCAATGGTCATGGTGGAGCGCATGTGAATGCGGGCCTTCACGCCGCCCTCATGCTTGATCCGGGCGATCAGGGCGTTCAGCATCTGAGCGTTGTCTTGTTTATAATGATATTTTTCCCGCAGGGCGGGAACCACCCGTTCCTCGTACTGGGTGCGGGTCTTGATGAGATTATAGAGGAAATTATTCTTGTAGTGGATTTGGCCGTTAATGTATGCCCACTCGACGGCGTCCTCGTCCCGCAGATCTTCCAATTCTTCTTCAGAAAAATCTTCCCCGAAGCATTCTTTCAGCTGCTTCATGGCGGCAGCCTGGTCGTGTGGATAGGCCAAAGGCCACAACTTCAGAATTTCCTTTTCCAGCAGCAGCCGCTGGCGCAGGGCATAGGGGATATCCTTGGCCAACTTTTTATCGATGACTCGGTTCAAACGGTCCAAATCACCGTACCCTTTTAATTTGAGCACGTCTTCCGGCAGGGGAACGGCCAGATATTTGAGATCATATTGCATAAAAATGTCTCCTTTCCAAACGCTGCTGGATGGAAAGTTCTGCCGAAAGCGAAAAATTCCTTCAAAGCGATGAAAATTTTGTTGGAAGTGTTGACAAGGATGGGAAATTTGGTTAAAATACAAGATGTGTGCGGGTGTAGTTCAATGGTAGAACTTCAGCTTCCCAAGCTGACCACGTGGGTTCGATTCCCATCACCCGCTCCACTGCCATGTTTGCGATTCGCGGCATGGAAGACCACCGGCATGGATGCCGGCTTACCCAGGTTCGCCCGGCTGTTAGCCCGGCATCATTTCGTCAAGAAGAAACGGAGGAGATTCCCATGGCAAAGGAAAAATTTGAGCGCAATAAGCCGCACGTAAACATTGGCACCCTCGGCCACGTTGACCACGGCCAGACCACCCTGACCGCTGCCATCACCATGGTGCTGGCCGCTGGCGGCCACGCGCAGGCCATGAAGTACGATGAAATCGACAAGGCCCCCGAAGAAAAGGCCCGCGGAATCACGATCAACACCGCTCACGT
>JAFUFC010000068.1 GCA_017470095.1 Clostridia bacterium | reverse complement strand
GAAGATGCACGAGGCGGATTCCCTTGTCATCAAATGGTTTGGGCAAATAAAGATGTTGGCAACGAGAGAGTGAAGCAGCATAGATGAAGCATATCAATTTGTCAAATCCGGTTGATACCCCACAAAGTTTTGTATTGAACCGAAAAAACTCAGGAAAATCAACACTTACGACTTGACACTATGGGGAGAAAGGAACAGAAGCATGAGAATCATTGTAGATGGACAGAACCTCCGTGTAGAAGGCGTCCGGCTGCTGGCTCCGGAGGAACTGAAAGACCACCGGATGGATTTCACGTTTACCCGGGACTGGGATCGATACGTGAAGTTCGCGCAGTTCACCCAGGCCGGCCGCACCTGGAACCGGATGCTGGTGAACGGGCAGTGCAAGATTCCCGGCGAGATCGGGCCGGGGGACTTTTACCTGCATGTCACCGGTATGACACCGGAGAGCAATGAGCGTGTCTCCAGCTGCTACGTCATGATCCATGTGCCCGGCGCGCATCCCGGCTACCCCGGTGCGCCTATGGGATATCCTCCGCCTTTCCCGGGGCCTCCGCCCATGGCACCCATGAGCCCCGCCGGAGGGTATCCTCCGCCCCCGCCGCCCCCGCCTGGCGGACCCATGCCCGGATGCCGCTGCGGCAGCCAGGGACATGACAGCGGAAATACGGGAGACGGAAGCGGGCAGGCAGGCGGCAGTGGAACAGGGGGCAATGGAACAGGCGGCGGTGATGGAACAGCCGGTGGAAATACCGAACCCGGTGGATCCGGCAGCGACACACTGTACGAGGAAATCCAGAACAAGGTGAATGAAGCGCTTGCGGCGGGCATGGCGACACTGGTGGATGCAGAACTGACACAGGCAGGCAAAGCGGCGGATGCCGCGGCAGTCGGAAAAGCGATCCGGGATACCAGGGAACAGACGGCTGAAGCAATCGGGCAGGCAAAAGCGGAAGCGGAACAGAAGGCACGGGAGATCGCCGAGGAAATGGTCCTGCCGCTGGCGCAGGACGTGCAGGAACTGCAGGAATCCCTGGACAGCGGTTCCGAAGAACAGAAAAACAGTCTTCAGGAAATGAAGGATACGCTGCAGGCCCTGAATGCCGGACAGCGCCTGGAAGCACTGGAGGAGAGTGCGCAGACGCAGAAAAGCACCACCGCGGAGATCGGGCAGCAGGTACAGAACCTCCAGAAAGAGATGAACGCCTCCAGGCATACGCTGGATGAGACGGAGAACCGTATGAACCGTCTGGAAACCGATACGGACAGCAGTCTGCGGCGCCAGGAAGCTGCTCTGGAGCGCGAGGAAACCGCCCGGGGCAAGCTGGCGGAGCGTGTGACGACCCTGGAAGAAAAGACCGGTTCCGCGAGCAATGGCGTTCAGGAGATCCGGCGGGACGTGAATGTGCTGACCGACCGTGTGGACCGGCTGAGCAATGACAGCGGTGCCCGGGAACAGAGGCTGAACAGTGTATCCCAGCAGGTGGAGAGCCTGGACCGCCAGACCAAGGATGTGCTGCGCTCCATTGATACGCTGAATCAGACGGTGCTGAATACCTCGGTGACCGTGGAACGCATGCGGGACAATGCCTGGAACCAGCACCCGCCCATGCAGCCTATGCCGCCTGTGCCGCCCATGCCTCCGATGCCCCCGATGCATGAGGATCCCTACCGCAGGGAAATGATCCGGGATCTGCAGGAACAGGTGCACCGGCTCTCGGATGACGTGCGCCGTCTGCGCGGACGGACCGAGGAAAAGCTTTCCCAGAACAAGGAAGGCGGCCAGGCAACCGTTGAAAAGGTGAGGAACCTGGAACGTGCTCTGGAAGATGCGCAGAAAGCGCTGCAGAGCGCGGTGGATCAGCTGGGGGATGTGGTACGCAAGGACCAGGGACGGCATAACGCGGGACGCGTGCTGGGTGTGCTCTCCGATGGCCAGGTAGCCGCACTGGATATGCGCATGGCATCTCAGGCCCAGAGTGACTTTGTGGAGCAGGATGAAACCAGCGTCACTTATATCCGGAATAATCCCTTTAAGCTGCTCAACGGTTATCCCTTGGCGGAAGGCCTGATCCTCCGTTCTTCCATGGGCGTGCCCTATCTGCTGACCGTCAATGAGTCCGGGGAACTGACGCTCAATGAATTTGTGTAAACCATGCGTCTGTTTCGGTGGTATGGACCGGGACGGATGCACGCTGCTGACAGGATCGGCCAGCCATAGCCGCAGAGCATGCGGGCAAGGATAAGGAGGGAAAGATGTGCGCTGGATCCATCGGGCACCCGGCTAGACACAGCCTGACGGGCAGGCCAAAACCCGGGCTTACAGAATAACGCAGGCATTCGGATACAGCTTTCCCGGATGCCTTTTCCAATGCGCACAATTGCGCTGAAGAGCATGGGACTTCCCAAAGACGGCCAGAACCCATGCATGATGTCTTATGGGGCACCGGCAAAGGCCGGAGAAAAGGAGAAATCTATATGAATACTCGTCTGGTTTATAACTACAAAACTGCTGACACTGGCCTGGATACCCGTATCACGGTACTGGAGAATATGCTCCATGCCCAGGGAAACGAAACGCTGGATGACCGCATCAATGCGGCGGTGAACACGGCCAAGTCTGAGCTTCAGGCGCAGATCGACGGTGCGGTGACCACCTGGTTTGAAAACGGCGTGCCCACCCTGGCGAACACGCCTGCCAGCGGCTGGAGCACCAATGAGGAGAAGGACGTCCACCTGGGCGACATCTACTATGATACCGCCACCGGGTTTGCCTACCGCTTCATGGCGGAGGGCACCGGGAATGAAAAGACCTACAGCTGGGGCCTGCTGAAGGACTCCGATGTGACCAAGGCGCTGGCGGACTCCGCGGAAGCGCTGGATGCCATTGAAGGCTGTGTGGCGATCGATCAGGAAGTGCTCAATGCGGGCCATCTGCTGGTGGTCGGCGATGACGGCATGGTCACCACGGACATTCCCCGGGGGATCCTGGTGCAGGACACCACCGGCACCAAGACCTTTTACCTGACGTTGGATACCGAAGGCGCCATCGCGGTTAACGAGCTGGTCTGAGGATCCTGAGCCGCCACACCGCTTGAGAGACGCGTGGGAAGGCTTCCCATCAGAACAGCACAGGGAGGGTAGGGAGAACCTGCCCTCCTCTTTTTGAGCAGAAGGGAGGGAAGGACATGACGAGAGAGGCGTTTCTGGGCGCTGTGGACAGGAATGCCGCGCGGGTGCAGGCCTATCGAAATGGCGGGACGGGGAAGGACGGCACCTGCGACTGTATTGGATTGATCATCGGCGCATGCGCCCTTTGCGGGGAGAAATGGAAGGGCATTCACGGGTCCAACTATGCTGCCCGGGAAGCAGTGAACCAGCTGCATTCGGTGACGGATGCCTCGCAGCTGCGGGCGGGGCAGATTGTATTCAAGTACCGCCTTCTGAGCGATGACGGATACAGTCTTCCGGAGCGGTACAGGAGCGGACATGACCTGCGGGATTACTATCACGTGGGCGTGGTGCGCTCTGTGGATCCGCTGGACATCATTCACTGTACCAGCCCCGGGCCGATCGCCCATGACAGAAAGCTGGGCAGATGGCGTATGGCGGCGGATTTGAAGGCTGTACAGGGTACGGGAAAACGGGATCCAGGGGATGACAGCCTGCCCGGCGGAGAGATGGAAAACAGAAGTCAGGAGAAAGCAAAGATGAGCGATGCTGCCTATGAACATACAGCAGGCAATACTGTAACGGCAAGAGTGGAGAGCGGAAACGGGAATGGTGCCAACCTTCGGGCATCGAAGAGTGTATCTTCCAAGCGCTTGGAGAAGCTGCCGGAAGGTGCACAGCTGTCCGTGATCTCTACGGATGACACCTGGGCCAAGGTGGAATATGCGGGTATCAAGGGATATGTGAAAAAGGAATTCCTTGTCATGGAAGACGTGGCTTTTCCCGGTACGCCTGCCGGCGGGGATCGGCTCACAATTGCCCTGGACCGCGCGGCCTGCCTGAAGATCTATGAGGCCTGCGCCATGGCGCTGGGACTGGGGGTGGGGTAATGGATATTCTGCATGACTGGCTGCCCATCGGGATTTCCCTGATGGCGCTGATTTTTACGGCGGTCACGTTTATACGCGCTTCCCACAGGGAGACAGGAGAACATGCCATGGAACGGGCAACCATGATCGCGGACCTGCGGTATATCCGCCAGGCAATCGAGGATATGAAGGTGGAGTCCAAGGTACTCAAGGAGGATATCTCTACCATATCAATGTCGCCGGCCTGGCTCTTCTTGTTGGTAGCGTCATACGAAATATAGATCTTCTCCCTGTGATTGCGCTTCGCGTTCCACTCATTCAGGAATTTGATTCGTTGGTCAATTGTTACATCCTGAAGGAACTGGGACACTTTCGCATCGCTGTAGATCCGCATATTGTCAGTAAACAACGCATGATTATATGCGTAATCCGGATAATACTGACCTGCATTATCCTCATTGATGATTGAATAAACTGCCAGATCCAGAAACAATCCTGCATCCTGACCAATAATTCTGCCTATCATCTCATCTAGATGATAGTCTGATATGATTTTACGGATGACAATGAACGGACCGATATGAAGGCATCCGCTCCTGACGCACGTATCCCTCTCGAATGGAAGCAACTCCCTCGGAAAGAATTTCAAAAACTTTTCATTGGGATACATGAATGCCGTCTGCTCTGGATCCTGTTTCCCGATGCATGTCCGTTTGGGTACGTTGTACTTCTTTTCCTTATTGTAGATCCGTCCTTGCTCCAGATAGACATAGGATGTTCCGCCGACGAACTTGATGGTAATCTTACCGCCTGTATTCGGGATTTTGATTCTGCAGTTCAGGTACATTTGCGGCCTCCTTGATTGAGTGTTAATTACCCTCAAAGATTGTACCGCAATTATCCCTCAAATGCAACAGAAAAATGCCGGAACACGTTGATTTTTCTAGCGTTCTCGGCAATTGAAAACTGAATGCCAATGGTTTGAGTGTCAAATAGTCAGGAAGTTAAGGTTTCTCCTTCGCGTGCAGGCTGTTGATGGCCTTTTCGAAGGAAGGACACATCTGTACTTCATCGATCAGCACATAATTGCTCTTTTCCGCCTGATAACGCGCTTCGATATACTGCTCCAGCGTGTGGTACTCCAGCAGGCTCTCATGCTCCGTCAGATTGAAGTTGATATGGATGATGTTTGCGCCGGGATCCGCCTGTTTCAGCCGCTCCGAAAATGCTTCCATCAGTTTCGATTTGCCTGACCGCCTGACACCGGTGATGACTTTGATGTCCGGCGTCAGCGCCAGCGAAGCCATTTCCTCAAGATACGCAGAGCGAACGATCAGTTTCAAGGCTCAGCCCTCCTCTCCGCTTCGGATGGCCTCATTATACAGCGGCTATTCCCCAAAATTAAGAAATATTTGAAATTGGGGAATAACTCCGGTCGCATCTTCTGTTTTGCTGATTATTTCTCCCTCCCATACCACAGCTCCGCTGTGGTTAATGGATCTCTGCGGGGAAACAATTATGAAATATGATCCAAGAGAACAGATCAAAAGATACTGACTATTATCTGAAAAAGGCATACTTGAATACATTTCTATATCAGTTTCATACAGTAATGACAACTCTCTAGACGAATAAAGTCCCATATGATACAAAGTACCTCGTTTATTCCAATTAAGCCATACGAAGGCTATTAACTGACGGTTAGGTGAAATTTGAAAAGCATAAAGTGTTCTTGAGGGTCTTAACATCCGCCAGTTGCAATCAGTAGTATTGTTTCGTACGAATCCGCACGAATTCGTGCTAACAGTTTACAACTGGATCTGCCCTTCATTCTATCCGTCCCGTTATTTGACGCTTACCGAAAATCTGCATAGAAATAGGGCTAACTGACTTTCACGAAATCAGTTAGTCCTCATTTTCGGAATGATGGATTTTGTTGCCAAATTGTTGCTACACGAGGTCTGACCGCCCGGAACCCCTAATTTCATGCGGGCTTCAGAATTCCGGACCTTATTCCCACTCGCTCCTGGCAAAGCCATTCTAAGCGATTTTGTTAGGCTTATTTAGCTCCTATTATCCACATTCGTCATATTCCATCCTTTGGGATGGGCTGTCCGACTTTGTGTTGCCAAAGTGTTGCCACGCTTGGCTCCCTTCGTATACCAGAGAATTATGCAAAAATCAAGCATATTCGTTTACTTTATTATTCACTCTATTTTGTCAGGTTATTTGATATAGTGTAACAATGAACCAGAGAACCTCTATAACGATTATGAAATGATCTTTGTCAAGGAGGAATTAAGATCTTTTTGGGTTTGGATATGAACAAAACATCCGTAAAAATCAGATATGGTCAACCTTCCTGAATCCAGACAGTCATGTCGCCTTTTTTTCTATTGGCCCATGCAAAGTATGGAATGGCAATCATTCTACAAGGGGATGGTTCTGCACAGGAAGATGAATAGAGCCGCCCTTGATACGCTAAGGTTTTTCCTTCCATACATAATCCAATCAAATCACCGGGTAGTTCAGGAACAGGACCGAAGGTTGAAATGTCCGCATTTGCCGGCAGAATGAGAGAAAAGACCGGAGCACACTGATCCACTTCCTCAAAGCAATAAAGGATTGGCCCGCGAGCCACGGCGACCTTCCCACGGCAGGAGCGCACCCGAGGATCAGCGTAAATGCGTCGGACTGGCAGATCAAAATCGAGTTCAACAGTATCTTCCTTTTTCCAGGCTCTGCTAATGTAAATATAGCCATCCCGCAGCTGATAATCTATCGCTTTTCCGTTGGTCGTAAGAGTGAACTTCTGAACATGGCTGGGAATATGGATTGACAGAGTAAACTCATTTTCGGAGAAAACAATATACCTTACTTCTCCTACCCATGGGTATTTACTCTCCATCAGTATTTCCCCAAAGTGTGTATTCACTTTACTGCCAATAAACAGATGACTGTATACATGCTTGTCGTCTTCGCTCCAGAGGTATTTTCCCAATGAGGAGATGAGCCTCGCCAGATTAGGTGGACAGCAGGCGCAGGTGTGCCATTGGGGGCGCTGAGGCAATACATGCTCATAGCCCGGTACTTTGCCGGACACCCGGGTGTCCACCTCCAGCGGATTCACATAGAAGAACCTTTTGCCGTCCAGCTGCATCCCCGCCAGGGCAGCGTTGTGCAGCTCCAGCTCCATCAAATCGGCATACCGCCCGTTCACCCGGTTTTTCAGCATTTGATGGGCAAAAAAGGTCATGGCCACAGAGGCGCAGGTTTCCCCATAGCACCGGTCGGGGGGCAGGTCGTAATCCACGGTGAACGCTTCATGATGGGCCGAAGCGCCGACTGCTCCCGTGTCATACATCTGCCTTTCCGTAATATTATCAAACAGCCGCTGGCAGGCGTCCAGCAGCGCCTGATCGCCCGTTTCGGCGGCGGCGTCCGCCATGGCGGTGAGCATGTACAGCTGGCGCACCGCGTGGCCCCGGGCCACGGTTTGCTCGCGCACCGGCACGTCGGATTGATTATACAGGGTATCCTCTGGGCAGATGTCGTACCCGCCGTAATGGATGCCGGGATGAGGAGGGGTATGTGTTTTGAACCAGTCCGGGTCCTGACCTCGCAGGTTCAGGAAGCGCAGGGCCATGTTCCGGTAGCGTGCATTCCCCGTGGCATGGTACAGCCGCAGCAGACCGATTTCGATTTCCTGGTGTCCGGGAATGCCCACTTCTTTTTCAAAGCGGTCGCAGATGTGATCCGCCAGGCGGACGCAGATATGAAGCAGCTCGTCCTTTTCCGCCGCTTCATGCAGGGCAGCGGCGGCTTCCAGCAGGTGCCCGGCGCAGTAAAGCTCATGGCATTCCAGCAGGTTTTTCCATTTGTTTTCCGGTTCCTTCACGGTGAAATAGGTATTCAGGTAGCCGTCCTTCTGCTGGCAGCGTCCGATCAGCCTGACAATTTCATCCACCCGTTGGGATAACGCACTGTCCCATTTCAGGGCAAGGGAATAGGCCGCCGCCTCCAGCCACTTGGCCACATCGCTGTCCTGAAACACCATGCCGTAAAACGCGCCTGTTTCTTCCCCTGCGGCCATGCGGAAATTGCTGATGGCGTGGGATTTCTCCGCGCCAGGCACCTCGTCCCGGAGGATGCTTTCCATGTAGGGGATGGTCACATCCGTCATAAGCGTCTGGCGGGGCGACCAAAAGGCGTCCCGGATCCGCACCCTGTTCATCGGTATTTCCCGGATGCTCATTGCCGTTCCCCCTCCGTTAATTCTTCATACCGGTCATCACGATGCCTTCCACAAAGTACCTTTGCCCGATCAGATAAAACACGATGCCGGGGATAAAGGAAAGGCAGGTGGCGCACATGATGCTGCTCCAGTCGTCGTTGAAGGAGCCCCGGAAGATATTCAGGCCCAGGGCCAGGGTGTAGCGGTCCCGGCGAGTGATGTAGGTGACCTGCTGCAAAAGATCATTCCACAGCTCAATGAATTTCAACAGCCCCACCACGATCATGGCGGATTTGATGGCGGGCACGATGATGAAAAGCAGGATGCGAAAAAAGCCGCAGCCGTCGATGGTGGCCGCTTCGTCCAGCTCCCGGGGCACGGTCTTGACGAACTGGCGGATCAGGAAGATATTGAATGCGCCGCCGCCGCAGAAGTGGGGCAGGATCAGGGGCCAGTAGGTATTGACCAGGCCCAGCTTGCTCCAGGCGATGAACAGCGGGATCAGCGTGACCATGCTGGGCAGCAGCATGGAGCCCACGCACAAAGTAAACAGGAACTTCTTCCCCCGGAAGCGCAGCCGGGCGAAAGCATAGCCGCCCATGGTGGCGGTGATCACCGCGCCCAGCACTGCGGGGATCAGGATGGTCATGGTATTGCCCAGGAAGGTCAGATACTCAAAGGATTTCAGGGTATCGGCATAGTTGCTGAACCGCCATTCCGGGGGCGTAAAGGCAGGGGGATAGGCGTACAGTTCGCCGTTGGACATGAGGGACGAACGGAAAATCCAATAGATGGGGAAGAGGACGACCAGGCCCAGTAGGATCAGCAGGATGAGGCACAGGATATCCACCGTCCGCTCCCGCTTTTTCCGGGAAGCCAAATGGTTTTTTTTCGCTGCCACGCTCATTCCTTATTATCTCCTTCGTAGAAGATCCAGCCCGTGCTGGTGGCAAACAGGATGCCCGTAAAGATGGCGATGAGGATAAACAGAATCACAGCGATGGCGCTGCCGTAGCCGTATTTGTGGGATTTGAATGCCTGGGTATACAGCATATAACATATATAATAACTGCCGGTGCCTGGGCCGCCCTTGGTCAGCGACAGGGCGGGAGTGATCACCTGCAGGTTGCTGACGAGACTCATGAGCAGGTTATAGAAAATAATGGGGGTCATGCAGGGAATGGTGATCTTCCAGAACCGCTGCCAGGCATTGGCCCCGTCGATCTCAGCGGCTTCATGGTAGGTACGGGGCACGTTCTGCAACCCCGCCAGGAAAATCACGATCAGGTTGCCGCTGAGCCAAACGGCGATCAGCGCCAGGGACGGCGTGACCATCCCGCTGGAATCCAGGAATTTGACGGATGCGCCACCGGACAGCTTGATAAGGTAATTGAAGAACCCGTGGTTGTAATCGTACAGCCATTTCCAGCCCAGGTATACCGCCAGGGCGGGTAGCACGTAAGGCAGATAGAAAATCGCGCGGAAAAAGCCCCGGGCAGGCACCTTGCGGTTGAGCAGCATGGCGATGATCATGGAATAGACCACGCTGCCGACGACGGAGATTCCTGCGTATTCCAGGGTGGTAAGGAGGGAAACGTAAAACTTGGTGTCCCTGGTGAACAGGCGCACATAGTTTTCCATGCCCACGAACTTCATTTCGCCAAGGCCGTTCCAGCTGAACAGGCTCAGGGTAAAGGAGGCGAGCATGGGCAGGTAGGTGATGCAGGTCAGGCCGATCACCGAGGGCAAAAGCAGAATCCACGCTGCCCTGGTTTCAGCCCGGTTATACTTAATTTTTTTCTTTTTTGAAAGGACTGTCATTGCGCAGGCCTCCCGTTCGGATGATTTTGAAATCGGGGGAACGCAAAGCGCGTTCCCCCGTTTTTCATAAATTGTTTATCAGTCTACGACGATGGCTTCGCAAAGCTCGGGATAGATTTCATTAATCACATCCTCCGCCGTGCGCTCGCCGCTCCATACGCTCTGGAGGGCGGTAAAGAGAATTTCATTGGTGGTGATCTGGGTATTGGGAGTGAAGTACCAGCAGGTGGGCTTGGCGTAATTCATGGTGTAATCCACCAGCACCTTCTTGCCGGTTTCAAAGTCCTTGTTGTAGGGATACTTTTCGTTGCCCAGCCATTCGTTGATTCCTTCCTCGGTCTTGTAGAAATATTCGCTCTTGGGAAGCCAGATGCCGGTGAGCACCAGGGCGTCCCAGTTGCTTTCTTCGCGGGTGTACCACTTGACGAAGTCATAGGCTTCCTGCTGATGCTGGCCCTTGAACACGCCGGTCAAGCCGGAGGTGCAGATGGTGACTTCTTCCTTCATCATGGGCAGGGGCGCGATGCCATAGTTGATGTCCAGGTTCGGAAAGTCGGTGCCTAGGCGCCAGGTACCGTCGGTGGTCATGGCCACGGTTTTGCTGCCGATGCCCACGCCGATGCCGTTGTCCTCAGGGATCACGTTCAGGGGAGCCACATGCTCCACCAGCGCCAGGTCGGCCACCTTCTGGATGGATTCGATGGCTTCGGGGCTGTTGATGAGGCACTCCTTGCCGTCCTCGGAAAACCAGGCACCGCCGTTGGAGAGGGCCCACACTTCCATCTGCCAGGTCCAGTTGTTCACGAATGCGCCGTACTGCACGATCTTTTCGGGGTTGAAGCCTTCTTCGCCGGGATGCTTGCCGGCTTCGTCAAAGGTGAGCCGCTTGGCTACTTCCACAAATTCGTCCCAGGTGTAGGGAGTGTCGGCGGAGGGATAGGGCTCGTTCGCCGCGTCGAACATATCCTTGTTGTAATACAGGATCAAAATCTCGTTGCTGCTGGAATAGCCGACGGGGGTGCCGCCGTCCTTAAAGGTGATGCAGTCCATGGGTTGCAGCTTTTCACCGGCATACATGTCGGACACGTCGGCCATGACGCCATTTCGGGCAAAATACAGCACCGCGTTTTCATTCACCATGCCGCAGTCCGGCAGCTGATCCGCGATGGCGTAATTGACCAGCGTTTCCGTATACTGCTCATTGGGGATCTGCATGGGCTCCACAAAGACCTTGTCCTGCATCGCGTTGTACGCGTCCAGGGCTACCTGCACGCTTTCCGCTTCGGTCTGGTTGCCCCAGAAGGAATAGGTGATGTGCACCCGTCCGTCGCCTTCCGCCAGCGCCAGCACGGGCAGCATCATCGCTAGGCACAGGAGTAACGCTAACAGCTTCTTCATGGGATACTTCCTCCTTCTTAATTTGACGATGTTTGGTGGTTATACGTTTAACCACTCTCTTGACAAAAAAATATCACCATACAGCATGAATGTCAATAGTATTTCTACTCAAAGCCCAAATTATTTGTAAGTTAATTTTTTAACCTCAGCAACTTGACGAATCTTTATCTGCTGTTTACAATTGATTCAATCGATTAACCAGCTGAAAGGGCGGATCAACGATGGCAACCATGCGTGATGTAGCAGAACTTGCAGGTGTATCCACCGCGACAGTGTCCCATGTAATCAATGGCTCTAAAAAGCTTTCTCCGGAGACTACAGAGCGAGTACTGCATGCCATCTCCCAAGTCAATTATACGCCCAACACTGTGGCAAAATCTCTGCGCATGGGTCAAACTCATACCATCGGCGTGCTTGTAGAGGATATACGCGGGCTCCCCGTAGCAGGTATCGTCAGCGGGATCAGCGAAACCTTGTCCAAAGCAGGATATAAAACAATTTTTCATGATTTGCATCTGCTGGAAAAACTATATAACCAGTATGAACAGATCGGTACTTACCGACAACGCATCAATGAAGGCGTAACGCTGCTCAAATCGTCGAATGTTGATGGCATCATTTACGTTGCTATGCACGATCGCCATCTCGATTATCTGCTGGATCCCACAGACACACCGCTGGTCTATGCGTATTCCCACGGAACCGAAAATGACACGTTTGTAACGTACTCAAACAGAGACTCAGCAGCTGAAATGATTCGTTATTTGCTTCGTAAAGGACATGAGCGCATCGCTGTTATTGCAGGACATCCCCATTCCTACCCTACGGCTCAGCGGTTGCTGGGCATCCAGATGGCTATGCAGCAGGCACAATTGGCTCTGCCCGCAGAGTATATCCGATATGGCGATTGGGAATATGAATCTGGAAGGAAAGAAACGCTGGCAATCCTACAGCTGAATCCCCAGCCAACAGCTATTTTTGCCATGAATGATTTGATGGCGGCCGGGTGCATGGATGCCTTGCATAAAGAAGGTCTGCATATCCCACAGGATATTGCTGTATCCGGCTTTGATAATCGGGAAATTGCCAGCTATCTTCAGCCTCCGCTGACAACCATTGCTTTGCCCACTCCGGAAATAGGAACCAAGGCCGCGTTGCTCATTATGGATCTGATCAACAATCCTAAACTGCATCCTCGACGAGAGATTATCCGTTGCTCAATAATAGAACGAGCTTCAATTTGAATGCTTTGCGTATACTGATAATCTCATACTGGCAGGTAGTGCAAGCTAATAGGCAAAGTGTTCAAGACAACAATCGACACCCCAGTAACATATCAAAGCCTCGGCAGCGAAATATATATTTATCGTGGTCTCAGTCACAGCATTTTGAATAAGCAAAGGAGTTTTACGATAGAATCTACGAGTTTTGTTCCAGACGATAACTTTCAAATTGACTGGGCAATTAATTGAAGTTTGCGAGGTGCTGTCATGAATCGGTTAGAAGCTTTTGAAGCCATGCTTTCACACATTCAAAGGCAGGCTGAATACGAAAAAGAACAGATGGAGCGCTTGAAAGCTGCTGGTAAAGAGAAGACCGCTACCTATCACCACAGTATCTTGGAAATCGAATGCTATACAAAATGTTGCTGGACAAATATATGGAGTATGGACTGCTATGAATTGGTGTATGGTACTGGTGAAAGCTGAAAGTTCAGGCTTTACCTCACGACTTCCAGCACAGGCAAAGCAATCCTACGCGTTCATAGAAAACTGATGTGCGTCATGCCGTCCCGAAGTATGATTTAAAAGCAGAGCAGTTGCCTGTAAATGTCAATGAATATCTGACCCACATGCTCATCAATACTTGACCCACTTTTGCTCATGAATACTTGAGCCACTTTTCGGGATTTTGCTCACGAATATTAGGGCCATCTGAAATCTTGACATCGCCTCCTGAATTTTGCTACCATAAATCTACCACATGAGGGTATGGGCAACGGTGAGGATCGACCCAAAGCGTAGTGTGGTGCAATGAGGGGAGTGACGTTGCCGCGTCGCTCTTTTTCGTTTTGCAGCAAAGCAGACGGCTGTTAATCCTATGGTTTTTAGTATAATCTGGGACAATTTTGAATTACAATCAAACAATTTCAGTTAATGGTATACACTCTGATAAAACCCTGATTGGGGTGGAGGAGTCAAGTCCCTAATTTGGTGTAAATTGCTTTAGGTATATTAAATGCCAAGCTGGCGGAATTCATGAATATGGATGACAGCACCTTCGCCCGCAGCCTGGAGGATCCGAAGAAATACATGAACGAGGATTACCTCACCATGCTGTGCCTGTATTTCAAGCTGCCGGACTGGATGACTTATCGGAACCTGATGGCAGTGATCCGGAAGATTGAAGCCAAGGGATACGACTTCCAGGAGAGCGAGAGGTTAGCGAGGCATATCATCGCTGAGTTCGAAAGCAGACCACAGGGCATGAGCATCGAGAAGCGGGTCAGGCGGGTCCTGACCAGGGAAGAGTGGGAGCGAGAGAACCGGGAGTGTGGCTGGTGATGGCTGCGCTCCCGATTTTTGTTGCTATGTACTTTTTCTGGAGTCAAAATGGCAGAGAAAGGAGGGATGTTCACAGAAAGTTCAAGGCTTAGAAGCGTTGTGGTTATTGACTTCTTGGGACTTTGAGGGTAGAATACTAAGCAAGATGGGTGTAGTATACGAACCTGTCTTTGATGCCTGTGAAAGGAGGTAACTGCTGTGGCACTTGAAATGATTCTTCAGGAAGCAAAAGGAATGTCGGATGAGAGCCTAATGGAAGTTCTGAATTTCATGCGCTACCTCAAGATTTCATCTGTAAAGGTGGCTATTGATCCAATACAACAGATCGCGTCTAACGGCAAGCGTAAAATAAGGAGTGGCGGAATCCTTAAAGGCAGAATCAAAATGGCAAGCAATTTTGATGAACCGATTGATGATTTTGAGGAGTATATGTGATGCTACTGCTAGATACAAACGCATTCATATGGTTTGTTGGGGATGAGGATACACTCTCAGAAGAAATACGGGCTGAAATTGAAACCAACGAACATGTATGCGTAAGCACACTTTCTCTCGGCCGCCTCTCTGAAGGCGGCTTTTATGATCCTTTTTGCAGGGTTATATCGATACTTCGTTGTTCAAAGAGAATCTTCCAGGTAAATCTGCTTAGGCGTCACGGCGATACATATCTTCCAGGTTGATCAGCGTAACGCCGCCTTCTCTGCCAATTTTTTTCAGTCCTTCAGTAAAGCCGCCTTTAGAAAAGATAAAGTAAAAGCACTGATCCTTGGCGGTGGTGATCACGGATGCGTAGTCTTTCAGCAGCGTCAGCTCCTCCACACCTATGGGCTCGTTCCTGTATTTGCAGGACCCGATCAAGAATCGTTTTCCTGTGTTTCTATTGAATGATTTTGATTCCAGACCCACAATATCAATCTGGATTTCTTTCTTCTCTTTGGGATCATGGCCCCACCATTCGCCGATACTGCCCAGCTGAAAAGGAAGTTTCTCCATGTGATCAATGAGCCAGGCGTGGCACATGGTTTCAAAGATTTGCCCCATATAATTGCTAATGTCGTCCCCCACAGACACATCAAACACACGATCCATTCGTCCGGCCGTAATTGACATCAGGTTGGACGGCACATACCGATACCAGAAACGGAAGAAAGGATTCGTGATCCGGTAGATGATTTTTTTCTTGGAATTGTTCATGACCGGCTCGATTTTCTGAACGATGCCCAATTCCATCAAAACTTTCAGGTACTTGCTGCACGCCGAACTTTCCAAATGCACCCTGGAAGCAATTTCGCTGGCTTTGCTTGCACCCTCTGCAATCGCAGTAATGATCGAATTATAAATCGCAGGTTCACGAAGCTCTTGGCGAAGCAGATTCTCTGGTTCTTCAAACAGGTAAGCTGAACGGTCGAAAAAATTGTCGATCAGCGCATCCCGAACGTTTCCTTTCACATGCAACAGGTTGATATAATGCGGGATTCCGCCTGTGATGCCATAGATGAACGCATTATCTTCAGGGGATAATTCCGGATGAAACCGCGCGGCATCCATATACGACAGGGGCATGACCTTCAGTTGTGCTGTCCTCCGCCCGAAAAGCGGGCTCTTTTCGCTGAGAACCTCTTTTTCCATAAAGCTCATGGAGGAACCGCAGAGAATCAGGTAAAGCTTGGTTTCCTTCCATTCATGATCTAACAAATGCTGCAATCTGGAAGGGATGGAATCGTCTGCCTCGCACAGGAACGGTAGTTCATCGATCACAAAAACAATGCGTTCGTCCTTCGCCAGACGCGTAATTTCCGCAAAGGCGTCATCAAAGGAGCGATAAACCGGAGCGCTCGAGATGCCCGGATTCCTATATGCGGCAATCGCTTTAGACAGCGCTTCCAGGTTATCCCTTGCTGTAGCTTTCAGGGCGGGGAACAGAATGGTTTTTTTATCTTTTGTGAATTCTGTAATCAGGGCCGTTTTTCCAACGCGCCTGCGCCCATAAATGACAACACATTCACACGCTTTGTTCTGATACCTGCGGTTCAGCACCTGAAGCTCATGCTCTCTGCAAAGAAACATAAAAACCTCCCGAGACTACCAAATGGGAATTACGAGTTGGGGAAGTACGATTCCCTATTGACATCTTAGATTAGTATGGCCCGTTTTTCAAGGAATAATTTCAAGGCGCATCATGTGTTAGGGCAAGGCAACGATGGACTGCTATGAATTGGCGTATGGTACTGGTGAAAGCTGAAAGTGCAGGCTTTACCTCACGACTTCCAGCACAGGCAAAGCAATCCTACGCGTTCATAGAAAACTGATGTGCGTCATGCCGTCCCGAAGTATGATCTAAAAGCAGAGCAGTTGCCTGTAAATGTCAATGAATATCTGACCCACATGCTCATCAATACTTGACCCACTTTTGCTCATGAATACTTGAGCCACTTTTCGGGATTTTGCTCACGAGTATTAGGGCCATCTGAAATCTTGACATTGCCTCCTGAATTTTGCTACCATAAATCTACCACATGAGGGTATGGGCAACGGTGAGGATCGACCCAAAGCGTAGTGTGGTGCAATGAGGGGAGTGACGTTGCCGCGTCGCTCTTTTTCGTTTTGCAGCAAAGCAGACAGATGCCACTCCCTGATTTGCCAACGAAAAAACCTCAGGGGTCTGAGGACAGAGTCCCCAGGAGTACAGCATAGGAATGCTTTGCCTTTTCGTTCTACTCATCTGCGGACACCTCGGTATTTGGATCTGCAATTCTCCCGGAAGCAGATGCCTGTGCTGACATTAACCGGTAGGACGGGCCATTCATGTCAAGAACATGGGACCGAAACGTCAGGCGATCGACCAACGCCGAAAGCATTGTGTTGTTCTCAAAAAGCTCCGTCCAACGAGAAATCGTATAGCCGATGATGCTTATACAGGTTGACTACGAAGGCAAAAGTGGCTGCTTCAGCAAAGCAGAGAAACGATAGAGACGGAGGCTCCGTGCTTTCACATGACAAGGCAATTGAGCGTGAAGAAAATGATTACAGCTGATCATTTGGACATGATGACGAAATGGATATTTGACTGGTGGGGAAAAGCTGAGAATTATTCCTACGAAGCCGTATATTCCTATATGTCATATAGTCTTCAGGAAACACGTCTTCCCCAGACTTATGGTTTGTTTCTAAATGAAAAGCTGATCGGAATGTACCAGTTTACCATGGAAGATTTGTTTTCACGTCCGGATATTTATCCGTGGCTTGCCAACGTTTACATCGACAAAGCATATCGGTCGTGCGGCTATGGAAGATTTTTGCTGAATTCCGTGAAGGAGACAGCTGAAAAGGCAGGATTGAGTGAGCTCTATTTATTTACGACCCACGAAGGCTTATATGTAAAATTCGGCTGGGACTTTGTCCGGGAAATAGATACTTTCCTTGAACCAAGAATACAGCGCCTTTACCGTCTGAATAATGGCGCTGATGATCAGAAATCCAACAAAACACACGATCTCCGGGGCGATAACTGATCTTCAGCGGGCATGCTGAAATTTCCTTCTGTGAAGCTACTTCTCAGGCTATTTCAACTTTGTATGAAACACTCGCGCCGTCTGCCGCATATGCGGAAAGCATAAAATAGTGGTTTTCTAACGGAAGCAGAAGGTTTTTGCAGAATGACTAGCAATCCAACATAGTCTATACTGAAAAGCCCTCTGCCTTTATATCTGCTGATGCCTGGAAAACCTTTGTGCAGAGCCATTTTTCAGATGCAATCCTCATTCAAGACGAGTGATGTGTTTTGGCCCGAAATGTGGCAGGCAGAGAAATGGCCTTTTGCAAACGAAGGCGGTAGCTGTTAGATGGATTGTTAGCAGGAACCGCAAATCAAGAACATTCATAGAAACGGGAAATGCCGGAAAGTCCTTATTTCAAAGCACTTCCCGACATTGTGGTATGATCTGTCTTTTCCTTTGGCCTATCACTTCTTTAGAAAAATCGTTTGCTTGGATAAATAGCCATGTATGGGGATCGTCAAGACTCTGTTTTTACCCGTTTACACGCCGGAATAGGCGGAGAAGCCACCGTCGATGGGAATCGTCACGCCGGTGATGAAGCTTGCGGCATCGTTGTTGAGCAGGAACAGCACCGCGCCGCTGAGCTCCTTTTCGCTGTCGCCGAAGCGGCCCATGGGCGTAGCGGCCAGGATCTTGCCCGTGCGGGCCGTGGGTGTGCCGTCCGGGTTGAAGAGCAGCGCCGCGTTCTGCTTGGTGGAGAAGAAGCCGGGGGCAATGGCGTTGACGCGGATGCCGACCTTGCTGAAATGCACCGCCAGCCACTGGGTAAAGTTGGTGACGGCGGCCTTCGCGCCGGAATAGGCGGGGATCTTGGTCAGCGGCGTGTAGGCGTTCATGCTGCTGATGTTCAAAATATTGCAGCCCTCCCGGCCCACCATCTGCCGGGCAAAGGCCTGGGTGGGCAGCAGCGTGCCAATGAAGTTCAGGTTGAACACGAATTCCACGCCGGATTTGTCCAGGTCGAAGAAGGATTTGGTGTCGGCCTCGATGTCGCCCGGCTCAAAGTATTCTTTATCTGTTGTGGCCCGGGGATTATTGCCGCCCGCGCCGTTGAGCAGGATGTCGCAGGGACCAAGGTCGGAGAGCACCTGATCGGCCACAGCGTAGCAGATGTCCTTGTCCAATACGTTGCAGCTGTACGCTTTCGCCACGCCGCCCTCGGTCACGATTTCCTGGGCGAATTTGTTGGCGTTTTCATAGTTCAGATCCAGCAGGGCCACCTTCGCGCCGGCCCGGGCCAGGACTTTCGCAAAATAAGAGCACAGCACGCCGCCCGCGCCGGTGACCACGGCGACCTTGCCGGTCAGATCGGTATTCAATACATTCTTTTGCATCTTATTTCCCTTCCTTGTTTTCTTTATCAATGGCTTCCCACAAGCCATTGATGTACGCCGCGCCCAGAGCCCGGTCGTACAGGCCGTAGCCCGGGCGTCCCTGCTCGTCCCAAATCATGCGGCCATGGTCGGGGCGGATGTAGGTATCGGGCACCGTATCGTAAATGGCCTTCACGATCTCATAAAGATCCAGGTCGCCGGTGCTGCTCAGGTGGGCGGCCTCCCGGAAATGATGATAGCCCAGGTACTTTACGTTGCGCACGTGCATGGCGCCGATGCGGTCCATTTCCCCAAAGTGGCGGATGATGGCGGGAATATCGTTGTCCGGGTTGCTGCCCAAGCTGCCGGTGCACAGGCACAGGGTGTTGGCCGGGCTGTCATGGAGCTTCACCATCTTGTCAAAGTCTTCCTGGCTGTGGGTGATGCGGGGCAGGCCGAAGATGGGCCAGGCGGGGTCGTCGGGATGGCAGGCCATGCGCACGCCCACTTCCTCGCAGACGGGAATGACGGCGTCCAGGAAATACTTGAAGTTTTTCCGCAGGTCGTCGGGGCCGATGTTCTCGTACTGCTTCAGCGTCAATTCCAA
Source organism: Clostridia bacterium (assembly GCA_017470095.1). Lineage (GTDB taxonomy): Bacteria > Bacillota > Clostridia > Christensenellales > Aristaeellaceae > RUG563. The sequence goes on along the minus strand of JAFUFC010000068.1, from coordinate 2,742 downwards.
CAGGGCCAGGCGTTCCGGCTCCCAGCCGGGCAGGGTGAAGCCCTTGCTGTCCTCGGCGGTCTTGCGCACGATTTCCAGGGGGCCCATTTCGCCCAGATCCTTTTCGTCGAAATACAGGCTGTTGCTGCCGTCCTCGGGGATGACCCGGGCCAGGTCGGTGCGCAGCCAGTCGAACACCGGCATGAAATTGTACACGATCACCTTGACGCCGTGTTTCGCCAGCATGCGGATGGTGGAGATGTAATTGGCGATATATTCCTCCCGGCTGGGCAGACCGATCTTGATGTCCTCGTGGACGTTGACGCTCTCGATCACTTCGATCTCCAGCCCGGCGTCGTTCACCTCTTTTTTGAGGGCGGCGAATTCTTCCTCGGGCCAGTCCACACCCGCGGGCTTGTCAAGCAGGCCCATCAGGCCCGTCATGCCGGGGATCTGCTTCACATATTTGAGTGGAATAGGGTCGATGGCGCTGCCGTACCAGCGGAAGGTCATTTTCATGATATTATCTCCTTCTTTTTGAGAAATACGAATCCGTTCAGCGGAATATTATTTCCATACAGTTATACCGCTTTGACAGCGCTACTTGTAAATACTTCTTCACTGACTCTGAATCAGAACAATGACAATCAGTCTGCTGCGGAGTACAGTTTTTTCCTAAATGCCTTCAGGGAGGGTGAGCGCGTCGTATAATCTATCACGTCGCTGCGTCCTATTTTACAAAGCTGCCCAGGTATTTCAGGCTCTCCTTGGGTTTCCTTTCCTGTGTGGTGCGATCCACGGCGATCAAGCCGAAGGTCATGGAAAAGCCCTTCTGCCATTCAAAATTATCCATCAGGCTCCAATGGCAGTAGCCCTTCACGGGAATACCGTCGTTCAGGCAGTTTTCTACGCCTTGCAAAGCCCTGCGGATGAATTCCACCCGGCGGGTATCATCGGCGGTGGCAATGCCGTTTTCGGTGACGATCAGATTGCCCTGAAAATCCTCGTGTACCTTGCGGATCACATGCTCCAGGGCTTCGGGATAGAACTCATAGTCCATCTGGGTCAGCTCCGCGCCTTCGGGGCAGGGCAGCTGGCCTTCCGGCCCATATTGGGTGCGGGTGTAATTCTGCACACCCAGGAAATCATCCTCCCGGATGAACGGCAGATAATGACGGAACTCCTCGTTCCAGGCGTTCTCTGCGAAGGCTTCCCCACCGGGCAGGGCTTGCAGGTCATGAAGCGACAGGGTAATGCCGACCTGGATTTCGGGATGGATCGCCTTGATGGCTTCCTTGGCCGCTTGATGAGCGCGGAATACCAGGGCGTCGCCCTCCGGAGTGCGGGAAGAAACGAAAATCTGCGGCTGCGGGGTGCCGAAAACGGCGGCATTTTCCTGGGCGGCGTATTTCATGTTTTCCATCATCTTCTGGAAATTCATGCCCACCTGCACCGTGCCTTCCGCTTTCTGCGCGTTTTTCTGGGCCTGCTGGGCCATCAGCTGAAAACGTTTGGAGATGGCCGCCAGCTGCAGACCCATATTGGCCTCGTTGATGGTGCAGATGTATTTGATTTCATCGCCCAGCTTTTCGGTGACATAGGCGGCATAACGCCGGAAGTATTCAATGGTGCTTTCAGCCTCCCAGCCGCCCTTTTGGATCAGCCATACCGGGCTGGTGAAATGCATCAGCGTCACCATAGGTTCCACACCGTTTTCCCGGCAGCAGCGGATCACCTTCCGGTAATGCTCAATTGCATCCTCGTTAAAGCACCCTTCCTCCGGCTCGATCCGTGCCCATTCGATGGAGAAACGGTAGGCATTCAGCCCAGCCTGCGCCATAAGGCGGATATCCTCTTCATAGCGGTTATAATGATCGCAGGCCAGGCCGCTGGGCTCCGTAAAGCTGGAATGGGGCAGCTGCTCCTGCGCCCAGTAATCGCTGTGAATATTGTTGCCCTCCACCTGGTGGGCAGCGGTGGAAGCGCCAATCAAAAAGCCCTTCGGAAAAGACATATCAAATTCCTCCTTACAGTCGAACACAGGTACCTTCAGTAATGCCGTTTTCATTAAAAGCGTCAACACGTACAAAGGAATCTCTGCCTTTAATCAATGCGCCTATACGCTGGTCCCCCGCTTTAAAGGTAATGTAGCTGTGATACAGCTTATCCGGGCTGCTCCCAAACAGAATGTTGTAGCCCAGTGTATTCTCCTGTGATTGAACAGAAACCGTCATATCCAGGTCATTTTCACGCCTGACGGTAAAAACAGGCGCGGCAGGTTTCTCACCCTGGCCCAGCCCGAACACCCGCAGACCCGAGATGCATGGCTGTTGGCCATAGGGCACTGCCATATCGGAAAGGCGCAGGAAACGCACCCGAATGCCTTCCTCCCGGAGAATCAGGTCGTGGCTCAGATCAGTCTGCGCATGGGACTTGTCCTCAATCACAAACCAGTCTTTTCCGTCGATGCTGCCCGTCAGCTTCCATTGGGTGGTCAAATCCCGCTCCTCAATATACCTGGCCTGGCTGCCGCCCACGATCTGTCCGGGACAGGGAATGTCGATTTGATCATCCGCGAAATTGATCTGAATGGCATGCACGTCAAAATCCCGGCCCAGGTCAATTTGCAGCCATTCCGTCCGATCTGTGGTTGAAGCGCGCCACCAGGTCTGTACGTTTTCCTCGGTGGCCTTTTCCGGCTCATGCCCCTCCGTAAAGGAAGAAGCGGTTGCTTTCTTGCCGGCGCTCAGCAGCATCCAGGCG
>JAFUFC010000067.1 GCA_017470095.1 Clostridia bacterium | reverse complement strand
TGATCGCGCTGGTGTACAAAAAAACCTACAAAGGCGTTTTGTATTCTCCCTCCTTCGCCCTAACGCTGATCATGCTGGGCCTGGTCACCACTCCCGTGGTCATGGCCATCGGCAGCAACGTGGCGCTTTCGATGGGCATGGTGGGCGCGCTGTCCATCGTGCGCTTCCGCACCGCCGTGAAGGACCCGCTGGACACGGTGTACATGTTCTGGTCCATCACCATGGGCATCCTCATCGGCTCCAACGCCCACATCATCGCCATCGTGGCGGTCATCGGCATTTCGGTGATCATCCTGGCCCTTTCTTACTTCAAGTTCCGCAATCCCAACGCCTATCTGCTGGTGCTGCACTACACCAACGAGAGCGCCGGCGCCTATGATAACGAGCGGATGCCCAACGTGGAAAACGAAATCGACGCCGAGCTCAAGCGCAGCGCCCGCACCTACCGCCTGCGCTCCAAGACCGTCACTCGCGGCGGCGCGGAAATGACCGTTGAAGTGCGGCTGGACCACCGCACCGATATTGTGACCAACATGCTCAACGTGCCCGGTGTGAACGACGCCACCCTGGTGGCCTGCCAGACGGAAACGGGGGCTTAACGCGATGGCCCTTCCCCTGCGCCACGAATTAAAATTTTTAATTACCCGCACCCAGTTCGAAGTGCTCAACCGCACCTTGGCCGGCGCTTTGTATGTGGACCCCAATGCGGCTCGGAACGGCGGTTCTTACCACATCCGTTCCCTGTATTTTGATACGGTGTTTGACGATTCCTTGTACGAAAAATACAGCGGCGTCATGAACCGGGATAAATACCGTATGCGCATTTATAACCTGTCCGACCGGGAAATCTTCATGGAGTGCAAGACCAAGATCGGCACGCTCATTTCCAAGCGCAGCGTGAAAATCAGCCGGGATCTGGCAGAGCAATTGATCGCCGCCGACCCCGCCGGATTGGAAAACACCCGCTCCGGCCTGCTCCGGGATGTGTACCGGGAAATGCGCACCAGGCTTTTGCACCCTGTGGTCATTGTGGACTACGAGCGCATCCCCTATTTGCACCAGGCGGAGGAAGTGCGCATCACCTTTGATATGAAGGTGCGCACGGGGCTGAACAGCATCGATATTTTCAATCCCCACGTACCCACCATCCCGGTGCTGGACCATGATGAAACCATCCTGGAAGTGAAGTACAACCGGGTGCTGCCGCCGTATATCAAGGATCTTCTGTCCTACGCCTGCCCGGAAGCGGTGCAGAGTGCCGTCTCCAAATACACCCTGTGCCGCCGGTATGAATTCAAGGAATAACGATACGAAAGAAGGAAATCCTCCATGCGCCGCATGACCCGCCTTTTGTCCGTCTTTCTGGCTCTGGTCACCTTGCTGACCGCGCTGTTTGCCCTCCAGCCCGCTGCTTTGGCTGCCAGCAAAACCGCCAAGGACGTGGTGAAAAACTGCAAATTCAAGGCCAGCAAAAACCAAGATAAGACCTTCCAGATGAAAAATACTGTGCTCAACAAACTCTGGAACGGCGGCAAAGACGGCTCTCTCACCGTCACTTTGCCCAACAAGCAAAAGGCCCAAGGCGTGATGCTGGCCTTCAGCACCTACGTGCCTAAGCTGGTCATCGAAAGCATGGACAGCGCGGATCATGCGCAGATCGCCCAATTCCGCGATCCTTACTACAACCAATACATCCCCTTCTCCCAGCCGGTGCATTCCTTCCGCATCCGCGCAGCCGAGGACAACACCGAAGCCATCCGCATCAGCCGGATGAACGTGCTCACCGAAGGCACGCTGCCCTCCTGGGTGCAGCGCTGGGAGCAGATGGAGGACGGCGATGCCGAAATCCTCCTGATCGTCACCCATCCGGACGATGATATTCTCTGGTTCGGCGGGTTGCTGCCCACTTATGCCGGGGAACTGGGCAAAAAAGTGCTGGTGGCCTACGCTGAAACAGGCTACCGCTGGGATCGGCGCAATGAGCTGCTGGATGCGCTGTGGCTTTGCGGGGTAAAATATTATCCCTATATGCAGAAAGGCGCCACCGGTGCTCCGGACTATACCGCCTACGCTGTTTCCTGCATCCGCCAATATAAGCCCCAGGTGGTGGTCACCCAGGATGTGAACGGCGAATACGGCCACAAGGCTCATCTGGCGCTGGTGGCCGCCGTCATCAAGGCAGTTGTGAACTACAGCGGCGATGCCGGCGCTTATCCTGATTCCGCCGCTTTGTACGGAGCATATCAACCGCAAAAACTGTATGTGCACCTGTGGAAAGAAAACCAGAGCACCTTCGACTGGTCCGTCAAATTGAGCGCTTTCGGCGGTAAAACCGGCATGGCCCTGGCCCGGGCCGCGTTCAAAAAGCACGCCTCCCAGCAAAACGGTCGCCATGCCGTCATCGATCACGGGGCATATGACTGCCGGAAACTGGGCTTGTATTGGACGAACGTGGGCCCGGACAATACCAAAACCCCCGATCTGCTTCAAAACGTCATGGATGATAAAATATCCGTCGCAGTGACCATTCAAAATTAATCCCAGCCACATTCGCCAGAAGGGAGGAATTACATGCCGGAAGCAACCCGTTACCGCTGTCCTTGCTGCGGCTCGTCGCTTGTGTTCGGCGGGCTGAGCCAGCAATTGGATTGCCCGTCCTGCGGCAATTCCTTCCCTGTGGAAACCATCCAGGAAATCGATGCCATCCAAGTGGAAAACACCACGGATGAGCAGATGGCCTGGAACCAGCCGGAGGAAAGCAGCTTTTCCGCCCAGGAAAACAGCCATTTAAAGGCATATCGCTGCGAAGCCTGTGGCGCCGAGATCCTGGCCGATGAAACCACCGCCGCTACCGAATGCGTCTACTGCGGCAACCCCACCATCCTGCCCGGAGTGCTGACAGGCGCGTACCGGCCCGATGGCGTCATCCCCTTCAAAAAAACCAAAAAAGACGCCCAACAGGCCTTCCAGCGCCATTGCCGGGGCAAGAAGCTTTTGCCCAAGGGCTTTGCGGACCGGAGCCGAGTGGAAAAGATTACCGGTGTGTACGTGCCTTTCTGGCTTTTTGAGTGCGAAGCCGAAGCAGATGTAACCTACAACGCCAAGCGGGTTACAGTCTCCCGTCAGGGCAATTACCAGGTCACCTCCACCGCCCATTATCTGGTGCGCCGGGGTGGTCACGTGGGCTTCCAGCAGGTGCCGGTGGACGGCTCCAGCAAAATGGAAGACGCTATGATGGAATCCATTGAGCCCTACGACGGAAGCGCTATCGAAGGCTTCACCGTAGCGTACCTGAGCGGCTATCAGGCCCAGCGCCATGATGTGGACGCTTCGACATGCCAGCCCCGGGCCAACGAGCGCATCCGGCAGACGGTGGCCTCCCTGATGAACAATACCGTGAAGGGCTACAC
>JAFUFC010000066.1 GCA_017470095.1 Clostridia bacterium | reverse complement strand
ATCAAACCTCTCTCCAAACTTTGATGCCTCCCTGAGGGGTATTCAGAAAACTCTTATTGAATCCGTTGCGGCAAGCGCCGGAGTTGATATGAGTGATGTACTGGCATATTGGGATTTGCGCTCTGCTGATATTACAAATTACGATCAATTGACAGCGCTTTATCAGGATGTGTTTAATTCTATAAACGAGTTTGGCGCAGACTGGAAAACCTTTATTGAAAACACACAAGAAAAGCCTGATCTGGAGATTCCCACGCCTGATTACAGCGGAGCGCAGGGCGCGATCACCGGGCTTGGCACAACTGTCACCACCACGGCGTCCACCGTGCATACGGGCGTACAGGCCATGATTAAAGACCTGGCTCTGCTGGGTAGCATCAGCTTCGGTTCTGCATCTGGTCTGGGCGGTCACGCTTCGCTCAGTTCCTTCCGGGGCGTTGTGCCTACGGTATCCTTCACTCCGGCTGCGGCTGGCGGTCTCTTCGATGAGGGTGAGTTCTTCATGGCCCGTGAACAGGGGCCTGAGCTGGTGGGCCAGATCGGGCATAAAACTGCGGTAGCCAATAACAAGCAGATCGAGGGCGGCATTTCCCTGGGCGTGAGAGAGGCCAATGAGGGCGTTGAGCGTGGTCTGGATCGTCTCCATGATGATATGCGCGTACTCATTACCAAGTCTGGCAGAATGCGTCTGGAGCCGTCTACGGCTCTGGCGCGGACAGTCAAGCGCTCGGAAGAGATGCGCTTACAGAGCGAGGGGGTTTGATTTTAAGGAGGGCAGTTGCCCTCCTTTTTCCCATATATTGTGGTTAGTAATAGGAGCAATTACAAAATAGAGTAAAATACTGCTTGACAAAATAAAATAAATAGATTATACTGCATTTCAGGTAGATGTTATCTGCCTGTGTGGTAAGATGTATCGATTGCCACAGAAAAGATTGGCGATTTGCATCGCACGTCAATCAGATGAGGGCCCGTTCCCTTTATGAGGGCATGGGAAAAGTCTGATTGACGTGCGATTTTTTTGTATGTCGATGTGGGAGGTGAATAGAAGATGTCCCTGATGGAATATGAAACGGAACAAGCTGTAAAGCAAGCTCAGAGAGCCTATTATGCTGAATGGAGGAAAAAAAATCCTGAAAAGGTAAAAGCGGCTCAGATGCGGTTTTGGAAAAAACAAATTGAAAAAAAGCAACAGGATATGAGGGATGAAGATGGCAGCAAATGCAAAAATACGCTCTGACATTCTCCTGTACGGTTTGGGATGGGAAGAGGTCGCATGGAGAGCGGGTATTGATAGCCTCAAGCGTGATGCAGAGCGGAAACAATTATGGAGGTGAGAGGATGTATTCTCATTATGAACGTGTTTTCTTGGATGCTGGCAAAGCATTCTACCAAAGCCTATCAAAAACTGTTGCGATTACCGGGCTATCCCTTTATGAGCTGAGGTCTATGGAAAAAAAAGGGATACTCCCCTGTATTCATGCGGGAAACAAAAGCTTTGTTAATGTTCCCATGCTGTTGGAATATCATCATCCGTAATGTAGATCAGCGAGCTGCCAAGGCCATGCTGCGTACTTTCTGTGGCGGCAGGCTGTACCGGCCTGACAGTTTCCTCTGGTTCGCTGGCCTCTGCGGTTGCCGTTGGCTTTTTGGTGGGCTTTGCTGTCGGCGTGACGGTCGGCTCCGGCGTGGGATCGGCCGGCTTTTCGTAGTGTGGATTCTCCAGCGTCACCGGTTCGGAAAAGTTACCGGCAAAGTCGAAAGCGCGGATGGCGAGCTTTTCAAACTTATTCATGTTCTGATCCAGCTCGACTTCCAGCACATTGCCCTCTACCGTCGTAAACAGCATACTGTTCACCTGAACGCCGCCGATACCGGAAAGATCGTCCCGCACATCAATGCGTAGAGTCTGGTCATATATCGCCGCCGTCACCACCGGAGCAGACAGGTCAATGGTCGTAACCGTTGCCGTTTCCTCGTAAGTTTTGCCGGACGGGTCTGTCACCCGCAGGGCGAAGGAGCCGTTATCATGCACCGTGATTTCACCCTTGCCCTGATCAAACAGGTCTTCACAGTCTAACCAGCCGCCGCTGTTCATGCGATACTCTATACGCTGCCAGCCGATATTGCTGCGATCAGTGATGGATACCTTGATCACGGCAGCATTATTGTTTGTCCACCCGCCCGGCGCTGTAAGCACAATCCTGTACGGATTCACTTCCTCCGCCCGGACGGTATAGGCTGTCAGCGCCATGATCACGCTCAGGAATACCAGCAGCCAAAGCAGCCTGGCATTACGCATCCTCAATGTCAATGGGATTTTCCTCCTCTCCGTCAGCCTTCACGCTCACGGGCAATGGGGGCACTGCCTGGGTCTGGCTGTTTTTCATAGCTTCCATGAAGTGCGCAAACTGCTCCGGCGTCACATTGTACATTTCCGCTGTCGCATTGATAGCGGCAAAATCCGCCTGCTTTGTCAGCGCGCGAATTTCTTCCACTTCAGCTTTCAGGGCATTCAGCTCCTGTTCTTTCTTCTCCAGAAGGGCGTGGAGCTTCGCGCGATCAACCGGATAGCGCTTCTTTTTGTTTTCGTTCATATTGTTTACCTCATCAGTCAATGGGCAGACGGCCAAAGGCATATATCTTCTTGGCCCACTGCTCACTTTTCAGATCCGCAAATCCTACGGGATCACCGGCGTGGATCATCATGTTGTTTCCCACATAGATGCCCACATGAGTGATACCCTTCACACCGGCACCCATGGTTTTCTCAAAGAATACGAGATCACCGGGGCGTACTTCCTCCCTGGGTATATCCGTGCAAATGGAATACAGGCCATTTGCGCCGAGACGCTTTGTTTTATACACACCGGATTGGTTGAAAACCCAGCACACAAAGCCAGAGCAATCAAAACCGGTATTGGGATTGGCCGCGCCATACACATAGGGATAGCCAATATACTTTTCAGCTTCAATCATCAGCGACAGAAACGTTGGATCAGCTTCCAGCAGACGTTCGGGAATGGTGTATTTGACCAGAACGCCTTTTGACTTCACGCCACTGATTTTCACGTTTTCTTTGCCGACAGAGGAAATGACAGGGATGGCATACTCGTCTTCATCGAACAGGAAGAACGCAGGGTCATCCAGGATAACGACATCCGCCGCGTCAAAATCCTCTTCCTCCATTTCAGCGAGGGCGTGAGGCGCAGAAAAGAACGCGGACATCAGGATCATGGCGATCAGCAGGGCAATGGCCTGTTTGGGAGTCATAGGTTCAGTGTTTTTGAAATTGCGGATCATGTTTTTTCTCCTTTTTTCTTAATCAGTAAGGGACGCGCCCGTAGGAATGAAAATGCTTTTTCCAGTAGGAATCATTGAGGTTGGCATAACCGATGGGGCTGCCGCAGTGGATCATCATGTTGTTGCCGACATAAATACCGCAGTGCGTAACGCCAGCCACATCTTCGCCCATTGTGCCCTCGAAGAACACAATGTCACCCGGCTGCGCCTGATCGATGGGCACGTTCCGGCACAGGCTGCGCAGGCCCTTTGCACCAAGCCGCCCGGTATTATAGACGCCGCTGTTGGTAAAGACGTAGCTGACAAAGCCGGAGCAATCGAAGCTGGTCTCCGGATCGGAGCCGCCCCAGACATAGGGATAACCAACGTATTTGTTTGCTTCCTCCATGAGTCGGGCAAAGGTCGGATTGGCGTCCAGCGTCTCCTGTGGAATGTCATACAGCATGGGGTCTTTCAAGGCGGAAGCATGGCCGCCCCGGAAGATGCCTTCCATGTTGCCGTGTGTGCCCATGTATAGGGCGTACATGCCCAAGGTGTGGTGACTCATGCTGACAACTGGCAAATGGGACAGATCTTTGTTTATCAGCTTTACAGTGCATGTGGTTTTGCTCTGTAATACGCCGCTATCGTCTGTCCATGTCCGTGTTCGGACAGTTTCTGTGACCTCATATTGCAGATCGAAATACTTGTTGATTACCGGCATAGCAGAATCAATATTCCATTCTTCGCCGTCATAATAAGCAGAGATAATAGCGATCAGCACATAGGGGTCATGCCAGATTTCATCCGCTTCCACGACATATTCGTCATAGCCCGGATGATAGCGTTCATAGTGATCCATCTCATCCTTCAGTTGCCGTTCCTTTTCGGCATACGCCCGTTCGGCGGCACGAACGTCCGCTTCTTCCGCGGGGTATGTGCCGATGACGATGGATTCCAATACGGACTGAACCAGCGGGGAACAGGATTGCAGGCCGGCAACCAGCACCAGGAGCATTGCGCCCAGGGCCAGAATCAGCAGAATGGTCGGATGGCGGCGGATAACTTCGACAGTTTTCCCGGCGGCATCGCCCGCTTTTTCAACAGCCTTGTCCGCTGACTTTGCCGTGCGGCTCGCGGTGCCTTTTCCTCGCTTGGCAGCGGCGTACTCTTTCCGGATTGCCCTTTTTTGCTGCCAGCGGGATAGAGGATTGCTGGTGAATTGCGGATGCTCTTGCTGATATTTGGCTTGCAGGAACTCAACATTTGCCCGATCCAGTTTTCGCTCTGTTTTCTCAACGCGCCGAGACTGACGCACTTTGTGCGCGTGAAAGGCGTGCTCTCCGGTTTGCAAGGCGGATTCTTTCACATCATCTGCCTTCAATACAGCCTCGACGGCCACATTTTCGTCTTCGTTGGAGCGGGCGGCTTGGCGGTGGAGCTGATCTCCAGCACCACGGATGGATTTTTCAATGGAATGTGTCAGCGCGGATGGCCTTTTTGCTTGCGTTTCCTCGAACAGGAGATGGATTGTTTTCTTTTTCGCTGGGGCAGCAGATGACTCCGATACGGAAGCAGAACCAGCTTTTTCACCAGCAGAAACTCCCGGCATAGTCTTTGCTATACCGGGAGCATGCTGGGAAACAGGAGAGCTTCCGCCAACCTGTTGCTTACTGGTATTGATGCGCTGCCGTGTGTTCCGCACACTGGGAGCGTGGGGATCAGTCTCAATGTCAGCTTCTTTCTCTGCTGCCGTATGGAAGGGCATGGATTCATTGGCAGCAGTGACACTTGCAGCATCATTCTTAGCCGTATCATGGGCTGATACAGGCGCGCCCCCAACTTCCTCCCGAACCAGCCGCAGTCGTTTCTTATTCAGTTTTTTCTTTTCGGCATCATACTTATCCGCAGCTTTCTCCACCTT
>JAFUFC010000065.1 GCA_017470095.1 Clostridia bacterium | reverse complement strand
CGGTTCCAGATGGTGTAAGCGGCATTTTCGTCGCCGGTAGAGGGAGCGGGGGCCACGCCGTATTCGAAGCCAACGGGATCGATGTAGGGCACGCCAGCGCAGGAGCCATAGTACATGGCCACCAGACCGGAGTTGAAGTCATTGGAGAAGTAGCCGCCAGAGGGAGCGGTCAGGGCGAACAAACCGTCCTGAATCTGCTTGCCCAGCCAGGCAACGGCATCCACAGCGCCGGCAAAGCCGACCTGCTTGTTTTCCGCGTCGATATAGGTAGCGCCGGATTCCAGGATCACAGTCTGGGTGATGTCGACCTTGGAGTCAATACCGAAAGGAGTCACTTCGGGCTTGGCTTCCTTGATAGCCTTCGCAACCTTTTCCAGGTCTTCCCAGGTCTTGGGCACTTCCAGGTTCAGCTCTTCCAGCATGGTCTTGTTGTAGTACAGGATGGGGCCGGTGGTAGCGCCGGGCAGATAGTGGATGTGGCCGTCTTCGAAGCCGTTGATTTCGCTCATCAGGTAAGCGGGCAGCAGCTCATCGAAGTTTTCGATGCCGATTTCTTCATCATAAATGTATTCGTCCAGGTTGGCAACCAGGCCAGCGCTGACATACTTGGACGCTTCAGAAGCGTAGTTGAAGATGATGTCGGGGCCTTCGCCATTCACCACAGCGTTGTACACGGTGCTGGTGAAGTTCTGGTTGGGCTGGGTCTGCACTTCGACTTCATACTTGTCCTGGGACGCATTGAAGTCAGCGGCAGTCTTGCGCAGATATTCGTCCTGAGCGTTAGTGAAGGTGGACCAGATAGAGACCTTAACCTTGTCCTCAGCGACAGCGGCGGTGCAGCCAAGCAGCATCACAGCAGCCAGCAGGAGGGCGACGATGGAACGCAGTTTCATGTTGAAATACCTCCTCATCAATTTCCGAACTGATTTTCAGTTCATGCGACATGAATCGTTCGCATTTTCAATTTATTATACCATCCGGTCCGGCAGTTGTAAAGAACAAACATTGTTAAATTGCCATAACAAATACGCAACATTTTTTACTCTGCCGAATTTTTCCCTTGTTTTTCCAGCTTTTTGTTCGTCTTTTTTTCGGATTTCTTTATCACCGCGCCCGTCGCTTTGCCAACAAAAAACGCCGCGCCGCCTCGCCCGCTCTTAGAGGAAAAAGGCCGCGCAACGCTTAGCGTATCCCAAGATCAGTCCTTTTTTCCAGCCATCAAGGGCGACAATTTGGCCTTTTCGATGGCCAGCACAACGATGGGAATTGCAATCACATGGATCAGCGCGCCCAGCGCTGTGGAGGTAAAATAGCTGGCAATGAAGGCCGCAAAGGTGAAGGGACTGCCGCTGCGAATAATGCCCATGGCCAGGAACATGGCCTTCGCCATGCCGCCCACCATACGCCCCCCAATCATGGCGATCACCAGGGTCGTAAGCATTGCGGGCAGATGATTTTTCCCCTGGATCACTTTCAGCATTACGGGATACAAAAGGCCCGTCAGCAGACCATAGGCACCCAGCTCAAAAGCCATGGGCAGCCCCACTGCCGGAAAGGGCGGCATGCCAAATACCATCCCCCGCAAAATAGGCAGCACAACGCCCACCGCCAGGCCCCATTTCCATCCGCAACACAGCCCGCAGATCAGCACCGGAATGTGCAATGGGCTGATGACTTGACCCAAGGCCTGCATCTGTCCTGTGAGAAAGGGCAGCACCATGCCAACGGCCAACAGCACAGCGGATACCACCATGGCATATAACGAGTTTTTCCGGTTCATTGCGTATTCCTCCAAACTTTTTCCCGACAGGGCGATCAAGGCAAAGAAAAAGGCACCCATCTTCCGTTCACCGGAAGCGGTATGCCTTCATTGCAAACCATCATCATTCTGTCTGTTCTGAACCAGGAGCGCTTCTGCGCCCATCGCCGGCTTCCTGCCGACTGGAACAATATATCACAAACCCGCCAGTATTGTCAATACAGTTTCGGGCAGACCAGTCACCCTTCTGCGTGGATTTCCGTATACGCCGTTACTACATAGCCGCTCTCCCGCACAGCTCGGCGGAGGGCCAGCTCGTCAAGCGTCCCTTTTCCCCGCACCTTCGCGCTGTGATCGTCAATCCGCACGGCGGCCCAAACGCCATCCATAGCGTTCAAGGCGTTTTCCACTCGACGGGCGCAGTTTTCGCAAGTCATGCCGCCAATGGTCAGCACCGCTGCGTAAGGATAATGACGCTTGTTTCGGTCGGTCACCGCCGTTCGGGCCACCATTTCCTCCCTTCCGCCACAGCAGCCGCCGCCTTTGCGAAATTTCTGCCGCGTGCGCCAGGCCGCCCCGGCAATAACCAGCACCAACACAAAAGCGATTCCATAGCTCAGCATGCCATCACTCCTTTTTCTGTCCGCAATGCATGGCGCATTGGGCGCAGCATCCGGTACATCCTTCCTTGGCGCTGCGCCGGATGCCTCGCACCGCGATAACGATGGCCACGCCAATGGCCAGCAGAATCGCAACATCCCATCCGTTCATCGGAAACGCTCCTTATTCCAAGCCCAGCAGTAGCCCGACCAGCCGCATCACCAGCGCCATCACCCAGGCCACGCCGCACTGCCACAGCACCACATACAGCGCCCATTTCCGGCCCAATTCCCGCTTCACGGAAGCAATGGCCGCCACACAGGGCGTATACAGCAGGCTGAATACCAGCATGGACGCCGCCGCAAGCGTGCTGATTCCCGCCACGCCGTCACTGAAGAGCACCTCCATCACCGACACCACGCTCTCCTTGGCCATAAAGCCGCTGATCAAAGAAGTGACGATGCGCCAATCCCCCAGGCCCAGCGGCTTAAACACAGGCACCAGCAAGCCGGACAGCGCCGCCAGGATGCTGTCGTGGGAATCCGCGACCAGGTTGAAGCGGAAATCAAAGCTCTGCAGGAACCAAACCACGATGGTGGCAATCAGGATGACGGAAAAGGCCCGCTGCAAGAAATCCTTGGCTTTTTCCCACAAAAGCTGCAATACGTTCCGGGGGCTGGGCAGCCGGTAATTGGGCAATTCCATCACAAAGGGCACCGCTTCGCCCTTGAAAAGCGTTTTCTTGTACAGCATGGCCACCAGCACGCCCATCACGATGCCCAGGAAATACAAACCCGTGATGATCCACCAACCGGACTGGGGGAAGAACGCGCTGACGAAGAAGCCGTAGATAGGCAGCTTGGCCGTGCAGCTCATAAAGGGCGTAAGTAGAATGGTCATTTTCCGGTCACGCTCACTGGGCAGGGTGCGAGTGGCCATCACAGCGGGCACCGTGCACCCAAAGCCGATCAGCATGGGCACGATGCTGCGGCCGCTGAGGCCGATTTTCCGCAGCAGCTTATCCATAAAAAACGCCACGCGAGCGATATAGCCACTGTCCTCCAGCAGGGAGAGGAAAAAGAACATGGTCACAATGAGGGGCAGGAAGCTGAGCACGCTGCCCACGCCTTCAAAGATGCCATCCATCACCAAGCCCCGGATGGCGTCGTTCACATGCCCGGCTTCCATGGCGCTGTCGACCCAGCCGCCCAGCACTTCGATACCCCCCGCCAGCACATCCTGTAGCCAGGCGCCAATCACATGGAACGTGAGGTAAAACACCAGCGCCATTATGCCCACGAACACCGGCAGGGCAGTATATTTACCCGTCAGGATCCGGTCGATCTTCTGGCTGCGCATGTGCTCTTTGCTCTCCCGGGGCTTGGTGACGCACCGGTCGCACACCTTTTGAATGTAAGCAAACCGCATATCAGCCATGGCGGCGCTGCGGTCCAAGCCCCGTTCCTTTTCCATCTGGAACACAATATGCTCCAGGGCTTCTTTTTCATTCTGGTCCAGGTTCAGCTGATTCAGGATCAGTTCATCTCCCTCAATCACCTTGCTGGCGGCAAAGCGCAGGGGCAAACCCGCTTCCTTGGCATGATCCTCAATCAAATGACCCACGGCATGCAGGCAGCGGTGCACCGCGCCGCCGTGATCCTGGCTGGAGCAAAAATCCTGCCGCAAGGGCTTTTCCTGATATTTGGCAATATGCAAGGCATGCTTGACCAGTTCCTCCACGCCCTGGTTTTTCGCCGCGGAAATGGGCACCACCGGCACCCCCAGCATGCTTTCGATGGCGTTGATATCGATGGTGCCGCCGTTACCGGTCACTTCGTCCATCATGTTCAGTGCCACCACCACCGGAACATCCATTTCCAGCAGCTGCATAGTCAAATACAAATTGCGCTCAATGTTGGTAGCGTCCACGATATTGATGATCGCCTTGGGTTTGTCATTCAGCACAAAATTGCGGGAAACCAATTCTTCACTGGAATAGGGCGACATCGAATAGATGCCGGGCAAATCGGTAATAGAGGTATCGGCACGGCCGCGGATGGCCCCGTCCTTACGGTCCACCGTCACGCCGGGAAAATTGCCCACATGCTGGTTGGCGCCGGTCAATTGGTTGAACAGGGTGGTCTTGCCGCTGTTTTGATTGCCCACCAGGGCGAAGGTCAGCTTGGTGCCATCAGGCAACGGATCGCCCGTTCCCTTGGGATGGAATTTGCCTTCCTCCCCCAACCCCGGGTGCTCCGGCGGGCGGCGTTTGGGAAGGGGCGCGCTTTGCGCCGCTTTGCCCTGCACCGGCGTCACCGTGATTTTGTCAGCGTCAGCCAAACGCAGAGTTAGTTCATAGCCGTGAACGCGCATTTCCACCGGGTCGCCCATGGGAGCGAATTTCATCACCGTGACCTCCGCCCCGGGAATGACCCCCATATCCAGAAAATGCTGGCGCAGCGCTCCTTCCCCGCCCACCGCGTCGATCCTGGCCGATTGCCCCGGCTTCAATTCCTTCAGTGTCATGCCCTTCATCCTCTTCTCTTTTGCTTCGGCCTTAAGCGGCCGTTTCCTGCAAAGAAAGAATCTCATACTGCAAAGTATCCTTCTCCGCGGCGGATTATGACTTCATTTAGATTAACTTGGCATTCACTTAGTTAATCCAAACTAACCGATGCATATTGTATTCCGCGGAGAATAGTTTGTCAAGCGTTTTTTGTCGAAAAAAAGAAAACGTGGAGAGACAAAATATCTTTCCACGAAATATGGCTTTCTTTTCCCGATCACATCTCCCCCACGTGGTGGCACGCGGCGAAATGATGGGGCGCGATTTCTTGCAGTTCCGGTTTCTTTTCCTCGCATACCTTTGTGCAATAGCGGCACCGGGTGTGAAAGGGGCAGCCGCTGGGCGGGGACGCGGGGTTGGGCACATCGCCCTCCAGCACGATATGCTTTGATTTGTTCGTGGGGTCATGGGACGGCACTGCGCTGAGCAGGGCCTGGGTATAGGGATGGGCCGGGTGGCGGTACACTTCCTCCGTGTCTCCCGTTTCCATCAGGGAACCCAAGTACATAACGCCCACGCTGTTGCTGATGTGGCGCACCACGTTCAGATCGTGGGAAATAAACACCAGGGACAGTTCCATTTCCTGCTGCAATTCCATCATCAGGTTCAAAATTTGAGCCTGGATGGAAACATCCAAGGCCGACACCGGCTCATCCGCCACCACGAAGCTGGGATGGGTGATCAGCGCCCGGGCAATGGAAATGCGCTGCTTCTGGCCGCCGGAAAACTGGTGGGGATACCGTTCCAATTGATCCGGCGTCATACCAATCAGATGGAGCATTTCCTCCACCCGGGAACGAAGCTCCTGGGGCGGCAGATCAAAATGCACTTTCAGCGGTTCGCTCAGCAGCTTCCACACGTTCATCCGGGGGTTCAAGGAAGCGTAGGGGTTCTGAAAGATGAACTGCATATCCCGGCGCTTTAAGCGCATCTGTTCTTCGCTCAGGGTGCTCAGGTTTTCCCCTTCAAAATACACCTGGCCGGCGGTAGGTTCGATTAGCCGCAGGATGGCGGAGCCGGTGGTGCTCTTACCACAGCCGGATTCACCCACCAGGGCAAACACTTCCCGGCGCTTCACCGTGAAGCTCACATCCTCCACCGCGTGCACATGGCCCACCACGCGCTTCATCAAGCCTCTTTTGATAGGAAAATACACCTGCAAATGCCTGACATCCAACAGGATATCGTTTTTCTTTTCGCTCATGCTTCCACCTCCTCGCTGTGCAGGAAGCAGCGGCAATAGTGGCCCGGTGCCGCTTCCGTCAGCGCAGGCATAGCCTGGCGGCACTTTTCCATGCATTTTTCGCACCGGTCGGCGAAGCGGCAGCCCTGGCTCCACTGTCCGCCGGGCGGCACGATGCCGGGAATGGTATACAGCTTCCGGCTTTCCCCGCCCAGGGAGGTAACGGCCCTCAAAAGGCCCAGGGTGTAGGGATGGGCTGTCTTCCCGAACAGCTCAATCACGTTGGCCTGTTCTACGATCTGGCCGGCGTAGAAAACCGCCACTTCTTCGCAGGTTTCAGCAATCACGCCCAAGTCATGGGTGATCATGATGATCGACGTATCATTCTGCTCTTTTAGGTCGTTCATCAGTTTCAGGATCTGGGCCTGAATGGTCACGTCCAGGGCGGTAGTGGGTTCATCCGCCAGCAAAAGCCTGGGATCATTGATCAGCGCAATGGCGATCATGATGCGCTGCAATTGCCCGCCGGACAATTGATGGGGGTAGGAAGCCAAGGTCTGCTCCGGCCGGGGAATATTCACCCGCCGCAGCATTTCCAGGGACCGTTCCCGTTTTTCGCTCTTGCTCATCTGGGGATGATGGAAGGTGAGCGCCTCATCCATCTGCATTTCTACATTGAAAATGGGATCCAGCGAAGTCATAGGTTCCTGAAAAATCATTGAAATTTCCCGGCCCCGCGCGCTGCGCATCTCTTTTTTGCTCAACTTCAGCAGTTCTTTTTCCCCATCCTTGCTGTCATAGCGGATGGAGCCCTCGCTCACCTGCAAAGGATAAGGCAGCAAGCCCAGAATGGCGTTGGCCGTGATGGATTTTCCGCAGCCGGACTCCCCCACGATGCCAAAGGAGCATTTCTTTTTGATGTCCAGATCCACCTTATCCAGCAGCTTCACCGTATTCTTGCCCCGGAGGGTGGTGATTTTCAAATCCCGGATTTCCAGCAAATTTTCCATCGTCCGCCCTCCTTACAGCTTCAGTTTGGGGTCCAGCACATCCCGCAGGGCGTCGCCCAGGAGGTTGAAGGACAGAATGGTGATGATGATGAACAGCGCCGGGAAAATGACCAGCCAAGGCGCCCGCTCCATAAATTTCCGGGCGTCGGAGAGCATGCTGCCCCAGGAAGGGTTCGGCGGCTGGATGCCAAGGCCCAGGAAGCTCATGGACGCTTCCGTCAAAATGGCGCCGGACAGGGCCAGCGTGGCCTGCACGGTAAAGGGCGCCATCACGTTTGGCGTCACGTGCTTAAAGAGAATCTTCATTTTCTTTAAACCAATGGAACGGGCGTTGGCGATGTAGTCGGTAGATTTCACCGTTTTCACCGACACCCGGACCGTGCGGGCAAAGACGGGAATATTCACAATACCGATGGCAATCATGGTGTTGACGATGCTGGTGCCCAGAGCGGACACGATAAACAACGCCAGCAGGATGGACGGAAACGCAAAAATCACATCCATCACCATCATGATGATGGTTTCAATCCTGCCCTCAAAGAACCCGGCGATCATGCCGAACAGATAGCCAAACCCCGCCGCGATGCCCACGGCCACAATGCCCACCACCAGCGACACCTGGGCCCCGTACACGATGCGGCTAAACACATCCCGGCCAAAGTTGTCCGTGCCAAACCAATATTTGGCGCAGGGGCCGATCAGTTTATCCTTGGCATGCATTTTCGCCACGTCATACTGGGCAATCCATGGCGCAAAAACCGCCAGCAGAATCACCAGCCCTACGCCGATCATGCCGGCCCTTCCCATGGGATCGTTCCATAATTGACGCAGAATGCTTTCGTTGCCGGGAAGGGCGTGATTTTTGACCGATTGCTTTTTCTTGAACATGAATCTCGCTCCTCCTTCCTCAGCTATAAGTGATCCGCGGGTCGATATAGGTGTACAGAATATCCACCAGCAGGTTCACGATCACGTACACAAACGCGATGAACAGCACGCACCCCTGCACCACCGGGAAATCCCGCTGGGTGATGCCGGTCAGGGTCAATTGCCCCAGGCCGGGGATCGAAAAGATCTGCTCGATCACCACGGTGCCGCCCATCAGGCTGCCGATCTGCATGCCGATGAGGGTGACGATGGGGATGGAGCTGTTTTTAAACGCGTGGCGGAAGATGGTGGTCTTTTCCGGCGCGCCCTTGGCCCGCACGGCTTTGATGTAATCCTGCCGCAGCACCTCCAGCATGGAAGAGCGGGTCATGCGCATCACGCTGCCAGCCATCACAGAGCCCAGGATGAACGCGGGCAGCAACATGATTTCCATGTTGGTGCCGAAATTTTCCAGCAGACCCACATACTTCACCGGCGTGTGGTAGTTAAAGCCCTTGGCCAAAAATAATATGATCAGTGTGGCCGAAGCAAAGTTGGGAATGGAAACGCCCATCAGCGCCACGACGCGCACGATTCTATCGATGATGCTGTTCCTCTTGAGGGAGGAAAGGATGCCCAGCGGCAGGGCGATGAGCCACGCGATGACGCAGCCCAAAATAGCCAATTCCGCCGAGATTTTGAACCGGCTGATGATTTCCGGGAAGACCGGCGCGCCGGTTCGGAAGGATTCGCCAAAATCGCCGGTAACGGCTTTACCAATCCAGCTGAAGTATTGCTCGATCAAGGGCTTATCCAAACCCAGTTTCTTTTCCCACATAGCCCGCAGTTCGGGGGTTTGCTCAATGCCCAGAATGCCGGAAACCACATCGCCGGGGATCAATTGCATAATCACGAAAATGGCGATGCTAATGCCCAGCAGAATCGGGATCAGCCCCAGCAGGCGGCGGATGATGTAGTCACGCATGGTGTTCTCCTCTTCGGGGAAGATTGAACTTACGAAAAATCCTTGAGTATGGCAAGGTGCGGAGCCTGAGCCCCGCACCCTGCCGTATTTTAGAGTCTGTTTCTAAAATGAGGAATGTGCATCTTCGAGCGAATTGGACTGCAATTCCAGGCGCTTTGACGATGGTTTACTGAAGGTAAATCGAGGAAAAGCAACGCCAAAGTGCAGCCTGAGACACCGAAAATGCTTCTTTCCAAATGTGGAAACAGGCTCTGGTTTGCCTTACTTAGTCAGGGTCACACCGGCGAAGTTACTGGTGTTGGAAGCGTTGGGGGCATAGCCCTGCAGCGCGGGAGAAGCCAGGAAGTAAGCCATGGGGCAGGCCACGGTAGCAGCGGCGCATTCGTCCAGGATGATGTTGATGGCTTCTTTATAGTATTCTTCCCGCAACGCGGTATCGGTGGTAGCGGTGCCCAGCACGCACAGTTCATCCACCCGGGCATTGGAATAATCTTGAATGTTGGCGGAGCCGGTGCTGGAGAAGAAGAAGGCGACGCCGCGGTTGGGGTCGGAGCCCGCGCCGTTATGGCAGATCATGATATCGAAATTATGGGCCTTCCAATCATCGATATACTGGGCGTTTTCTTCGTTCTGCACTTCGGCGGTGATGCCGATTTCGGCCAGCTGCTGCTGCACCACGATGCCCATATCCCGGATGCCGTCTTCCAGGCCCACGGTGATCACGGTTTCAAAGCCGTTGGGATAGCCGGCTTCCGTCAGCAGGGCCTTGGCCTTTTCGATGTTCTGGGTGTAATAATCCTTTTCGCTCACGTCCACGGCCCAGTGGCCCATGGAGGCGGGAATGAAGCCGGACACGGTAGCCTGACCGTTGTAAGCGAATTCAATGATTTCTTCACGGTCCAGGGCATAGTTCACAGCCTGGCGGACCTTTTCATTGTCAAAGGGAGCGCGCTTGCAGTTCATGAACAAGCCCACATAGTCCCGGGTCTGATAAGAAATGGTTTGAATGGGATCGCCTTCGTTGACCAGATCCAGCATAGCGGTATCGGCCACGATCAGATCAACGGCGCCGGTGCGCAGGGCGTTCAGGCGGGAGGACGCGTCGGTCATGACATAGAATTCGATGGCGTCAAAGGTGGCCTTTTCCGCTTCATTGAAATAGTTGTTGCTGGCGTTCACAGTCACGTGGTTGTCCGCCACCCATTCGCCCAGGGTGTAGGGGCCGGTGCCGCCGTCGGCGCGCAGCAGGCTGCCTTCATTGGCTTCCACCACGTCCTTGTCCACCACGGAGCAGTAGGAGGAGGACAGGTTGCTCAGGAAGGTTACGTTGACCTTTTTCAGGGTCATTTTCACGGTCAGTTCGTCCACCACTTCGATGGTGTCGATGTCGCCGGCATAGCTGCTGGAATTGCCCAGAGCGCCCAGATCGGGGTTCAGGATCCGCTCAAAGGAGTATTTCACGTCCTCAGCGGTCATCTTGCGGCCCGAATGGAAATAGGCATTGTCCACCAGGTGGAAGGTGTAGGTCAGGTTATCCGGGGAAATTTCCCAGGAGGTAGCCAGCTCGGGCACCACTTCCAGGGCTTCGTTCACATCCACCAGCTGGTTGTACACCTGGCCCATCACGCGCAGGGAAGCGTGGGAGGAAATGGTGTGGGGATCAAAGCCGGCAGGCTCCGTTTCCGTGCCGTAACGCAGCACGTTGCCTTCGGCCAAAGCGCCGCCCATAACAGACAATGCCAGCGCCAGTGCCAGAATGAGAGCAAACAGTTTCTTCATGAAAACACCTCTTTCATGTATTTTCAAAGCGCATCCGCGCCTTGGTTCACATAAAAATGGGCCAAATCTCTGGAGAACCGGATAAAACGGTCATTTTTCTTTCGTTTTGTCAATGTATTTTATCATATTTTGCCACGCAATTCAACCCATAACCAAAACAAATACAATCATCCCGTCAAAAAAACGCAAAAAAATCCCGTTTCGGACAAAGAAACGGGATCGAGCGTTCAACCCTTTATACCAGAACCAATTCCAGCACAAACACCACCGCGCAGGCCGTCAGAGAAACAAAAATCAGCCCCTTCTTTTTCCAGGACAGCACCGCCGCCGTCAAAAAACCCGCCAGCCCCGACCAGGGCGACGACGTAGCGGACAGGATGGCCGGAAAGGTCATGACCGACAGGGTGGCAAAAGGTACATAATATAGAAACGAGCGGAGAAACTGGCTTTTGATCGGCCGGCGGATCAGCGTCAGCGGCAGCGCGCGGATCAGGTAGGTTACCGCCGCCATGACCACAATATAGACATACACATTGCCGCTCATCGCACATCCTCCTTTACCGGCGCCAGGCAAGCGGCGGCCGCCGCCACCGCCACCGTCAGGATGATCACCTGAATGCCGCCAGAAATGTCCCGCAGCACAGGCGCATGAGTAAATGCCGTGCTCAGCACCATGGCCGACAGGATCAGCGCTTGTAGAACCCGGCTTTCCTTGGCCGGCGGAATAATGATGGCGATGAACATGGCATACAGGGCAATGCCCAGAGCGCTGAGCACCCGGGCAGGCAAAACGCTGCCCGCCACCGCGCCCAGAAGGGTGCCCATCGTCCATCCGGCCACCGCCACCAGAATGATGCCATAAGAATAAAAAGGCGATACATACCCCTTCACCGAAGAGGACAAGGCAAAAACCTCATCTGTGTTTCCGTATGCCACAAAAAACCGGTGATAAAAAGGCGCTTGCGGGTCCATCTTCTGGCTCAGGCTGCAGCTCATCAGGCAGTAGCGCAAATTGATGATCAATTGGCTCAGAGCCATTTCCACATAGCTGCCCGCCGCCGTAATAACCGACAGGGAAGCAAACTGCCCGGCGGAAGTCAAATTCAGCAGCGACATCAGCACCGCCTGAAAGGTGCTTAATCCTGTTTTCAGGGCCATGATGCCAAAGGAAAAAGACACGGCCAAATACCCCAGGCAAATGGGAATGCCGTCCTTCATGCCCCGCTTAAAAAAAGCGCCTTTGCTTTCCACCTTTCTCACCCCGCCTAAGCAAAAATACCGTGTGGTATTATAGGCCGTTCGTCGCTTTCTGTCAATTCCTTCAAAAAATTGAAAGGAAATATTTTCCACAAGCGTGTTGGTTGCTTTTTTTCCGTCAGCGCCATGGTTTTTCTCTAACCCTGACAAAAATCCGAACGATTTATCCATCATTTTGTCAAAAATTCTGGTAAATAGTCAATTTTTGTCCTTTGTTTCTTGACATTTTTTTGGAATTCGTGATAAAATATGCATGTTTCCCGAACGTTGTGGGCCAGCATGTTGGCATGCTGCACGTCAGCGCGCATCCGCCAATCATGCTTCCAACGGGGCGGGGGAATGATTCGCTCTTTCTCCGTTCCGATAAAGCTTTTCAGCGCTTCGGCGCATAAAAATCCCGGTCACATAGCGTGGCCGGGAAGTTTTTATGTAGGCCGGGTAATCCAGTATCTCTGGATGCGCAGCCGGTCATGGGGCTCCAGCACCGTGCTTTCATACACCCCGCCGTTTTTGAGGATCGTGCGGCGGCTGGCCTCGTTCTCCTCCAAACAGGTGATCAATACCCGTTCCAGCCCCAGCGTATCCCAGCAAAAGGGCAGCGCCAGGGCCAGCATCCTGTTGGCGTAGCCCTTCCCCCGCTCGCTGGGCCGCACGGAATAGCCGATGTTTCCCCCGTACTGCTCCAAATAAGCGTTCAGCTCGTGGCGCACGTCGATCATGCCCACAATCCGGTCATCCGTCTCCCTCACCAGCATCAGCTGGGTACCGGGCACCCAGGAGTCCGGCGCCGTTTCCCTGCATCGCAGCTTTTCGCAAAATTCAATCCACGCCATGGGATCCGCCATCCGGCGCAGGGCCCCGGTGCCATCCATGGAATCCCCGGCATCCAAAAATTCCTGCCGGTAGGCGGCAATCTGGCCTGCATATTCCGCCGTAGGGAAAATTAACTTCATTTTTTCTTCCCTCCCTGCGCCACCATGTGTTCCATCTGTATTTCCCGATACAGCTTCTCCAGCGTCCAGGCGCGGTTATGGGGCGTCAATACCGCCTTGAGCGCCACGGCATCCCCCGTATCCCGAAGGGCCTTCAAAAACCGATCCATCAGCCCGTCCGGGAAAAAGGCCATCACCAGCATTTCCCGGGAAATGCCGCCAGGTGCCCGACCGTTCGCTTGCGGTTCCAGCCCGCAAAGCGCCCCCAGGGTCATTCCCTGCTGGTCTTTTTTTACTTCCTTCATTTCAATGCCCATCGACGCTGCCAGGAAAGACAGCCGCATCAGCTTGCCCGTATCAAATCCCGCGCACAAGAGCATGGGTTTCACAGCCCTCACCTCCGTTCTTTTCAGTATAGTCGAACAAAGAAGCAAAATCAATGAAAAAAGCCACTTTTTTCCCGCAAAACCCCTTGACATACCTGGTATAATACAGAGTGGTGGAAAAATTCCCCGCAAACAGGATTTTCTCACTTACAGATAGATTAAAGGAGTGAATCTTCCATGGTAAAGGTCAACATTATTTCCGGTTTCCTGGGCGCTGGCAAAACTACGCTGATCAAAAAGCTGCTGGGCGGCAGCATCGCCAAGGAAAAGGTGATCCTGCTGGAAAACGAATACGGTGAAATTGGCATTGACGGCGGCTTTATGAAGGACGCGGGCATCACCGTGACTGAATTGAACTCCGGCTGCATTTGCTGCACCTTGGCTGGGGATTTCCAAAAATCCATTGATGAACTGATTGAAACCTACCATCCCGACCGCATCCTGGTGGAGCCCACGGGCGTGGGCAAGCTGAGCGAAATCATCGCCGCCGTGGAAAAGGCCAAGAGCCGCCACAGCGATCTGGTCATTTCCGGCTGTGCCACCGTGGTGGACGCCAGCAAGTGCCGCATGTATATGAAGAACTTCGGCGAATTCTTCATCGATCAGGTGAAGTCCGCCGCCACCATCATTTTCAGCCGCACCCAGCTTTTGACCGCCGACAGGATTGAAAAGAGCCGGGCCCTGATCCTGGAGCAGCATCCCGACGCCCGCATCATCACCACCCCCTGGGATGACCTGGACGCCGATACCATGCTGGAAGTGATCGAGAGCGGCAAGCCCATCGAAATCCACGTAGAACTGCATGACCATGATCACCACGACGATGACGACGAGGATGAGCATGACCATCATCATCATGACGGGTCTTGGCCTTTTCCACGGCGGCGATGATTTCGCT
>JAFUFC010000064.1 GCA_017470095.1 Clostridia bacterium | reverse complement strand
AATAGTTGCTCGGGATGGCAGAAAACGTGGCGTCAAAGCGCAGCCACAGGGCCAGGAAATACGCGACCAAAATAACCAAGCCATCATACGCCATTAGCAACGCGGCAATAATCTGCCAATGCTCAATCCGAAGCTTTTTAGCAAGCCGGTTTAAAATGCTGCTGTGCTGAGCACTCAAAGACAAACATCCTTTCAAAATTTGAACCAGGAAAAGAAGAAGCCGGCAGTTCACGCTTTCCTTCTGTCCGGCATGCTGTTATTCTCCCCTCTTCCAGCATGTATTTTTTGTAATAGGTGCCGCAATAGGCTTGCTGGGCCTTTTGCGGTCTTGCATGGGTGGCTGCCAGGAAACCGTCCATAAACGCCGGTGCGTACACCAAAACAGAGCCTATTTGCCCTGTTTTGTTATTATATTCTTTTTCCCCTGTTTCCGCAATACCATTTTTGTCCCATTTGTATCATATTTTTCGACACTTTGCGCGCCTAAAAAAGCTCAAAGAAGAAGGAAGCAACCAGATTGCGGCGAATAGTAAATGGCAACAACGCAAGGAGGAAATCCGTTATGGGAAATTATCGCCATTTTACTCTGGCCACCTATTTTGTGGCCCACGCGGCGGCCCGCGTCACCCAGCAGGAGCTGGAAGACCAGCTATCGTTCATGGAAAAGCACCTTCGGCTGGATAAGGTTTATCTGGAGCCTTGGCGGGGCGAAATGGCCTCCCATGAGCAAATTGAAATGTGCCGGGAGGTGTTTCACCGGCACGGCATCCAGGTAGCGGGCGGCCTGACCACAATCATCCCAACGCCGGAAGGGGAAAAGCCCAAGCAGCGCTTGTTTAACACCTTCTGCTACAACGACCCCGCCATGCGGCAAAAGCTCAAGGAAGTAAGCGCTTTTATTGGTGAGCATTTTGACGAATTTATCATTGACGACTTCTTCTTCACCAATTGCGCCTGCCCCGACTGCGTTCGGGCACGGGACGCGTTCAACCGCCAGCACGGCATCCGGGCCGGTTGGCAGCAATACCGGCTGGATCTGCTGCGCCGGATTAGCCAGGAAGATATCATCGGCCCTGCCAAGGCTGCCAATCCCCATTGCCGTATCACCATCAAATATCCCAACTGGGCGGAAAGCTATCAGGAAACGGGCTATAATCCCACCGAGCAGCGCAAGCTGTTTGACATGCTGTACACCGGTACGGAAACCCGGGACCCCGTCACCACCGACCAGCATCTGCCCCGTTACCTGAGCTTTTCCCTCATGACCTATTTTGAAAACATGTGGCCGGACCACAATGGCGGCGGCTGGTTTGACAATTTCGACACCCACATTACCGAGCATTATCTGGAGCAGGCCTACTTAACCGCGTTTTCCAAGCCCAAAGAGATGATGCTGTTCTGCTTCCAGTCTCTGATGGACCATATGTACGTGCCTGCTCTGGGCTTCCAATTGGACAAGCTGGACGCGCTGCTGGATCACGCGGGCAAGCCCCTGGGCATCGCCTGCTACCTGCCGGACAACAGCCAGGGCGAAGACAACGTGCAGGACTTCCTGGGCATGGTGGGGCTGCCGGTGGTGTGCACGCCCTACTTCCCCATGAACGAAGAAAAAATCCTGCTCACCCGTTCTTCTGCCTGCGATCCAGACATCGTGGGCAAGCTGGAAACCTATTTGGCCACCCAGGGCGGCACAGCGTTGGTGACCTCCGGCTTCTGGGCGGCCGTTCAAGAGCGGGGCTATGAAAACCTGACCTCCATCCGCCTGCGGAACCGAACCATCACCGCGGATCATTACCGGGTGGAGGAAACCGAGAACATTTGCGTTTTCCCGGTGGGCAGCAAACCGATCACCCTCCCGGTCCTGGAATTCCGCAACAACAGCACCTGGGCTCTGGTCAAGGCCGCCCACGATGAGGAAAGCTACGGCATCCTTTTGCGGGATGGCTACGCCGATAGCCAACTGCTCACCCTGGCCGTGCCCGACGCCTTCCCGGATTTCTACCGTCTTCCCGCGCCGGTGCTCAGCCGTATCCGCAAAGCCCTGCCTGTAGGCGGCGCATGGCTGGAAGGCGGCGCCCGGATCAGCCTGTTTGTATATGATAACGACGCTGTGATCCTCTATCCTTATGTGATGGAAGGCGTGCAGCGGAGCCGGGTGCGCCTGCACGTCAAAGGCGCCAAGGCGCTGCTGGCTCAG
This sequence comes from Clostridia bacterium, assembly GCA_017470095.1. Classification (GTDB taxonomy): domain Bacteria; phylum Bacillota; class Clostridia; order Christensenellales; family Aristaeellaceae; genus RUG563. The sequence continues at coordinate 16,488 of JAFUFC010000064.1, read as the reverse complement.
CCCAATGAAAAGCTGATCCAGCCCCTGTATAACGAAGGGGACGAAGCGGTATTTGAATTGATCGCTCTGCCTGGGAAATACACCCTATACCAAATACAGCGGTAAAAACCGTGCCAACGCCTTAAGGCTAACCAACCACACAAGAAAACGCCGGGCCCAGCCCAGCGTTTTTTTAATTGACCCTACTTGATCGGAAGCCCATCCAGGAAAGCACCGGATAAGGAACCATCTTTTTCATAGACCAGTTTTAAGCAAAAGCATGCCTGCTCCGATTCCAGCAGCGGTAAAAAAATCCTGTCGCCTTCCCACAGCGGAAGATCAAGCACATCTTCTTTGGGCACCCACCGCAAGATGCCTTCCGGGCAATCAGCGCGCACTTCGCCATCCACAGTTCCTGTATACAGGAAGGTGATTTCATTGCCCCAATCCGGCAAAATAAAGGTAAGAATGCCTCGAAGGCGGCAGGACTGAAGCGCCGTGCCGGTTTCTTCCATCACTTCCCGGCGGACGCACTCCTCCGGCGATTCATTTTCCTCCAAATGGCCGCCCACGCCGATCCATTTTCCCGCGTTTTCGTCCTGGGCTTTTTTGACCCGGTGCATAAGTAGATAGCAGCCGTCCCGCTCCAGGTAGCACAACGTTGTCAACCGCATGGCGCTTCCTCCGTCAATCTTCCTCAATTTCCCCGTGGTACCGATCAAAGCCGCCCATGCTGGCCACATGGGTGTAGCCCACACCCTCCAGCAGCGCGGCAGCCTGGAAGGAACGCATGCCGCCATAGCAGTAGATAAAAATGGGCGTATCCCGATCAGCGGCATAATCCTTAATATCCTCGGGCACGGTCAGCAATTGCATATTGATCGCCCCGGGAATATGGCCGTCGGTGTGAAAATCCTCCTCATCCCGCATATCCAGCAGAACGGCGCCGGGCGTAGCCCGATAATCCGCCACGCCCTGATCAATCGAATCATATATCTCCATGTATTTTCAGCCTTTCATTTGTTCCGTCATCCATGCCCGGACGGCGTCCGTCACCTGGTCCAGGTGATGGTCGTAGCAATGATCGTCTCCCGGAATCTCCACCAGGTGGGCGTTGGCATAAGCCTTGGCCGCGTCCCGGGCGCATTGGACAGGCACGGCCTCATCGGCATCGCCATGAACGAGCAGCACCGGACCCTTGTATTTTTCAATGGCCTCTTCCACGTGAATCGTCTGCGCCACCCGCACATAGTTCCCATCCAGCTTTCGTCCATCCCAGGTCTGGAGCACGCTGGGAATATGCTCGGGATCGAAAGGCATGCCCAGCAGCACGCCCTGCCGGGCCCCTTCCGGAATCATGGTAGCCGGGGACAGAGGCAGGATCGCCTTAACCACATCCCGCTTCATGGCCGCCGCCAGCATCACGGTCAGGCCGCCCTGAGAATGGCCGCACAAATAAAGATCGGTCACAAAATCCAGCCCCCGAGCGTAATCGATCACCGTCAGGGCATTGGTCAGCCACTTGTAGAGGGTGTGATTCCGGAAGGTTCCTTCACTGCGGCCATGGCCGTACATATCCACCCGCAGCGTGGCGCAGCCAACCTCATTTAACGTTTTCGCAACGGCCAAAATGTGTCTTTCCTCCATGTGGCCCGTGAAACCATGAATGATTATGACCAGCGGGCATTTCTCTCCCCCGTTGTTTGGCCGGTCGATTTGCGCGTTCAGCCTGATGCCGTCATCTACAATGTACATCGTGCAGCTCCCTTTTCCCTATGTTTTCTGTATTCATATATTATCACAAATTTCTGTCCGCCACAATGCGTTTTTTGATGTCCTGTACACAGGCATGAGAAGCTATTTTTTGCTTGACAAAATACGGACCCATTTGTATAATGGCAGTAAAAGAACCCAAAATTGAAAAGGAGGCCCCTCTCTATGAAGAAAATGGTTGCAATGATGTTGGCTATGATCATGGTTCTGTCCATGGCCGCGGTGGCCATGGCGGAAGCGCCGTCGGGCAAGGTCATGCTGTATTCCTCCATGCAGGAAGCGCAGCTGCAGGCCATCGAGCAGGCTTTTGAAGCCAAGTATCCCGGCGTGGACATGGAATACTATTATGCCGGCGGCGGCAAACTGGTCACCAAAATGACCACCGAAGCTCAGGATGGCGGCCAGATCGCCAGCGACCTGGTGTGGCTGGGCGACCCCTCTGACTACGAAGCCTTCAAGGCCAACGGCTGGCTGCAGCCCTACGTTTCCCCCGAAACCGACCACATCGCCAAGGAATACATGGACGCCGATGGTTACTACACTGCCGGCCGTCTGGTAACCATGGGCATCGCCTGGTTCATCGGCGTGGATGAAGCGGACGCACCCAAAACCTGGAATGACCTGCTGGATCCCAAGTGGAAGGGCCAGATCATTATGACCGACCCCTCTCAGGCTTCCACCACCAAGTATTGGATGGCCGCCATGATGCAGTCCCCCAAGTATGGCCCCGATTTCTTCCAGAAGCTGAAGGACAACGGCGTGGAACTGGAAAGCGGCACTACCGCTACCCATAACCGCGTGGCTGACGCTTCCTATCAGGTAGGCATCTGCCTGGACTATGTGTCCGCCAACCTGATCGCCGAAGGCTCCCCCATGGCTTTCCACTACACCACGGAAGACGTTATCACCATGACCAGCCCCATCGCCATGATCAAGGGCTGCGCCAATGAAGAAAACGGCAAGCTGCTGATGGACTTCATCCTCTCCAAGGAAGGCCAGGAAGTGCTGGTTGCCAACAACCTGGTGTCTGTGCGTGACGACGTGGAAATGAAGGTGGATACATCCGCCATCGCCGCCGTGAACATGGAAGTGGACTACGCCGACCTGGGCGAAAACCTGCAAACGTATCTGGATACTTTCAACAAGATTTTCGACAAGTAAGCAATTTTTGCCGGGGGCATGCACGTCCGTTTCATCGGCGGGCATGCCCTCTTTTCGTATCGAGCCAATGAAACCGTAAGGAGAAGGATATATGGCAAACGTAAAATTTGACAATATCACATTCCGCTACGGCACGAACACGGTATTGGAAAATTTTTCGCTGGAAGTGGAAAGCGGAAAAATTGTGTGCCTTGTAGGGCCCAGCGGCTGTGGGAAAACCACGCTTGTTCGTGCGCTGCTGGGGCTGAACAAACCAGAAACGGGCACCATCACCGTGGGCGAGCGGGTGCTGTTTGACGCCAAAAAGCGCGTGAACGTACCGGCGGAAAAGAGGAACATCGGCATCGTATTCCAGGATTATGCTGTGTGGCCCCACATGACGGTACTGGAAAACGTGTCTTATCCCCTGAAAAAACAGCGCCGGCCCAAAGACGAAATCCACCAGCGCGCCATGCACGCCCTGGACCAGGTGCATATGACCGAATATGCCAACCACCTGCCCAACCAGCTTTCCGGCGGCCAGCAGCAGCGCGTGGCCATCGCCCGGGCCCTGGTGGTGGACAGCGACGTGCTGGTGATGGATGAGCCCATCACCAACCTGGACGCCAAGCTGCGGGAGGAAATGCTGCTGGAAATCCGCATGATCCAGAAGCGGCTAAACGCCACCATCCTCTATATCACCCACGATCAGCAGTCCGCCCTGCAATTGTGCGATAAAATGGCCATCATGCAGCAGGACGGCACCCTGTGCCAGTACGGCACCGACGAAGAAATCATCCTTCATCCGGCCAACCGCTTTACTTTTGAATTCATCGGCGTTTCTAATTTCCTGCCGCTTGAAAAAGATGGCAAGGGCCTGGTGCTCAATTGCGGGGAGAAAATTCCCTATACCGATGCTGTGCCCAAGGAAGCGGAAAACGGCGGCTATGATATCGGCGTGCGGCCCAATGACATCGTGTTTGACGCCCAATCGCCCCTGAAAGCCAAGGTGGATTCCCGGGTGTTCCTGGGCAGCGAATACAACTACTTCCTGTCCCTGGGCAAAAAGCAGATCCGCGTGCAGCAAAGCATGCTGGACGCCCGTACCAAGGGCGTGGCCAATGAGGGCGAAACGGTGGGCATCCGGTTGCTGAACACCCGCTTCTATCCCACCCAGAAAGGAGGCGCGACGGCATGAAACGATATAACAGCGGCGTCAGCGCCGAGCTAGCGGCAGTCGACGGGCGCAAACACCTGAACATGGATAAAATGATGACTGCCATCTGTTTCGTACTGCTGCTGATCATCGTGGTCATTCCCATTGTAATGATCATTTATCACGCTTTCTTCAACGAAGGCAAGCTGGAAATCGAAATGTTCGTCCAGCAGGTGACGGAGAAAAAGAACCTGGAAGCCATGTGGAACACGCTGAAAATTGCCGTGTTCGCCACCATCCTGGGCACCATCATGGGCGTGTTTTACGCCTGGCTGCTGGGCCGAAGCGATATCCCGGCCAAGGGATTGATGCGCGCCCTGTTCAATATTCCCTACATGTTCCCGCCTTTCCTGGGCGCCATGGCATGGGATATGATGTTCAACGGTCGCTCGGGCTACATCAACAAATGGCTGGTGCAACTCTTTGGCCTAAGCTCCATGCCCATCAACATTAACTCCGTTTGGGGCATCGTGTTCGTGGAAGTCAGCTATTACTTCCCCTTCGTGTTCATGCAAGTAGTATCCGCCCTGGAACGCATGGACCCGACGCTGGAAGAATCCGCCCGCATTGCCGGTGCCAAGCAGCGGCAGGTCATTTGGAAGATCACCCTGCCCCTGGTAAAGCCCGCCATTTCCGCCGGAGCCCTGCTGATCCTGACCACCTCCCTGGCCCACTTCGGCGTGCCCTCCATCCTGGGCTACGCCAAGGGCATCTACACCCTGCCCACCCGCATCTACGCCGTCATCTACAATTCCGGCGGCTCCTTTGACGGCATCCGCCAAGGCGCGGCCCTGTCGGTCATGCTGGTCATCGTGGTAGCGGCGGCCCTGATTCTGCAAAACCGGATCCTGTCCTCCGGCAACTATGATATCATCAAGGGCAAATCCATGCGGCCCACGCTGATCAAGCTGCGCGGCGCGAAAATTCCCCTGTTTCTGCTGGCCATCCTCACCCTGGTGCTGATCGTGATTGTTCCGCTGGTGATGATCGTGCTGATCTCCTTCCTCAAGGCCTACGGCCTGCCGCTGGAGTTCAAAAATTTCACCTTCGCCCAGTACCAGAAGGTATTCTCGGCCAACGGCACCATCGCTTCCATCCGCAATTCTCTGTTCGTATCCATCACCGCCGGCATCATTTGTATGTTCCTGGGCACGCTGGTGGCTTATGTGGTACAGAAGATCAAGCCCAAGGGAAAAGGCGCGCTGGAAGTTATCTCCATGCTGCCCTACGCCATCCCCGGCACGGTTCTGTCCATTGGCGTGATCCTGGCCTGGAGCGGCCGTATCGCCGGCATCAATCTGTACAACACCATCTGGATCATCCTGGTGGCGTACCTGGCCCGCTATCTGAGCTTCAGCATGAAAACTTCCTCTGCCGCCCTTTTGCAGGTGCATTCCTCCCTGGAAGAAGCGGCCCGCGTCTGCGGTGCCAGCCATACCGAGGGCCTGGCCGATATTACATTGCCCCTGATCCGGCCCGCCATGGTGTCCGGCTTCTTCCTGATCTTCCTGCCGGCCATGCGTGAGGTAACCACTTCCATCCTGCTCTATGGCCCCTACACCCGCACCCTGGGCGTGCAGATCTACTCTCTGCGTGACGCCGGTATGATTCCGCAGGCTGCCGCCCTGGCCACCGTGGCCATCGGCATCATCATTATCTTGAACACCATCGTCACCAAAATTACCAAGGATAGAAAGGGGGTTTAAGCCATGGCAGACCAAATCGTGCTGGATCATGTAACCAAAAGATTTACCACCAAAACCCTGGGCGATATCGTGGCCGTGGATGATTTTAACCTCCGGGTACATGAGGGCGAATGCTTCTCCTTCCTGGGCCCCTCTGGCTGCGGAAAATCCACCACCCTGCGCATGATCGCGGGCTTTGAGGACCTGACTGAGGGCGAAATCGAGCTGTGCGGCAAATTGGTGTCCAGCAGCAAAAAGAACCTGTATGTGCAGCCGGAAGACCGGGGCTTGGGCATGGTGTTCCAGGCGTTTGCCGTGTGGCCGCACATGAACGTGTTTGAAAACGTGGCGTTTCCTTTGCGCATCCAAAAGGTGAACAAAACGGATATCGAAAAACGCGTGAAGGAAGCACTGCACCACACCAGCCTGACGGGCTTAGAAAAGGTTTTCCCCGGCGACCTGTCCGGTGGCCAGCAGCAGCGCATTGCCCTGGCCCGCGCCATCGTGACCAACCCCAAGGTGATGCTGCTGGATGAGCCGCTGAGCAACCTGGACCCCAAACTGCGGGAAACCATGCGGTTTGAAATTAAGGCCCTGCAGCGGAAATTCAACTTCACCATCATTTTTGTGACCCACGACCAGAGCGAGGCCATGGCCATTTCCGACCGCATGATGGTGTGCGATATGGGCAAAATCATGCAGATCGATACCCCGGAAAACCTGTACAACAAGCCCTGCAACCGCTTTGTGCACAATTTCCTCGGCGAAAGCACCTTCATCAATGTGGTGATCCAGAACGGCAAAGCCTATCCCAAGGGCCACATGGATCAGCCGCTGGATTTAGTTGTGCCCCAGGATGCCGCCAGCGAAATGGTGGTGGCCACCCGTCCCAACGAAATTGCCCTCACCGGCCCAGGCGAAAGCGGATTCGTCACCCACATCGAAAAGCGCATCTTCCTCACCGACCGCACCGAATACCTGGTGCCCGTGGGCAATCAGCTGCTGAAGGTGCAAACGCCTCACCGCGTCACCTTCGCAGAAGGCGAAGCTTGCGCCGTCCATTTGGTGGAGCCCATGTGGTATCCCGCCGATGATGAAGCCGCTGACAAGGAACGGGCAAGACGGCAATTGGTATAACAACATCTTTAGCTTCCTTAAATCATTCCGGGAGCGCGCCAGCTTGACGCACTCCCGGTTTTTCTTGTCCAAATTTCCGGTAGTGATATGAAAAGATGAATCAAAAGCATCTCATGATATAATGACGATCAACCAACCAGAATCTTTTTTCTTTTCGTTCCTTCCAAATCTTCCCGCTTTCTCCATCGCATAAAAGGCGTTACCATGGAAAAAATGAAGATGGCTGACAAAGACAAGGAGGCGCATGGAAAGGTGAGAGCAACTGGAATTGTAAGAAGAATCGATGAATTGGGTCGGGTGGTAATTCCCAAGGAAATCCGCCGCACCCTACGCATTCGCGAGGGTGACCCGCTGGAAATTTACACAGACCGGGATGGAGAAGTGATTTTAAAAAAATATTCGCCCATTGGCGAAATGTCGTCCTTTGCTAAGGATTACACAGAGTCGCTGTTCCGGTCCCTGGGGCACATTGCATGCATTGTGGACCGGGATCAGGTGGTGGCAGCCAGCGGCGTAAGCAAGAAGGAATTGTGGGATAAGCCTATCAGCCCCGATCTGGAAAGCGCCATTCAGGCCCGGCAGACGGTGAGCAGCAGCCGCACCGGCGGCGGCAAGATCGTGCCGGTAACCAATGAGGAGGACGTATCCGGCTACACGGCCCAGGTGGTCTCCCCCATCATTGCGGACGGCGAAGCCATTGGCGCGGTGCTGCTCCTCTCCCGGGAGCAGGGCGCCCGAATGGGCGACACCGAGGTGAAGGTGGCCGAAACAGCGGCGGGCATCGTGGGCCGCCAAATGGAACAGTAAAAGAAAATGAGACGGCCGGACCAGCGTATCCGAGCCGTCTCATTTTTCAGTCAGGACAGGCGAAAAACAGGAAGCCGCAGCACAGTACGCCGCTTGTCCGGCGGCACCTTCCTGGCATCGGACAAATAAATTTCGTGATGGCGGCGCGGCCCATTTGCATCCATCCGGCAGCCGTTTTCTTCCACGAACCGCTCCATTTTCTGAACAGACGCGGGTTCGTCATCGTAGGAACCCACGTGCAGCATCTGCACGCACAACCCTTCTTCAATGGATAGCAACCGGGCAGCCGAGCAATCCAGCCGCTTTTTGGTTTCCGCTTCGTTTTTCGCCCAGCGGAATTCCGCTTCCGTCACAAAATCCGGCAGCCGGATAGCGGCTATCCACTGAAATGCGTCCTTCCGGGTGAAATCCACCCGTTCGACCCCCGCCTGCCACCAGAAACCCTCCAGCGGCGGCACCACAAAATCGAAATACCCAGCCATGCGGTGATCGCTCATTTTGCTCATTTTGACCGTGTAGGCCAAGCTGTAGAGCACCTGAATGGCCTGCTGGAAGAGCCCGCCGGGCACGTTGGGGTTTCCCCCGCCTTCAACGGCCACGTACTGCATGGGCGGCACGGTGACGATTTCCGGCTTCCGGGGCGGCAAATAAAATTCCTTGTATTCCTTCTTGAAATCAAACGCCACAGCTTGTCCCTCCCCTGCGATTTATTTTTTTTGAAAAGACCCAATCTCGATCAGGTTGCCTTCCGGGTCGGCCACGTAGCAGGTGCGCTGGCCCCAGGGTTCGGTTTCAGGCGGCAGTACAGGCGTCGCGCCCCTTTCCACCACCCTGGCGTAAGTGGCGTCCACGGCGGCAAAATTCTCCGCCTGCAAGGCGATTTCAAAGTGGCCCTGGATACCGGTCGCATACGCGTAGCTTCGGCGGGTCATCTTTTCAAAATCGGTCCGACGATAGAGCATGAACAGAGTGCCGTCTTTGACCAGGTACACGTTTTCGGCATTTTCCTCCTCCCGGATCTCAAAACCCATCACGTCTCGGTAAAACCGTACCATTCCAGGCATATCCCGCACAAAAAGGCCCAATCCATCCAGCTTCATATCCATCCCCCTTTATTCGTACAGTTTTGACAAACAAATCGCCGAAGAAGCACCTTCCACGGCGATTTTCGCTTATCTTCTTTTATTGTGATATTTTACAGTCAGCCCACGGTGATGGTGTGGGCCCGGGTGACGGTCTGGCCGGGCTCGATGCGCAAAAAGCCGAATTTCTTGTCGATTTCCTTCGGCGCGTCCACAAAATCCGGGCCGTTGCACCAAGGCTCGATGCAGATGTACTCCGCGCCCGGTTTATCCCAGAACATAAGAATGGGATGCTCCGGGAAATCCACCCGCACCTTCCGGCCGTTTTTGACGCCCTGGAGGATAACGCCCTTGCTCTTGATGGAGCGGAACACCAGCGCGTCCACGGCGAAGTATTCATATTTTAAGGGCAGCACCCTGGTGTGCGGGGCGATCATCTGGGTTTCATGGCTGTTGAGGCTGCCTTCCAGGATGGAATGGGCCAAATCCTCCTCCTCATCGAAGACGATCTCATAATCTTCAATGCCGCCGGGGGTCAGATATGCTTCATGGGCGCCCAGGCTGAAGCAGAAGGGCCCCTGATCCTGGTTGGTAACGGCATATTCGACCTTCAATTGATTACCAGTCAAGGTGAAGATGGCCCGCAGCACATAGTCAAAGGGGAACCCCTCGGTCTTGCGGCTGATGGCGAACACAGCCTTGCTTTCCTGGCACGTTTCGAGCGTCCATTCCACATTACGCACAATGCCATGCTTGGCCATGGGATAGATTTTGCCCTGCCAGACATAGCAATCATCCCGGAAAGCGCCGGCCACCGGGAACAGGATGGGCGCGCGATTGCCCCAAAATTGAGGATCGCCCTGCCACATGTATTCATTGCCCTGCCGGTCCCGAATGGATTGGATTTCCGCGCCCAAGGTGGAAATGACCACTGTCAATTGATCGCTTTGAAGCGTTGCCAGGCCCATGATCAACACCGCCTTTTTTATTCTTCTTCCGTTTCTGCCTCTTCGTCCCCATCCTCGATGATCTGGCCGTTTTCCAGCGCGTTGGTCAGCTCCTGAGCGATGCTGAAAAGCGCGTAGGGCACGAAGATGCGGTAATCCTCCGTCAGGAAGCCGGTATACATGGCCAGCCCCGCGCCGGAGCGGCCCTTGACCAGGCTGGGGATGCCGTTTTGCTTGAGAATATCCGCCAGCAGATCGCACTCCATCTGGCCTTTTTCGGCCAGGAAGCAGGGATCCTCGCCCCGGGGCGGCCTACCCTTCCGGTTGCCGCAGAGGGGGCACCGGTCTCCTTCGTACAAACAGCCGCACGACTCGCAATACAGCATAACTTATCTCCTTTTCAGCCTTTTTGAATCCAGGCGTTCCAAACACTTTCATCCGCGCCCAGGGTAACCTGTTCCCCATTGCGCACGATGGGGGTGCGCAGGAAGGAAGGGTTCTCCAGCAAGCACTGAAGGATATACGTCCCATCATCCGTATGGGCGCAGGGGTGGGAAAGGGCGGCAGGGTTTTTCTTATCCACCAGGTTTTCCGCCCCCAGCTTCCGGGCAAACAGCGCCAGTTCCTTTTGCCCCAGACGATGCTTTTTCATGTCCAGCAGCTGATAGGGCACCCGCCGCTCCTTGAAAAACCGTTCCGCCTTCTGGGTATCGAAATTTTTCTTGCCCGCGTAAATGATGATGTTCATGTTTCCCCTTGCTCTTCATTTTCCAGGAAAGGCAGGGGCACGCGGTTGGAGCCATCCTCCCACAGTCTTTCCAGATGGTAGAACTGCCGGTCCTCTGGATGGAAAATATGCACCAGCACCGTGCCGTAGTCCAGCACGATCCAGCGACCCTCTCCCTGGCCCTCCCGGGCGCGCAGGGTGACCCCTTCCATGGCCAGGGTATCGTCCACATCGTCGGCCAGGGCCTTCACCTGCAAAGAGGAGCGGCCCGAAGCGATTACCATGTAATCGGTAATCACCGTCAGATGCCCCACATGGAGCACGGTGATATCGACGGCTTTTTTATCGTAGAGTATCTTCGCAATGCGTTGTGCCAATCCGGTCTGTTCCATCTGTTTTCCTCCTTCTCTATTTGGATGCGTTCAGCATAGATTTTTCTTCCGGCGTCAGGCGGTTTTCCAGATCGGCCATGGTTTCCAGCACGATGGGAAAAAAGGGCCGGTTGGTCTGCTCCAAAAACGCCTGGGTCAACTGCATGGATTTGAGGGCCGCCGCCGCCAGGCTCACATCCGCCAGGGCGCGGATCTCCTGCAAGCCTTCATAATTCTCCCGGTTGGGCTCGGTAGCGTCGGCCACAAAAATGCATAGTTCCATGTCCCCCATGCCCGGGCGGCCGATGGTGTGGTTGCGAATGGCGTCCAGCACCGCTTCATCCTCGATGCCAAATTGCTTCTTGGCCAAGTACGCTCCCACGGGCCCATGCATCATGGCCCCGGAGGATAACATGCCCTCATCGTCCACCAGATGATGCTTCCGGGCGATTTTTTCCATATCTTTCTGGCTCATGCCCTTGGCGCAGTCATGCAAAAGCCCGGCCAGCGCCGCTTTTTGAAGCGGCAAATGATATTTCGCCGCCAGCCGCACCGCCTCCTGCCGCACGCCCAGGGTATGCTGGAAACGGCGGGGATTCATCATCAATTTTAATTTGGGCTTCAAATCCTTTTGATATAATCCGCGCTCCGCCATGTAGCGCAAAACGGCTGGGCACAGGCCCAAAGCATCCTGGTATTTTTTCGTCTGTTCCCGGATGTGGGTCGAAGAAAACGGCGGCACGCGCCCTGGGAGCAGCGTCACCCGGGCGCCATTTTTTTCCGCTTTCCGGACAGCCTTGGCTTCGTCAATTCCCTCCCGGGGGCAACAGAGAACATCGCACACAGCCAGGATTTTTTCAGCTTCATGCCATTCCGGCAGGGATTTAAGCTTGTCCGCTCCCACGATCAAAGCGAAAGACGCATCCGGAAATTCTTTTTTCAGCAGCGGAAGCGTATCGGATGTGTAGCGCACGCCGGAAGCCATACCCGCCTGGGACAAAAGCATGCCTTCCTGTCCCTTGAGCGCCAGACGGCACATGGCAAGCCTGTCCTCCGGGGATGCCACCGGCTCCCGGTGGGCAGGAAAGCCCATCGGGACAAAGACCACTTCATCCGCCTGGCCCGACGCCAGCGCCAACCTGGCCAATTCAATATGCCCCTCATGAATGGGATCAAATGTACCGCCGAATACGCCCAATCGCCGCAAATGTATCAACTCCTGCAAATAGTATACCGCATTTTGGGCATTCTGAAAAGAGGGAGATGGGGCATCCATGCAGGAATATTTACAGGAATCGCGTTTTCGGGAGGTCATGGACGGGCTGGGCGTGCGCTTCGGGGTGCTGGCGCTGTGCCTGGGATGGTTCATGCTGCTGTGGGGCGTGACCGCGCCGTCGCTTTTTTCCGGCATCGCCCTGTGGTTGCTGATTTTTCTTTTGCGCCGAAAGAGCCGGGATGGGCGGCTCAAGCGCAGGGAAGAAAAGCTGCGCCGCCGCATCGGCGGAGAAATGGCCATCGAAAGGCTGCTTTTGACCCCGCCCCGGCGGGCCCATTTTGAAACGGCCATGGTGCTGTCTCAGCGGTATCCCCTCACGCTCCTGCGCGCCGGGGATAAGGGCGTACTGTGCCAGCTGCGGGAAGAGAAAGCGCTGGTTTCCTTTTGCCAACTGCCCACCTGTGCCACCGTGAGCGCCGGAGACGTGCTCTCCCTCCAGCGGGAGGCCCGGGAATTGGGCGCGGCGCGGGCCATCCTATGCGCGCCCTGCGGCATCAGCGCCCAGGCGCAAACCCAATCCGGCGGCGAAATCCCCGTCGCCTTCCTGTCCCGGGACGCCCTGATTTCCCTCTTTGGACGGGCCAACCCAGTCACCGATGCGCAGCTGGTGGCCCTGGGGAAACGGCGACGGCAGCAGCGGCCCAGCCAATGGCTGCCGGTGATTTTAAATGAACAGCGCATGGGCCGATACGCTTTCTATGGAGCGCTGCTGCTTATCATGCACCTGCTCACAGGCCTCATCTACTACGCTGTGCCGGGCATCCTGTGCCTGTGCCTGGCGGCGGGTTGCCGGTGCGTAAAGCAAAAAGAAGCCGTGCTGTAATGAAAATGCAAGAAAAACCTGCCTTCCTTCGTTCTATGGTTGCGGTGCTTGTGCTTTGTGCCGCATTCGTGGTATAATCAAACCAGCCGGAGGTATTTGCCGCCGGCTGATCCCCGAAGGGAGGTGCGCCCTTGAAGCAAAACAACCCCAATCTGTACGAAAACGAGCCGCACGCGCAGCCAGAGGAAGACCGTTATGCGCAGACGGCTGATGTAAACATTCCGGAGGAAACCCAGGTCTGGAGGGAACAGGATTTTTATCAGGCTCCCGGGGAAGAACCGGCTTATGAGCCATACGATGACCAAAACACTGCCTATGAAGATGGCTGCGCTTACGACCCTGCCTATGATGAAAACGCGTATGCCGGGCAGGCGGAATGGCCAGAGGATATGACCGGCGTATACGGCTCCCGGCCCGGGGAAAGCCCCTGGCTGGACGCCGATATGCCCGTCGAAAAAGAAAAACCGCCCAAGCGTACCATTTTTAAGCCCCGCAACCGCAAGCCCTCCTTCATTCTGGCCGTCATCGTCAATTCCTTTCGGGCCCTGGTGCTGCTGGTGCTGCTGCTGGGGCTCAGCGGCCTGGGGGCGGTGGTGGGCGTGGCCAAAGCCTATATGGAAACGGCCCCGACCCTGGATTTGGCCGCCATTGACGATCAGGCCCAAACCTCCTTTATCTATGACGCCAATGGTAACCAGATTACCGATTATAAGGGTTCGGAAAACCGCATCATGGTGTCCATCGACACCATGCCCCTCATGCTCCAGCATGCCTTCGTGGCGGTGGAGGACGCCCGGTTTTACACCCACAACGGTATCGACGTCAAGCGCATTGTGGGCGCGTTCGTCACCAACTTCGTCTCCGGCAGCCAGCAGGGCGGTTCCACCATCACCCAGCAGTTGATCAAAAACACCCTGCTATCCAGCGAGCAATCCTACAAGCGCAAAATCCAGGAAGCCTACCTGGCCATGCAGTTAGAAACCAAGTACACCAAGAGCGAGATTTTGGAATCCTACCTGAACACCATTTATTTGGGTGAAGATTACTACGGCGTGAAGGTGGCCGCCTACGGCTATTTTGGCAAGGAAAACCTGGGCGATTTGACCCTGCGGGAATGCGCCATGCTGGCCGGCATGACCAACAACCCTTATTATTATAATCCCCGCCGGAATTTCTACACCCGCCAAAGCGACACCACCGATTACAAAAAAATCACCAACGACCGCACCGATTACGTGCTCAGATGCATGTACGAAAACCAGTTCATCACCCGGGAGCAGTACATGGACGCCCTGAGTACGTCGACCGCTTCCGTGCTGGAAAAATCCCCCTCCACCACGGAATTGTATCCCTATGCCCACTACGTGGAGTACGCCATTAGGGACGTGGTGAAGACGCTGCTGTCCATCCGGGGCCTGGAGGACACATCCGCCAACCGCAACAAAATGGAAAACGAGCTGCGCACCGGCGGCTATCACGTGTATCTGGCCCTGGACACCCAGATCCAGACCATCGTGGAAAACACCCTGCAAACCTACAAAGATTACCCCGCTCTGCGGGACCCCAGCGACAAAATCTACCGGGCCCGCAACGCCGATGGCACCTATGACGAAATCATCCAGCCCCAGGCCGCAGCGGTGGTGATGGATTACCGCACCGGTGAAGTGAAGGCCATCGTGGGTGGCCGCACGGCCCCTACCAAGCGCAAAACATTGAACCGGGCGGCGGATATGAACATGCCCGTGGGCTCCTCCATCAAGCCCATCGCCGTCTACGCCCCCGCCATCGAACTGGGCGCGGGGGCAGGCACCATTTTGTACAACATGCCCGTGCCCATCAAAGGCTGGCGGGGCGGCGACGGGAAGGATACCTGGCCCAAGAACTACGGCGGTTCCTCCTACCGGGGGCCTGAAACCGTGCGTACCGCCATCACCCGCAGCGATAACACCGCCGCCGCTTACGCCCTGATGAATTTCGTAGGCGTGGACCGCAGCGCCGATTACCTGCTGCGCCTGGGCGTATCAGAAAACCATATCAACAAAACGCCCTTCGGCCTGGCCCTGGGTTCGTCCGGCCTTTCTCCCTTCGAAATGGCAGTGGCCTTCGGTGTGCTGGGCAACGGCGGCGTGTACCAAAGCCCCATCACCTTCCTGGGCATTGCGGACAGCAACCAAAACATTCTCTATGACGCCCATGCCAATCAGGTGCGCCGGCAGGTGTTCAAAGCTTCCACTGCCTGGTTGACGGTGGATATGATGAAGGACGTGGTGTCCTCCGGCACCGGCACGGCGGCCAAGCTGAGCGGCCAGACGGTAGCCGGCAAAACGGGCACCAACTCCGACCAAAAAGGCGTGTTCTTCGCCGGTCTCACCGGCTGGTACGCGGGCACTGTGTGGATTGGCCACGACAATTACAAAGCCCTTTCTTCCAAAACTACCGGCGGCAATAGCGCTGCCAAGCTGTGGAAGGCCTTCATGCAGCCCATCCACCAGGGCCTGTCCAATCGGGATATCATGGAAGGCAGCGCCTCCGATTATGGCCTGGTAAAGGTGACCACATGCAAGGTCAGCGGCCAATTGGCCACCGACGCCTGCAAGCACGACGTGATGGGCTACGGCACCACCACCGATTACTGGCCTGCTGACCACGCGCCCACCGTGTCCTGCCAGATGCACTACACCCTGAACGTGTGCGCCGATTCCGGCTTGCTGGCTGGTCCCTACTGCCCCCGCACGGAGTCGAAGGGCGTGGTCATCCTGCCCATGGGGCACCCGCTGTACGAGTACATCGGCACCTCCTATGCGGGCGTGCTCAGCGATTATTTGGGCGAGTACGCCACCCTGCGCTTGACTGGCGACGGCAACGCCAACGCCGCCCTCCTCAATTCCCGCACCTGCACGCTGCACCAGAACGCTTCTTCCTCCACTGTCTATGAAGACAGCCTGATGAACACCTATCTGCTGCCCGACGCCCAGCGTCTGCTCAGCCAGGCGCAAAGCCAGCTGTCTTCCATTGATCCCAGCCACCCGGGCTACAGCAGCCTGGCCAACGCCATCAACTACCTGAGCAGCGTGCTCAACAGCAGCCCCACCAGCGATACCCTTGCCGCCGCCATGAGCGCCCTGACCACCGCCATGGCAGGGGCGCAGTAAAAAAAGCAAATCAATCGGGGGGCTTCTTCGGCCCCCTACAACCCCTGAATTAGGAATTCCATTCCTGGTTCTGCCCTGCGGATGACTGCTGGCGGAATCTGCAAACGATTACTCGCTGATGCTTGGCGCAGCCGGACATGTTGGCTTGTCCTCTTTCAGATACGGCGACGCTTTCGCCGCCAGCCAGATGCAAAGCATCCGGAAAACAAACAAGTAACCCCTGAGAAAACGCAAGTGAAGTGACCCCAAAAAGTTAGACAAAATATGAATTAAGCGACCAGAAGGGCTTGTTTTCTGTGAAGAGCAGGAGGCAAGCCCTTCAGCTTTGCCTTGATGCGGCGGTTGTTGTAGTAATCAAGGTACGCAATCAGTT
>JAFUFC010000063.1 GCA_017470095.1 Clostridia bacterium | reverse complement strand
TGACGAAAGTGGGCATCCTGTGTTATCCTTTCCATTACAGAGAGTCCTTTCTGTGATGATGGAGTGTAGCAACTTTACTTTATCACTTGACTCTCTGTTTTTCTATACCTTATGTTACCGATCTATTGTACCTCAACAAATCTTTTGAAAATTCTCTTTTTTCCTCTCTTTACATTATTTGGCCGGTATGGTATACTAATCAGTGGGACATCATTTGCCCAGTGGGTCAATGTTTGTCCAAGAGGCGATGAGAGGAGGAGGCCCAGGAATGATGGATGAGATGAAAGTGCTAAGCCGCATCGCTCCCGACCTGATGGCCGATATCGGCCGAAGGGCCCAGGTGCTCTCCTCCATCGAAACCATGCAGCCCGTGGGCCGAAGGGCCCTGGCGTCCCGGCTGAATCTGCCGGAGCGGGAAGTGCGGGCCGCCGCCGCCGCCTTAAAGGAGCAGGGGTTAATTTCGATGGACGCCGCAGGCATGCAATTGACGCCCCAAGCCATCGAAGTCATTTCCGGTGCCCGGGATCTGAGCCGGGCCATGTTCGGCCTAACGAAATTGGAGCAGGCGCTCTCTTCCCTTCTGCATGTGCCCCACGTGGTGGTAGTGTCCGGCAACGCGGATGCCGATCCCCAGGTGCTCAAGGAAGTGGGCCGTGCTGCCGCCCACCGAGTGCACAAGCTGCTGCAAAGCGGCATGACCCTGGCCGTTACTGGCGGCAGCACCATGTATGAAATGGCTCACGGCATGCAATCCGCCACCCCTATGAACGTGATGGTGGTGCCTGCCCGGGGCGGCATGGGCGCCACTGTAGAAACCCAGGCCAACACCGTGGCTGCCGAAATCGCCCGGCGCATTGGCGGGCATCACCGGGTGATGCATCTGCCTGATACGCTGGATGGAGCCACGCTGCAAGAAATGATGAAGCTGCCCGAAGTGAAGGAAACTATTGAACTGCTGGAGCGCACCGATCTGGTGGTGCACGGCGTGGGCAGGGCTGACGTGATGGCCCGCTACCGGCACTTGACAGTGGAAGAACAGGACGTGCTCAAAAAAAACCAGGCCGTAGGCGAAGCGTTCGGCGATTTCTTTGATTTCCAAGGCAAGACCGTTCTGCAGGCCAGCACTGTCAGCCTGGGCGTAGGCAAGCTGCACCAAAACAGCCGCATGGTGGCCGTGGCTGCCGGCGAACACAAAGCTGAAGCCATCATCGCCGCCACCCGGCACGAAAGCCATGATTCCCTCATTACTGATGAAGCCGCCGCCCGACGCATCGCCGCCCTGCTGGGCAGCGCCGAAGGCCGCTGATCCCCCCTTGATAAGATGCCACGGCTGAAAAGCCTGGACATATCATGAACACCCTATGAATGATAAAGAAAAAGGAGTGTCCCAGCCATGAACAAGAAAACCATCGAAGACGTCAACGTAAAGAACCAGCGGGTATTGGTCCGCGTAGACTTCAACGTGCCCATGGACGGCAGCCGCATCACCGATGAAAACCGCATCGTCGGCGCCCTGCCCACCATCCAGTACCTGCTCAAAAATGGCGCCAAGGTTGTTCTGTGCAGCCATATGGGCAAGCCCCACAACGTATTCAACGACACCCTGAAGCTGAACAAGAAAGAAAAGGCCAAGATCGAAGCCCTGCCCGCCGAAGAGCAGGAAGCCGCCACCGCCGCTGCCCTGGAAAAGGCCAAGGGCGACGTGACCAAGTTCAGCCTGGCTCCCGTGGCCAAGCGCCTGAGCGAGCTGTTGGGGCAGGAAGTGAAGATGGCCAAGGATGTCATCGGCCCCGACGCCCAGGAAAAGGCCGCCGCGCTGAAAAGCGGCGAAGCGATGCTGCTGGAAAACCTGCGCTTCCACGCTGAAGAAGAAAAGAACGACCCCGAATTCGCCAAAAAGCTGGCTTCCTATGCCGACCTGTATGTGAATGACGCGTTCGGCACCGCCCACCGCGCCCACGCTTCCACCGAAGGCGTGGCCCACTATCTGCCCGCTGTGGCCGGCTACCTGATTGAAAAAGAACTGCGCATCATGGGCGGCGCGCTGGAGAATCCCGACCGGCCCTTCCTGGCCATCCTGGGCGGCGCGAAAGTGTCCGACAAGATCGGCGTCATCAACAATCTGCTGGAAAAGGTGGATGTGCTGATCATCGGCGGCGGCATGGCCTACACCTTCCAGAAGGCCATGGGCGGCCATATCGGCAATTCCCTGTGCGAAGATGACAAGATGGAATTGGCCAAGGAACTGCTGGCCAAGGCCGCTTACAAGGGCAAGCGCATCGTGCTGCCTGTGGACAATGAAGCCGGCAACGCTTTCAGCAACGACTGCCTGCACATCACCGTCCATTCTCAGGAAATCCCCGATGGCTTCGAGGGCATGGATATCGGCCCCGTGACCCGGGAACTGTTCGTCAATGAAGTGCGCCGCGCCCACACCATCATTTGGAACGGCCCCATGGGCGTAAGCGAATTCCCCGTGTTCGCCGAAGGCACCCGTGCCGTGGCGGAAGCCGTGGCGGCCAACCCCGGTATCACCATCATCGGCGGCGGCGACAGCGCCGCGGCCATCCAGAAGCTGGGCTTTGCCGATAAGGTGACCCACGTGTCCACCGGCGGCGGCGCTTCCCTGGAATTCCTGGAAGGCATTGAACTGCCCGGCGTGGCCGCGCTGAACGACAAGTAATGAGTTAAAAAAGCGGGAGAACTTTTCTTTCAGGAGAAAGAAAAGCCCTCTCGCTCTCTTCCAAAGAAAGCCGCTATGATCGCTGATCTGTCCCCCGTTTTTTCCCCGCCCCGGGAGAGAGCGTGGAAAATATGGCAGGCAAAGCTTTCCATGTGGTTTTCGGGAGGGGGCGGGAGGGGGCTTTTGACACAAAAGCCTCCTCCCGCAATTCCATGCAGAAAAGGAGAGGATTCCCATGCGTACCCCCATCATCGCCGGAAACTGGAAAATGAATAAAACGCCCGCCGAAGCCAAGGCCCTGGTCAGCGAATTGAAGCCCCTGGTGAAGAATGCCTCCGCCACCGTGGTGGTGTGCGTGCCCGCTATTGACGTGTATGCCGTAAAGGAAGAAATCGCCGGCAGCAACATTCATCTGGGCGTGCAGAACGTGCACTTCAAGGAATCCGGCGCTTATACCGGCGAACTGTCCGCTGCCATGCTGAAGGAAGCGGGCGTGGAATACGTGATCATCGGCCACAGCGAACGCCGCCAGTATTTCGGCGAAACCGACGCCACCGTGAACCTGCGCACCCTGGCCGCCGTGAAGGCCGGCCTGATCCCCATCATCTGCGTGGGTGAGCGCAAGGAAGAGCGGGAAGCGGGCTATACCGATGCGCTGGTGGAATATCAAACCCTGATTGCTCTCAATGGCCTGAGCGAAGAGGAAATCAAGGGCGTGGTCATCGCTTATGAGCCCGTGTGGGCCATTGGCACCGGCCTGACCGCCACCGACGAGCAGGCCAACGAGACCATCGGCGTCATCCGCGCCGCCATTGAGCGCAAGTATGGCAAGGCCGTGGCCGACGCTGTGCGCATCCAGTACGGCGGCAGCATGAACCCCAAGAACGTCAAGGGCCTGATGGCTCAGAGCGAAATCGACGGCGGCCTGATCGGCGGCGCGTCCCTGAAGGCGCCGGACTTCTCCCTGGTCGTGAATTACGATAAGTAATGTGAATAAAAAAGGGAACGAGCAAAGTTCATCCAAATCTTGCTGAGCCCCTGTTGCAAAAATAGGCTTCCGATTCGCTCGGAAACCTATTTTTCTTTGTCCGTCAGGCCGATGAGATAGTCCGCTGACAAATGATAGAATTTGCACAGCAGAATCAAATCATCGATTTTCAATTCCGCCCGGCCATTCTCAATGTGGCTGTACCCCTGCTGGGATTTTTGCAGCACCTTGCCCACTTCCGCCTGGGACAAATCCCTGTCCTCCCGCACGTTCCGCAATCTTTGCCGGTAATTCACCTGTCATCACCCGCGTATATGGTATATCACTCAAAACACGAGTATTGACTTATACTCAAAGATTGAGTATATTCAAGGCGTACTTGAACACAAAAAGGGAGATGGGCCGCTATGCGCTCTAACATTGAAAAGTATTACGCCTCCTGCCAGAAACAGATACAGCGCAGGGAACGAGCCGAGCGTCATTTCCAAAAACTGTTTTTGAAAGCGGATACATCGCCCATGGCCGATTCAGCGCATATTTATCGCCTGGATATCAGTCTGGCGAATGATCCGTGGACGTATCCAGAGGATGGCATGCAAAAAAAGGAAGACCATACGTGAAATCATCCGTATGGCCCTGTCCCATTTTATTGACTGGTCACATACTTGCGCATGTGCAACAGCGCGTTTTTTTCCAGCCGGGAGACCTGGGCCTGGGAAATGCCGATTTCGCCGGCCACCTCCATCTGGGTCCGACCCTCGAAGAATCGCAGCCGCAGGATCTTCTTTTCCCGGTCGTTCAGACGGCGCATGGCCTCCTTGATGGCGATTTTCTCCAGCCAGCTGTCATCGGCGTATTTATCATCTTTCACTTGATCCATGATATAAATGGCGTCGCCGCCGTCGTTATACACCGGCTCAAAGAGGGAAATAGGGTCCTGAATAGCCTCCAGGGCAAACACCACGTCCTCCCGCGGCACGCCCAGCTCCCCCGCCATTTCCTCCACGGTGGGCTCCCGATTCAGTTTGATCACCAGCTGATCCCGGGCCTGCAGGGCCTTGTACGCCGTATCCCGCAGCGACCGGCTGACCCGGATAGGGTTGTTATCCCGCAGATACCGGCGAATTTCCCCGATGATCATGGGCACCGCGTAGGTGGAAAACCGCACGTTTTGATTCACGTCAAAATTATCCAGGGCTTTAATCAGGCCGATGCAGCCCACCTGAAATAAATCATCCACGTTTTCTCCCCGGTTGTTGAAGCGCTGGACCACGCTGAGCACCAGCCGCAGATTGCCCCGAATAAATTCCTCCCGGGCCGCCTGATCTCCCCCGTGCACCAAGGGAAACAGTTCCCGCATTCGCTCATTGGTCAACACGGGCAGCGTTGCCGTATCCACACCGCAGATTTCCACTTTGCTTGTCGCCATACTGCCACCTCCATCAAAAGCAGTATGGCACCGGAAGAGAAGACTTATGCGGCCTGTGAATGAAAAAAACGCCGCGCCAGCAGCGGCGTAAAATTGAAGATTACCTTATTCGTAAATCTTCGCCGTTTCCCGGTAGAGCCGGGTAATGGCCTGCAGCACCTCCGGATGCGGAAAATCCTTGGGGTACAGGATATTGGTCTGCCGCACCATCGACAGGTTTTCAATGGGCAGGGCGGTCAGCTTCCCCTTGCGCAATTCATCCATGCAGGCGCTGCGGGCCAAGATGGAAACGCCCATATTTTTGCGAATCAAATCCTTGATGGTGGCGATGTTGTCTACTTCCAGCACTACATCGAATTCATCAATGGACATCCCGATGCTCTCCAAATGGGACACGAACAGGTTCTGGGTGGCAGACCCAGGCAGGCGCAGGATCATCTTTTCCTTCCGTATATCGTCCAACGTCACCATGCTTTTGTGGGCCAGGGCGCTCTCGTTACACACCACGCACACCAGATAATCCGTATCCAGCAATAGGGCATTGATGGTCTGGTCCGGGGCCCGGCCCTCCACGATGGCCAAATCCAGTTCATACTGATCCAGCATATCATAAAGATTTTTTATGGTATCTGTAATGATTGTTAACCGGATGCCGGGGCTGGACGTGGAATATTTGGCCAACACCTCGGCGATCAGGCTGCTTTCGGCGGTATGGGTGATGCCCACACGGATGCTGGTCATCTGCTTTTCCGCGTCCTGCAATGCACGCAGCATTTTTTCGTGCATACCCTTCATCCGCCGGGCATACCGGGCCACAATTTCGCCTTCCGGCGTCAGCTTCAGTTCACCCCGGCTGCGGTAAAAGAGCCGCACATTCAGCTCCTTTTCCAAAGATTGAATATGATGGCTCACTGCAGGCTGGGTCAGAGACAAACTTTCCGCTGCCCGAGTAAAGCTGTTTTTTTCGCAGATCATCAGCATGGTTTCCATGCGGGTATCCAGCATTCGTCATCGCTCCCATTCAAAAAATTGATGATCATCACAAAAAGAATCATTTCATTTTATCATTAAAAAGTATACCATGGCCAGAAAGAAAAAGCAAGGCACGGACAGCCCACAAAAAAACGCCTCATCTTTACATGAGGCGCATTTTTTGTAGTACTATTCCTCGATGGCTTCATAGCGGAACCAATCGAAATCGGCATGGCTGTCCGCTTGGCGGTCAGCTTCCTTCACCCGGCCGTTGGAAGCGTACATACCCAGCAGCACGCCCACATAGCCATCGGCCACCAGGGTGCTCAGGTAAGAGCCGTCGGCGTTCAACATCAGCGCCTTCATTTCCCGCTCCTGGGCGCCGTAGTAAAAACTGTATTGACCAGTTTGGCCCTCCACGAACAGATACATCCGCCCTTCCGGCGCGTTTTCGGCCGCCAGCAGGTGACGCTGGCCGTTGATGATCTGATAACAGGCAATGCAATTCCTGCCTGCCTTACGTTCTTTTACCAGCAGGAAGGAAAAACGCTCATTCTGGGTGACCAGGATGCCCGCTTCCTCCCCTTCGGCCCGGGGCGTAAATTCCATGGCCGCGGCGACCTGGAAATCATTGTGCTGTTGCCGCCGCAGGATGGCCGCGGAGGTGGCTTTTTCTTCCGCCAACCCAGGCAGCATCCGCAGTCGCAGGAAACCAGGGCGCGCGGTCAGGGAATGGAAGGGCTTTTCCGGGGGGCGCTGCATCAGCCAGCACAGGTCAAGCTTTTCCATTTCAAAATTATCCACCCGGCTCTGGTAAGCCTCCCGATGCCAAGGCAGCTGGGGACGGCGCTCAGAAGCATTGACCAGGCCGTTTTCATTATCGATCACCGGCCAGCCATCCTCTTCCCAAGCAATAGGCACCAGGAAGGTTTCCCGGCCCAGATTGAACTGGGCGCTCTTGTTCCGATCCGGCGTGCGGATCCACATCCGGGGCTGGAAGCGTTCGTAATCCTCGATACGTTTTTCATAAGGCCGGATGCCCAGCACCACCATGTACCACTCGCCCAGCTGGGTCTGCACCAAATCGCCATGGCCGGTAACGGCAATGCCCGTGCCGTTGACCATTTTAACGCCACGATTGGTAACGATGGGGTTATGGGGGCAGGGCTCGTAGCTGCCGGTCAAATGCCGGCTGCGGTACATGTTCACGCAGTGGTTGGTTTGGGTGCCGCCCTCGGCCGTGATCAGGTAATACCAACCGTCGATGCGGTAGATATGCGGCGCTTCCATGAACAGGCTGTGGTCGGTCACCGCGTCAAAAACCACATATTCCGGACCGGTGAACTGGAAAGTATCCGGATCCAATTCCCGAAGAATGATCTGCTTATGAGAGGGAAAGGCCAATTGATCCGGAATATGGTTGCTGCAAAACCAGACGCGGCCTTCCTCATCAAAATACAGGGATGGATCGATGCCGTCGGCCCCCTGGATAATGGTGGCTTCCGACCAAGGGCCTGCCGGGTCCTCCGCTGTGACGATGAAATTATAGCGGTTGGTGCGGCCGTTCACATCCAGGGTGTTCACGATATAGAATTTGCCATCGTGATAGCGGATGGTAGCGGCCCACAAGCCCTCCGAAATATCGCAGTTGCGGAAATCCAGCTGTTCCGGCCGCTCAATGGCGTTGCCGATCTGCCTCCAATGCACCAAATCCCGGCTTTCAAAGACGGGCAGGCCGGGAAAATAATAGAAGGACGAGGTGACCATATAGTATCGATCCCCTACCCGGCAGACGGAAGGGTCGGGATAAAAGCCCTTAAGGATAGGATTGTGGAATGTTGTGGGAAGCATGGCCATCTTTTCTCCATTTCATGCGGTTGCGAATTTTTTCATCATGGCGCGGGCGGTTCCTGTGAAAAGATTCCCAGGGAACCGCCAGCAGTTACTCTTTGACAGCGCCGGCCGTCATGCCCGCAATCAGCTGCTTTTGCAGGAATACGAAGATCAGCATGGTGGGCACGCTGGCAATGATGGACGCGCACATCAGGTAGTTCCACTGGATGCGGTAGGCATCCGCCATGGTGCTAATGGCGAAAGTGAGCGTCTTTTTGGAATCAGAGCTGATGAGGACGGAAGCAAACATGTACTCATTCCAGTTTTGCAGAAAAGCATAAATGGTGGTGGCTACCAGGCCGGGGATGGTCAGCGGCAAAACCACTTTCAGGAACGTCATCAGGGGCGTGCAGCCATCAATGCGGGCCGCCTCATCCAGGGAAGTGGAAATGGTTTTGAAATAGCCGTACATCATCCAGGTACAGAAAGGAATGCTGAAGGAAGCGTACACGATCATCAGGCCCACAGCGCTGTCATTCAAATGAATGTTCACCAGGATTTTGTAGTACGGGATGATTTTCATCACTGCGGGAAACATCTGGGTCACCAGGAGGAAGGACAAAAGGAATTTTTTGCCCGTGAATTCATACCGGCTCAAGCCATAGCCGCACAAGGAAGCGCAGATGACGGCAAAAATGGTGGACCCACCCACGGAAAGCAGGCTGTTTTTGATATACGAGAAGAGCGGATAATCGGACCAGATGGTGATATAATTGGCGATACTGGGGCCCGAAGGGAACAATTCCACGCCCTTGGACAGCGTGATATCCTGCATGGTTTTCAGGGAGGTGATCGCCATCCAGGCCACCGGCAGCAGCACGCACAGGCAGCCCAGCACCAGCACAGTATAATGGCCCGTAGCGGTCAAACGGTTTTTCTGCGTTTTAGTCATCTCTCAACAACCTCCGGAACACCACGCCGATCAGATAGCAGATCACCAAGATGAACACCGATTCTGCCGAGGCGTAGCCATACTTGAAGTAGTTAAAGGCGTTCTTGTAAATTTCGACAGCGGATACCATGGTGGCATTGCCGGGACCACCGGCGGTCATCAGCCAAATCATGGTAAACTGCTTGAACACCCACACTGTATCCAGGATCAGCACAGTGGTCAGAATGGGCTTAAGCGCCGGCAGCGTGATGTAGTGGAACTGCTGCCAGCCGTTGGCGCCGTCGATGGAGGCCGCCTCGTACATGTCGGTATTGATGGTCTGAATTCCGGCCAGGATCTGGATCATCACCAGCGGGAAGCCCTTCCAGATGCTGGCCGCAATTACGCAGCCAAAGGCCGTGGCGCTGGAGGAAAGCCAGCCGATGGGGGTGGAAATCCATCCCCAATGAATGAGCAGCGCATTGAGAATGCCCCCCTGCTCATTCAGGATCCACTTGAACAGGTAAGCCACCACCACATCCGGAAACAGCCATGGGATGATCAGCACGCCCCGGAAGAAGGTTTTGAACCTGATGGGCTTATTCAGAATATTCGCGAACACAAAGCCAAGCACGAAATGGCCCAGCACCACGAAGGTGGTAAACACCACCGTCATCCACAAACTGTGCTGGAAAGCGACGTCCTGGACGGCTTTCACGTAGTAGTTCAGGCCCACAAATTTCCATTTATTGACCAAGTTGGTGTTGAAAAAACTGATATAAATGCCGTATACAATAGGATATACCACCAGCAGCAGCATGGTGATGGTGGCTGGCAGCACAAAGCCGTAGGGTGCCAGCACCATTTTTTGTTTTCTCCGTTTGGGAGCGTGGATTGTCGTCATATGGATACCTCGCTGCGTGATCGTTCGTTGGGCCATGCCCGGGTCGAGGAGAAATGATAGGGCAGAAAATTGAATGGGGCGGCCGCCCGCGTTTACCCGGATAAGCGCCAGGCATCTGGTCGTTTCTTACACCGGCAAACGGCTTTGGGCAGCCGCCCCTGCATCACGGGAGCGTCTCCCCCGCGATCCATTTACGGATGATGATTATTGGTAGGATTCCACGATATCGGCAGCCCGTTCCACAGCGGCCTGCACGGCGTCATCCAGGCCCACGCCTTCAGCGGCGATCTTCTGCCAGCATTCGGCCACGGTGTCGCGCAGTTCGGCGGTACCGGCGAAAGCGGGGTAAATGACGGCGGTTTCACCGGCAGCGGCGAAGCCAGAGTAGGTTTCATCAGCAGCCACGATGGCGTTGATCGCGTCGGTCACAACGGGCAGGCGGCGGGTGGCCTTGTTCCAGTTCACGCTCACTTCCACGCTGGTCATGAACTTGAGGAAATCGGCAGCCACTTCGGGATGCGCGCAGGTCTTAGCGATGGTCATGCCGACGGAGGAGAAGGAAGTGATGGGATCCACGCCTTCGGCAGTGGGCAGCATGAAGGAGCCCATCTTGCCTTCCATTTCGGGGTTGCTGGTGTAGATGCCGCCCAGCACGTTGGAAGCGCTCCAGTACATGCAGGCAGTGCCGGCAGCGATCATCTTATAAGCTTCCGCATAGCCGGTTTCCACAAAGCCGGCAGGAGCGGTTTCGCCGGTGCCCAGTTCCACGTAGGTAGCCATGGCATCCTTGAAAGCGGGGGTATCGAAACCGGAGGAGAAGGAGCCGTCTTCGTTCACATTCAGGAAATTCATGCCAAAGGTGAGGGCGAAGGTGTGGAAGCGGGATTCGGCGGAGTCGTTCCGGGTACCGGATACCACAGCGCCAAACTGGTCAACGCGGCCGTCGCCATCGGTATCCACGGTCAGCTGCTTGGCCACGTTGATGTATTCATCCCAGGTCTTGGGAATTTCGATATTGTTGGCTTCGAACAGGTCCTTGCGGTACACCACGGCGGTGGTGTTGTTCTGCCAGGGCATATACACCAGGGTGCCGTTGATGGTGGCATTTTCGATGGAGATGGGCAGCAGCTTGCTCACATACTCGGCACCCAGCAGTTCATCCAGATTGTCCACGGCCATGCCCATTTCGTAGCAATTGGCGTGATAGGCTTCGGTCATGGTGAAGATATCCGGCAGGGTGTTGGAGGTAGCCCGGGTGATCAGGGTGGTGTACAGGTTATTCATGGAGCACTCGACGGGATTCAGCTTCACGTTGGGATACATTTTCATGTATTCATCCATCACGCCGCGCAGGTAGGGGCCGCCGTCGCTGTCACCCAGGGAGGTGATCATCACGTCCAGCGTCACGTCACCGGCGCTGGCCACATCATAGGTGCTCATGTAGCCCTTGCCCGCGTCTTCCGCGTAGGAAACGCTCAGGCAGCTCACAGCCATCAGAACGACCAGGAGAAGGGCAACCATTTTCTTTGCGAACATGTGTAGTTCCTCCATTCTTTTTGTCGGAATTGGTCGTCAAGGCGGCAGATCGTCTTGACTTTCTGGTTTGTTTTATTATATATTATTACAAATAAAAGATCAACTAAATTTCTCTTAATTAGAATTAAGCATTTCTAAATTATATTAGCCGGAAAGGGGCGCCTGCAATGGATACCAAACTGTGTGAATACATGATCGCCATTGCCGAGCAGGGCAGCATCTCCCAGGCGGCGGAAAAGCTATATCTCACCCAGTCTGCCCTGAACCAGCAATTGCTGAAGCTGGAAAAGGAATTGGGCGCGCCTTTGTTCATCCGCACCCGGAACCACTGGACGGTAACGCCTGTGGGCGAAGTCTACATTGAAAACGCCCGGAAAATGCTGGCCATCAAAGCCACTGCTTACGCCCAAATCGAGGATCTGGCCAAGCATTGGAGAGGCACCATCACTATCGGCTTAACCGCCGAGCGGGGCATGCAGATGTTTTCCTCCGTCTATCCCGACATGCACGCTCGCTACCCCCACACCATTTTTCAGCCGGTAGAAGCCACCGTAGAAGAGCAAAATAAGCTGCTGGATGCCGGACAGATGGACATCGCCTTCCAAACCATTCGGGAAAAGAAATATAAATCACTGACGTACCAAACCATTTTAAATGAACCCTTCGTGCTGTGCATCCCCCGCACCCATCCCCTGGCCTATGCGGATATGCTGCCGCCGGACCAGTTTCCCACCATTTCCTTGTCCCTGTTCCGGAATGAAGTGTTTACCCTGGTGCGAAAATCCTCTACCATGCGGCAAATGGTGGACCGGCTCTTTGAACAGGCCGGCTTCTATCCCCGGCTGCTGTTTGACTCCGTCGGCATGCGCTCCATGCAGAAGCTGACCGCCAACGGCCAGTGCTGCTGCATCATTCCTCGTTTCTATGCCATTCCAAGCAGCAGGGTGGCTTACTTCTTCCTGGGTAACGACGCCTGCTGGGAACTGGCCGCCGTCTACCGGACCGACCACTACCTGACCCGCGCCTCCCGGGATTTTATCGATATGGCATCAGCATACTGGCACAGCCATTTATATGTGGAATAAATCATGCAAAAAAGGCCGGGAATTTCCCGGTCTTTCCATATGATCAGTTATTGATCCGCTTCGTGAATCTGGCGTTCATAAACAGCGTTTTTCACAATGGTAGGGTGTACGCCTTCAGGGTGATAGGTGGGCACAAGGCCAGCTACCAGTTCCCGAATATTGTCCTTATTGGAATAGGCAGCGTCCATCAGACTACTCAGGTTGCCCAGAAAAGCATTAATGTCAAAAGGAACGGGCGACCCGATGTGAATCAAATCGTTATCCGTTTTGCGCAGGCCTTCTTCGTCCATCAGCTTTTCTTCATACAGCTTTTCACCGGGCCTTAGGCCAGTGTACTCAATTTTGATATCCACATCCGGTTTGAACCCGGACAGCTTGATCAGGTTCCGGGCCAAGGTGTCAATTTTGACGGGGCTGCCCATATCCAGCACAAAAATCTCGCCGCCATGAGCATAGGTGCCGGCCAGCATCACCAGGCTGACCGCCTCAGGAATGGTCATGAAATAGCGGATAATGTCCGGGTGGGTCACAGTTACCGGGCCGCCATTTTCAATCTGCTTGCGGAACAGCGGAATCACCGACCCATTGCTGCCCAGCACATTGCCAAACCGCACGGCCACAAACTCTGTTTGGATGCTGCGGAACACATGGCCGCTGCCGTCCTTATCGGCATTTTCTAAGCCCTCGTGAGTGAACAGCTGAGGAATTTCATTGGCTTTTCCGGCCTTGATTTTATGATCAAAACTCTGAATGATCATTTCGCACAGCCGTTTGCTGGCGCCCATGATATTAGTGGGGTTGACGGCTTTATCCGTGCTGATGAGCACAAACCGCTCACACCCGTGCACCATGGCGGCATAGGCCGTTTTATAAGTGCCGATGGCGTTGTTTTTGATGGACTCGCAGGGGCTGTCCTCCATCAGGGGCACATGCTTGTGAGCCGCGGCGTGATAAACGATCTGGGGCCGGTACTTTTCAAACACCTGAAAAATCCTCCGGCTGTCCCGGACAGAGCCAATCAGCGTTTCCAGATTCAGGTTGGGATATTTTTTCTTCAATTCCAGCTGGATGCTATACGCGTTATTTTCGTACACATCGAAGATGATCAACTGCTCCGGCTCATGCGCGGCGATCTGCCGGCACAGTTCCGCCCCAATGCTGCCGCCGCCCCCCGTGACCAGCACGCGCTTGCCATGAATAAACTCAAACACTTCTTCCAGGTTGGCCCGAATGGGTTCCCGGCCCAGCAAATCCTCCACCGACACTTTTTTCAAAGACGTGGCGGTGACCTGGCCCAACACAAACTGGTACATGCCCGGCAATTGCTTCAACTCGCAATTGGTTTCATTGCAGATGTTCAAAATATCCCGTTTGGCCTGAGCGGATGCGCTGGGAATGGCCAAGTAAATTTTATTAACTTTGTACTTGTCCACCGCGGACAGAATATCGTCCCGGCCGCCTACGATGGGCACGCCCTCGAAGGAACGGTTCCATTTATTGGGATTATCATCGATGATGCAGACCACCCGGTCATTGGTCTCCTGAGCGGTATTCAAATCCCGCAGGATCATCTGCCCCGCCGAGCCCGCGCCGATCAGCATCACCCGGCCGTTGTTCTGGTCGTGCACTTTGCGCAAACTGCGCTGATACTGCAAAAGCCGGTAGGCAAACCGGATGGCCAGCAGCCCCAGGAATTGCAGAATGCCGCCCCACAAATAGTAGGAAATCGGCATCCTGACAAACAGGAGGGTGATCAGCACTGTATGCGCGATGGACGCTCCGGCTGAAACCAGCAGCGTCCGCATCAGCACAGAGAAGCTGGCATACCGCCACATTCCCTTGTACATTCCGCAAAACCAGAACGCGATAATACACGCCAGAGCAAAAGGAACGATGAAGG
>JAFUFC010000062.1 GCA_017470095.1 Clostridia bacterium | reverse complement strand
TGATATTCTTCTCCTTCGTTCCTGCTTCCTTCGCTTTGATCGCTTCATACTCTGCTTCTGTTATCTGAAAACTCTTCATCTTTAATCACCATTTTCATTATATCACATCTTTTGATAATATTCAATAGTTTAGATTGGTAATAGTATGATCTTCGTTTGCGTCCACAGCCGGCGCTGGGACGGCGGCTTTCATTGTTTCGTATATCTTCGCGCAGTTCGTACAGCCGGCCACGTGGGCTTCCACCGCCCGGCGGCTTTCCTCGCTGCACGCTTCATCGATTACCAGGGGCATCAGATCCTGGATGATTTTGCAGTCGTTCAGATCTTCAGGCATTTCCTTCTTCCTCCTTCAGCATCATGCTTTGCAGCTTCTGCCGGGCCCGGAAATAGCTGACCCGGGCCCAGCTTTCACCTTTGCCAAAGAGGGCGCCGATCTCGGCAAAGCTTTACCCGCGTTGAAAATCCCTTCCTGCCGTTCAACCGCAATGCCGTGCTGTTTCCTCGGAAGATCAACGGCAATTTCATGCTCTTGTCCCGGCCCAGCGATTCAGGCCATACGCCCTTTGGGGACATCTTCATTTCCGAAAGCCCTGATCTGGTGTACTGGGGTAAGCACCGGCATGTGATGAGCCGGGGCCGCGAATGGTGGGA
The DNA here is from genome assembly GCA_017470095.1 of Clostridia bacterium. Taxonomy (GTDB): domain Bacteria; phylum Bacillota; class Clostridia; order Christensenellales; family Aristaeellaceae; genus RUG563. The sequence goes on along the minus strand of JAFUFC010000062.1, from coordinate 9,255 downwards.
AAGCCTGAAAATCGGCGGGGGAGCCGCGCCTATTGAAACAAGCGAGGGCTGGCTGACCTTCTATCACGGCGTCAGCGGCACATGCAATGGGTATGTGTACTCTATTGGTGGGGCGATTTTGGATATTAATGAGCCCTCGAAGGTGCTCTATCGGTGCGACAGCTGGCTGCTCACTCCGGAAAAGTGGTATGAGGAGCGGGGCTTTGTGCCCAATGTGGTGTTCCCCTGTGCCACCATCCATGATCCCGATACCGGCCGGATTGCCATTTATTACGGCGCGGCGGACAGCTATGTGGGCCTGGCCTTTGGCTATGCGGATGAGATTATTGATTACATTAAGGATCACAGTAAGACTACCTTTGATGATACCGATGTGGGACGCCGATAAGAACGAATTACAAAAACCCAGCGACGCGGAGCAGCAAAGCTGATCCGCTTTTTGTATACAAAAAAGCGGGTGTGATCAGCACACCCGCTTGCGTTTGAAAGGATATCGATTACAGTTGAGGGCCAGCGGCAACCAGGGCCTTACCCGCTTCGTTGCCTTCGTACTTAACGAAGTTCTTGATGAAGCGACCGGCCAGATCCTTGGCCTTTTCTTCCCACACAGACACATCTGCGTAGGTATCCCGGGGATCCAAAATGCCAGAATCCACGCCGGGCAGCTGCGTGGGCACTTCAAAATTGAAGTAAGGAATCTTTTTGGTGGGAGCATTCAGAATATCGCCATTGAGGATGGCATCGATAATGCCGCGGGTATCCTTAATTGAAATACGCTTGCCGGTGCCGTTCCAACCGGTGTTGACCAGGTAGGCCTTGGCGCCGCTCTTTTCCATCTTTTTGACCAGTTCTTCAGCATACTTGGTGGGATGCAGTTCCAGGAAAGCGTGGCCAAAGCAAGCGGAGAAGGTGGGAGTGGGCTCGGTAATGCCGCGCTCGGTGCCGGCCAGCTTGGCAGTGAAGCCGGACAGGAAGTAATACTTGGTCTGTTCGGGGGTCAGCACGGAAACGGGGGGCAGCACGCCGAAAGCGTCGGCAGACAGGAAGATCACGTTCTTGGCATCGGGGCCAGCGGAAACGGGATTGACGTTCTTAACGATCTTTTCGATGTGCTCGATGGGGTAGGAAACGCGGGTGTTTTCGGTTACGCTCTTGTCGGCGAAATCGATCTTGCCGTTTTCATCCAGCGTGACATTTTCCAGCAGGGCATCCCGCTTGATGGCGTTATAGATGTCGGGCTCAGAATCTTTATCCAGGTTAATCACCTTGGCATAGCAGCCGCCTTCGAAGTTGAACACGCCGTTATCGTCCCAGCCGTGCTCGTCATCGCCGATCAGCAGACGCTTGGGATCGGTGGACAGGGTGGTCTTGCCGGTGCCGGAGAGACCAACGAAGATGGCGGTGTTTTTGCCTTCCATATCGGTGTTGGCGGAGCAGTGCATGGACGCAATGCCCTTGAGCGGCAGGTAATAGTTCATCATGGAGAACATGCCCTTCTTCATTTCGCCGCCGTACCAGGTGTTCAGGATCACCTGCTCCCGGCTGGTGATGTTGAAGGCCACGCAGGTTTCGCTGTTCAGGCCCAGCTCTTTGTAGTTTTCCACCTTGGCCTTGGAAGCGTTGTAGACGATGAAGTCCGGCTCAAAGGAAGCCAGTTCTTCTTCCGTGGGGCGGATGAACATGTTGGTCACGAAATGAGCCTGCCAAGCCACTTCCACGATGAAGCGCACTGCCATGCGGGTGTCCTTATTTGCGCCGCAGAAAGCGTCCACCACGTACAGCTTCTTGTTGGACAGCTCCTTCTTGGCCAGGGCCTTGACGGCCTCCCAGGCTTCCTGGGTCATGGGATGGTTGTCATTCTTGTATTCGTCACTGGTCCACCACACGGTGTTCCTGGAATTTTCATCCACAACAAGGAATTTGTCTTTGGGGGAGCGGCCAGTGTAGATACCGGTCATCACGTTGACGGCGCCCAGCTCGCTCACCTGGCCCTTTTCGTAGCCTTCCAGAGCGGGATTGATTTCATCCTGATAGAGCAGATCGTAAGAAGGATTGTATACGATCTCAGTCGTGCCGGTGATGCCATACTTGGTCAAATCGATCTTTGCCATGTGTTGAAACCCCTTTTCTTTATGATTTCCGGGTTGCTTGGTGATTTATTGGCAGAAGAGGAAAATGCCAACCTCTACCAAATACATTATATCACGGTTTTTTCGTTCGGTCAATCAATCTGCTGGTTTAAAACAGCTTTTTTGGCAATATCAGACAGATTTGTCGCCGGAAAATATTCTTTAATGATTTTTTTTGCGCTTGTTAAGGATTGTTTCATCGTTAGACACTTGCAAAATGGAATTTCATCCGGTATAATATTGCATTGGATGTAAATACCCGTATCTTCACGGCTTACAAGTACGAAAGGAAGGGTTGTAACATGAGCAAGGTACATATCTTCGATCATCCTCTGATTCAGCACAAGCTGAGCATCATGCGGGATAAGAACACCGGCTGTAAGGAATTCCGGGAATTGCTGGACGAAATTTCCATGCTGATGGTGTATGAAGTGACGCGTGATTTTCCCACGGCGGATGTGGAAATTGAAACGCCCATCACCCCTATGAAGACCAAAATGCTGGCCGGCAAGCCCATTGGCATCATTCCCATTCTCCGTGCCGGCCTGGGCATGGTGGACGGCATCCTGGAATTGATTCCCAACGCAAAGGTAGGCCATATTGGCCTGTATCGCGATCCTGAAACGCTCAAACCCGTGGAATATTACTGCAAGCTGCCTGAAGACGCGGAGCACCGCCAGCTGATCGTGCTGGATCCTATGCTGGCCACCGGCGGCAGCGCTTCTGCAGCCATCACGTTTATTAAAGAACGCGGCTGCCACAATATCCGCTTGGTCAACCTGATTGCTGCGCCGGAAGGCATCGCCGCCGTGCAGGCGGCCCATCCTGACGTGGATATTTATGTGGCCGCCTGTGATGAAAAGCTGAACGAGCACGGCTATATTGTGCCTGGTTTGGGCGACGCGGGCGACCGGCTGTTCGGCACCAAATAATAAACAACAAGCAGGAAAATGAGGAGAAACAGCGGCATGACGATTCAGCCGGTGGTAAAGCAGGAAACCAAGAAAATCGCGGTGGGCGTGTTGGTATTAACGCTGCTGATGATCGCCGTATTCCTGATCATCCGAAAATTTGATTACACCGTGCTGCTGGGGGCGCTGCTGGGAAGCGCCGCAGCCATCGGAAATTTCTTTTTGATGGCGCTGTCGGTGCAAAAGGCGGCGGACAGCATGCGGTCGTTGCCACCTGCGTCTCAAGAAGCGCCCTCAAATGGGGAAGAGGCGGAAGAAAGCGAAGAAACGGAAGCGCCCTTGAGCGACGACGCAAAAAAAGCTAAGAAGCGGATGCAGGCGTCTTATTCCCTGAGGATGCTGATGATGGCGGTGATCGCGGTCATCGGCGTGGCGTTGCCTTGCTTCAATTCCTATGCGGCATTGATCCCCATGCTGTTTCCCAGGATCGTTATTTTCCTGATTGGTATGATCCAAAAGAATCAAAAGGAGGCATAAATCTCAGTGAAAAGGGATGCTCGTTTTCGGGTGGTGGATACCCTTCTGCTGCTGATGATCATTGTGCCGTTTCTGCTGGCTATGGCGCTGAAAGTGATCACCACCCCCCAGTCGGATGGGATTTCGATCACTGGCGCTCAGATTTATTTCACCATCCCCATGCCCGTGCAGGATCTGCCCATCACGGCTTCCCAGGTCAATTCTCTGGCTGTGATGATCGCTATGCTGGGCTTGTGCTTGTGGCTGACCCACGGCATCAAGGTGGTGCCCGATTCCAAGCGGCAGTTGGCTGCCGAGTGGATCGTGGAAAAGGTGAATGGCCTGATTGAAGGCAATATGGGCAAAAAGTATATGGCTTTTGCTCCCTTTGTGGCGGCCATTATGGCTTTGAGCGCGTTTTCCAGCCTGTCCAGCTTGCTGGGCCTATTCCCGCCCACGTCCGATATGAACATCGTGGCTGGCTGGGCCATCCTGGTGTTTGTGCTGATTACGCACTATAAACTCAAGGGTGGCCTGTGGCCTTACGTGAAAGGGTTTTTTGAGCCCATTCCCGTGTTCGCTCCCTTCAATATCATTGGCGAAGTGGCAACGCCCGTTTCGATGTCTTTCCGTCATTATGGCAACGTGCTCAGCGGCGTGGTTATTTCCACCCTGGTTGCGTATGCCCTGCGCGGATTGTCCGGCCTGGTTTTGGGCTGGCTGCCCGGCATTTTGGGGCGGTTCCCTTGGCTGCAAATCGGCCTTCCCGCGGTGCTGAGCCTGTACTTTGATATCTTCAGCGGCTGCATGCAGGCGTTCATCTTCGCCATGTTGACCATGCTGTACATTGCCACTGGCGCCCCGGAGGACGCCTGAATCGTTTGGTGCAAAGCAAAGAGAAACCTCTTTGCATGAAGCATACAGAAATCAAATCAAAATAGTAAATGGAGGTCTCCTGACATGATTGAACTCGCCATCGGTATCATTCTTGCTGGCTGCGCCATCGGCGCTGGTCTCGCCCTGATCGCCGGTATCGGCCCTGGTATTGGTGAAGGTAATGCTGTTGCCAAGGCTTGCGAAGCCATTGGTCGCCAGCCTGAAAGCAAGGGCGATGTTACTTCTACGATGATCATGGGCTGCGCTATTGCTGAAACCACCGGTCTATACGGCTTGGTTATCGGCATTCTGCTGATCTTCGTTGCCCCCAACCTGTTTATCAACGCCTTCAAGACCGCCCTGGAATCCATGGGTAAGCTGTAAGGCGCCCGATTGCATACAACCCTCATCATCCCATAGAAAGGCAGAGAAGATGAACGTGCAGTCGTTGGATATCATTTCTGTCAATATTTGGCAGATTCTCATTTCCCTGATCAATCTGCTGATCATGTTCCTGATTCTGAAAAAGTTTCTGTTCAAGCCTGTAAAAAAGGTGATGGATACCCGGGAAGCTCAAGTGAGCAAAATCTACGATGAAGCGGACCGGAGCCGGAACGACGCCAATCAGATGAAAAACGAATATGAACAGCGGCTGGCTACAGCGCGCCAGGAAGCGGACAGCATGATCAAAACCGCTACGCAGACCGCGCAGCGCAAAGGCGATCAGATTGTTTTCGACGCCAAGGCGCAAGCCAGCCATGTGAAGCAAAAAGCCGAAGAGGAAATCGCTCAGCAGAAAAAGCAGATGCTTCAGGATGTGCGGAGCGAAATATCCGAACTGGCAGTCGATATTGCTTCCAAAGTGGTTGAACGGGAGATCAATCAGAAGGATTACGACGGATTCGTAGACGAATTTATCAAGAACGTGGGTGACCAGTCGTGACGGAATTCGGCAGAGAATACGGCGATGGGCTGTATGCCCTGTGTGCGGAAGAAAAAATCGATCAAGATGTGCTGCAGGAAATGCAGACGCTGAAAGACGCCTTCCGCCAGAATCCAGATTTTATCCGGCTGTTATCCAATATGTCCCTGGGCAAAGAGGAAAGAGTAGGCATTGTGGATCAGGCTTTGAAGGGCCAGGTGCATCCCTATGTGCTGAATTTTCTCAAAATTCTGGTGGAACGCGGCGCAATGCATGCCTTTGAGGATTGCTTGGCGGCCTATAAGGAAGGCTACAACGCCGCGCATCAAGTGGTGGAGGCGGAGGTGACCACCTCCCGTCCGCTCAGCGATTCCCAGCGCGAACAATTGCTCAGCAAGCTTGGCAGCATGACCGGAAAAGAAGTCGTTCTGAAAGAAAAGGTGGACGCATCCGTACTGGGCGGCGTGCTGCTGCAAATGGACGGCAAGCGCTACGATAACACCGTGCGCCATCGGCTGAAAGCCATTCAGCAGACCATGACAGGCGAATAATACAGGCTCCGTACGTGGGCGTATGGATGGAAAGGTGATACGATGCAGTTAAAGCCCGAAGAAATTTCCAAGCTGATCAAAGAGCAGATCAAGCATTACGAAAACAAAATTTCGCAAAGCGATACCGGCACCATCATCATGATTGGCGATGGTATCGCCCGCGCAACCGGCCTGGATCAGTGCATGGCCAATGAGCTGGTCAAATTTCCCAACGGGGAATACGGTATGGCGCTAAACCTGGAAGAAAATTCGGTGGCTATCGTTATGCTGGGCACTGATGAGGGGATCCGGGAAGGCGATGTGGTGGAGCGCACCGGCAATGTGGTTTCCGTGCCCGTCAGCGAAGCGATGATTGGCCGAGTGGTGAATGCCCTGGGCCAGCCGGTGGACGGCAAAGGACCCGTTGATGCCAAAGAATTCCGGCCTATTGAACGCAATGCTCCAGGCATCATCCAGCGCAAAAAGGTGTCCGTGCCTCTGCAGACCGGCATCAAGGCCATCGACAGCATGATCCCCATTGGCCGGGGCCAGCGTGAATTGATCATTGGCGATCGTCAAACCGGTAAAACAGTCATCGCGCTGGACACCATCATCAACCAGAAGGGCAAGGACGTGATCTGCGTTTACGTGGCCATTGGCCAGAAGCGCTCCACTGTCGCCCAGTTGGTGGATACCCTCGAGGCAGCCGGGGCCATGGATTACACCATCGTGGTCAGCGCTACGGCCAGTGAACTGGCGCCTTTGCAGTATATTGCGCCTTATTCCGGCTGCGCCATGGCCGAATATTTCATGGATCAGGGGAAGGACGTGCTGATCGTTTATGATGATTTGAGCAAGCACGCCGTGGCTTACCGCGCCCTGTCTTTGCTGATCCGCCGTCCTCCGGGACGTGAGGCGTATCCCGGCGATGTGTTCTACCTCCACAGCCGTTTGCTGGAGCGGTCTGCTCGGGTGGATGCCAAATACGGCGGCGGCTCCATTACTGCTTTGCCCATCATCGAAACCCAGGCGGGTGACGTGTCCGCTTACATTCCCACCAACGTGATTTCCATCACGGATGGCCAGATTTTCCTGGAGACCGAGTTGTTCCACAGCGGCATTATGCCCGCGATCGACCCCGGTATCTCCGTCAGTCGTGTAGGCGGCGATGCCCAGATCAAAGCCATGAAAAAGGTGGCTGGCAGTTTGAAGCTGCTGTACTCCCAGTATCGTGAGCTGCAGTCTTTTGCTCAGTTTGGCTCCGATTTGGACGCTGATACGAAGGCCCGTCTGGCACAAGGTGCCCGCATCGTGGAAGTGCTCAAGCAGAACCGGAATCATCCCATTGCCGTGGAAAATCAGGTGTGCATTTTCTATGCCGTGACCCATGACTATCTGAAGGATATCGAAGTGGGCGATGTGGCCGCTTATGAAGAAGGCTTGTATGAACGGATGGGCGCGCAGCACGGCGATGTGCTGGAAGCGATCCGCACAACCGGCCTGCTCAGCGCCGAAACGGAAGAAAAGTTGAAAAAAGCACTGGACGGCTACACCAAGGATTTCATCAAAAACAAGGGATAAGGAGGCGGCAGCATGGCAGGATCGTCCATGAAGGGCATTAAGCTGCGCATGAAAAGCGTGGAAAGTACCATGCAGATTACTAAAGCCATGCAGCTGGTCGCCACTTCAAAATTGCGCCGCGCCAAAGAGCGGATGGAAGCCAGTAAGCCCTATGCCGTTATTTCCCGAGAAGCCATGATGGCAGCTGTGGGAAGCTGCGAGGAACAAAGCGTTCCTTTTGCCGCCCAGCGATCCGTGAAAAGCCGTTGCTATGTGGTGATTGCCGGGGAGCGGGGCTTGGCCGGCGGATATAATGCCAACGTGTTCAAGGCAGTGGCTGCCCATACGGAGGAAATTCCGTACTGCGTGTTGCCCCTGGGGCGTAAGGCCATCGACAAATTCAGCCATTTGGGCGTCCGGCTTCTGAGCCAGGAATATTCTCGGGTGGAGAGCTTGTCCGTCGGTACTTGTTATAAGCTGGCTAAACAGCTGATCGAGGGATATTTGAACGAGGAATATGATGAACTGTTCCTGGTTTACACTTCCTTCCAGTCCATGATGAGCCAGGAAGTGGTTATTGAAAAGCTGCTGCCCATTGAAAAGCCGCCGATTGGCGAAGGGAAAAAACGTATCGTTTCCACGGTATACGAGCCGCAGGCGGCGGAAACGCTACAGGCCGTGGTGCCGGACTTCATCGCCGGCAGGCTGTACAGCGCAGCGTGTGATTCCTTTGTCAGCGAGGTTTCCGCCCGGCGCAGCGCTATGGATTCTGCAACCAAGAACGCCGGGGAAATGATCAGCGACCTGCGGCTCAAGTATAACCGGGCACGCCAGGGCGCCATTACCCAAGAAATTACGGAAATCGTGGCCGGCGCGGAAAATTAAGAACCCGGAAAGGAGAAACCCGATCGTGAGCGATAAAAATATCGGCAAGGTGGTGCAGGTCATTGGCCCGGTGCTGGACATCCGGTTCGATGACGGCCATCTGCCTGAATTGCTTTCCGCCATTGAAATTCAAAATGGCGATAAGAAAATCGTTGCGGAAGTGGCGCAGCACATTGGCGACAATGTGGCCCGCTGCATTTCCATGAATGCGACGGACGGTATGGTGCGTGGTCTCGAAGCTGTGGATACCGGCAGCCCCATTACGGTGCCAGTGGGCAAGGAATGCCTGGGCCGCATTTTCAATCTGCTGGGCCAGGCCATCGATGAACAGCCCGATCCGCAAACGGAGGAACGCTGGCCCATTCATCGTCCCGCTCCATCCTATGAAGAACAGGAAACCTCTGCCGAGATTCTGGAAACGGGCATCAAGGTGGTTGATCTGATCGCGCCTTACGCCAAGGGCGGCAAGATTGGCCTGTTTGGCGGTGCCGGCGTGGGAAAAACTGTGCTGATCATGGAATTGATCAACAACGTGGCGAAGCAGCATGGCGGTCTGTCCGTGTTCGCCGGCGTTGGCGAGCGTACCCGTGAGGGCAACGACCTGTACAACGAAATGAAAGAAAGCGGCGTTATTAATAAGACCGCCCTGGTCTACGGCCAGATGAACGAGCCCCCGGGAGCCCGTATGCGTGTGGGCCTGAGCGGACTGACGATGGCTGAGTATTTCCGGGATAAGGAAAACCAGGATGTGCTTTTGTTCATTGATAACATTTTCCGCTTCACGCAGGCCGGTTCGGAAGTGTCTGCTTTGTTGGGCCGTATGCCCAGCGCTGTGGGTTATCAACCTACGCTGGCCACCGAAATGGGCGCTTTGCAGGAGCGCATCACGTCCACCAAGAAGGGCTCTATCACCTCCGTGCAGGCTG
>JAFUFC010000061.1 GCA_017470095.1 Clostridia bacterium | reverse complement strand
ATGTAGCGAGCGCTACTTATCGATTGTGATATATCGATTATACGGTTTTGGTAATTCGCAGGGGACAGACAATTCGATACAATGTGGATCGAAAGGAGGATGATCCTTTGCAGAGTACGCTTTCCAAGGCGACCCTGGGCCGATTGCCCATGTATTTGCAGTTTATTCGCAGGATGAACGCGGAAAAAGTTTCAGCCACCCAGATCGCCAAGGGGCTGGGACTGGGCGAGGTGCAGGTGCGCAAGGACCTGGCCAGCGTCTGTGCGGCGGGGCTGCCCAAGGTGGGCTATCCGGTGTCGATACTGCGCCGGGATATGGAAAAGGCGCTGGGGGTGGATGTGCCCGTCTCCGCGGTGATCGTCGGCGCGGGCAAGCTGGGAACGGCCCTGATGGACTATGACGGTTTTTCGGACTACGGCATGGAAATCGTCGCCGCATTTGACTGCAGCGCATCAGTCCCATCGTTCCATGGCCGTGTTCCGGTTTATCCCATGGATCAGCTTGCCGCATTTTGCGTTTCCCATCAGATACAGACGGGCATCCTGACGGTGCCGGCATCAGCCGCGCAGACGGCGGCCGACGCCATGACGGCGGCAGGCATAACGGCGATCCTCAATTTTGCGTCCTATCCCATCAAAGTGCCGTCCTGCGTGACGGTACATCCGGTCAATATCGCTTTATCTCTGGCTTATCTTCATCTGGCGGCCAGTGAGACAGGAAAACAGGAAGAGGAGGAACAGTATGGAACAGAAAGCATTTGACATGGTGGACAGCGTGGAAGCGCTGGAAGCGGCCATCGCGCGGGTGCGCGCAGCCCAGCGGATCTTCGCTGCCTATACCCAGGAGCAGGTGGACAGAATCTTCCTGGCGGCGGCTATGGCGGCCAACCAGGCCCGTATTCCCCTGGCCAAGCTGGCCGTGGAGGAAACCGGCATGGGCGTGGTGGAGGACAAGGTGATCAAGAATCACTATGCCAGCGAGTATATTTATAATGCTTACCGGGATACCAAAACCTGCGGCGTTATCGAGGAAGACAAGGCTTACGGCATGAAGAAGATTGCCGAGCCCATCGGCGTGGTGGCAGCGGTCATTCCCACCACCAATCCCACTTCTACCGCCATCTTTAAGGCGCTGATCTGCCTGAAAACCCGCAACGGCATCATTTTCAGCCCACATCCCCGGGCCAAGAAAGCCACCATTGCCGCGGCGAAGGTGGTGCTGGATGCAGCGGTGAAGGCTGGCGCACCGGAGGACATTATCAGCTGGATCGACGTGCCTTCCCTGGATATGACCAACACCCTGATGCGGGAAGCGGATATCATCCTGGCTACCGGCGGCCCCGGTATGGTGAAGGCCGCCTATTCCAGCGGCAAGCCTGCTTTGGGTGTGGGCGCCGGCAACGTGCCTGCCGTCATCGACGACAGCGCCAACCTGATCCTTGCGGTCAATTCCATCATTCATTCCAAAACCTTTGATAACGGCATGATCTGCGCCTCCGAGCAGAGCGTGATCGTGCTGGATAGCATATATGAAGAAGTCAAGGCTGAGTTCGCCAGTCGTGGCTGCTGGTTCCTGAAAGGCGATGAGCTTGACAAGGTGCGCCATACTATCCTGATCAATGGTGCTTTGAACGCCAAAATCGTAGGCCAGAGTGCCTGCAAGATCGCTGCGCTGGCTGGCGTCACCGTGCCGGAAGGTACCAAGGTGCTGATCGGCGAAGTGGAATCCGTGGCGCTTTCCGAAGAATTTGCCCATGAAAAGCTGAGCCCTGTGCTGGCCATGTACCGGGCCAAGGACCTGGAAGACGCCTTCAACAAGGCCGACCGTCTGATCGCCGACGGCGGCTACGGCCACACCGCGTCCCTGTATGTCGACACCCAGAAGAAGCCCGAAGTACTGGATGCCTTCGCGGCCCGGATGAAGACCTGCCGCATCGTAGTGAATACTCCCTCCTCCCAGGGCGGCATCGGCGATCTGTACAATTTCAAAATGGCCCCCTCCCTGACTCTGGGCTGCGGCAGCTGGGGCGGCAACTCCGTATCCGAAAACGTGGGCGTCAAGCACTTGCTGAACATCAAAACCGTGGCCGAAAGGAGAGAAAACATGCTGTGGTTCCGCGCGCCGGAAAAGGTGTATATCAAGAAGGGCTGCCTGCCGGTGGCGCTGGATGAACTGAAGCACGTGATGGGCAAAAAGAAAGCCTTTATCGTGACCGACAATTTCCTCTATCACAACGGCAACACCAAGCCCATTACCGAAAAACTAGATGCGCTGGGCATCCAGCACGCTATCTTCTTTGACGTGGCCCCTGATCCCACCCTGGCGTGTGCCAAGGCCGGTGCGGAGCAGATGCGCCTGTTCCAGCCCGACGTGATCATTGCCCTGGGCGGCGGCAGCGCTATGGATGCGGCCAAAATCATGTGGGTGCTCTACGAGCATCCCGAAGTGGATTTCCAGGATATGGCCATGCGGTTCATGGACATCCGCAAGCGCGTGTATACCTTCCCCAAGACGGGTGAAAAGGCGTACTTTATCGCCATTCCCACCTCCGCCGGTACCGGGAGCGAGGTGACGCCCTTTGCGGTCATCACCGATGAACAGAGTGGCGTTAAATACCCCCTGGCTGATTATGCGCTGTTGCCCAACATGGCGATCATCGACACCGATTTCCATATGACCGCTCCCAAGGGCCTCACCGCCGCCAGCGGCATTGATGCCGTGACCCACGCCCTGGAAGCCTACGCCTCCATGATGGCCACGGATTACACTGATGGCCTGGCTGTCAAGGCGCTGCAAACCATCTTTGAATACCTGCCACGGGCCTATGATAACGGCCTGACCGACGTTGAAGCCCGGGAAAAGATGGCCAACGCTGCCACCATGGCCGGCATGGCCTTCGCCAACGCCTTTCTGGGTGTGTGCCACTCCATGGCCCATAAGCTGGGTGCGTTCCATCACATCGCCCACGGTGTGGCTAACGCGCTGATGATCGAAGAGGTGCTGCGCTTCAATGCCGCAGAGGCACCTGCCAAGATGGGCACTTTCCCGCAGTACGATCATCCCCACACCCTGCGCCGCTACGCCGAAGTGGCGGAAGCGCTGGGCGTGAAGGGAGGCAGCGACCGGGACAAGCTGGAAGGGCTTATCAAGCTGATCAACGATTTGAAAGCCTATGTGGACATCAAGCCCACCATCCGGGATTACGTGCCCGATGAGCAGGACTTCCTGAACCGGCTGGACGATATGGTGGAGCAGGCCTTTGATGACCAGTGCACCGGTGCCAATCCCCGCTATCCCCTGATGAGCGAAATCAAGCAAATGTACCTGAATGCTTATTACGGCGAAAAACATTTTACCGAAACGCGCAAGCCCACAGCGGACGACCTAGGCGCTGTTCAGGACGACGCTGTGAAGAAGGCCTATCGTCCCGGCCGGAAGCAGTGAGAAGGAGGAAAAGAAGATGAATCTGGATCGTGTGATTGCCGTGCGTAATGCCAAGACCATTTACCGGGATGGCGACCAGTGCGTCAAAGTATTCAACGAAAACTATTCCAAGGCCGATATCCTCAATGAAGCGCTGAACCAGGCCCGCATT
>JAFUFC010000060.1 GCA_017470095.1 Clostridia bacterium | reverse complement strand
TCAGAGCCGATGCAGTTTTCGCTGGGGATATCAAACACGCCCTTGATAAAGGTGCGAATGGTGAACCGGTCGCTGCCCGAGACAATATAGCACTTGAAGTCGTTTTTCTGAAGATACTCAATGACCTCCGCCATCGGCAGATAGTAGCCTTCCGCATAGGTCATCCCCTCAAATCCATCCACCGGGGAAGCAAGAAAATTTTTCACATAATCATCATACTCCTTCGGCGTCATTCCGGCGAAGGCTTTGGCCAGATGGCTGGAGAATTCATACTCAAAGCCTGCAGGAAAGGTTCTGTCCACTGCATGATCGCGAATTACGAGGCCGAAGGCAACCATGTCCTCATCCGGCGTATAAGAAGGATCGTCAAAAATCCGGCGCATCAGCATTACATCCTCCAGATAGGTCGGAAACAGCTCGCCGATGAGCGTGCCGTCCATATCGAAGGTGGCGATACGGTCTGCCGGCGGGATGTAGTCGGGCGACGCCTTGTCCGTCACAGCGCGCACATACTCGATAAGCGCATTCAGGGCCGGGGCATCAGAATTCCAATGGGCAAAGGATGTTTGATTATTGCTTTTCGGGCGTGCCTCACAGCCGCACAGCAGCAGCATGACCATAAGCAATACAAAGCCAACGATTCTTTTCATGTTCAGGTTTCCTCCTGCTTCCGGAAGCGTTTCTTTGTCAATCTGTTTTCTCCGCCGGCAAAAGTGCCCTGCTCACGGCCGCGTGTATCAGATAGGTGATCAGCGTCCCAAAGCATACATCCGTGAGAAAATGATTGGTCATGTGGATGCGGTTATAGCCGTAGAGCAGCACAAACGCACAGGCGACGATAAAGCAGCGGAAATTTCTGCTCTCGCTTCTCTTCTTCGTCACGTCCGAGAGCATGGGCAGCGAGAACATCATGGCGGCTATTGTCATATTGCCGCTGGGCCAGGATTTGAAGCTGTCATCGCTGCCGGCAAGATTCGGAACCATCTGCCACCAGCTGCGAAACGCGCTCCTCGCATCGTCCAGCGTGATCAGATACTTGTATCGCGGGCGGGAGGCCACCTGTTTGAGCCACAGGTTTACGTTGTCGGATACAACGCCCGCAATCAGGATAGCGGCCCCGACAGCAACCAGTTTGTCCGCATCCTTATCATCCAAAATTTTGCTGCACAGGAGCATCGGCCACACGTACAGCGCTACAATGAGCACCCAGTTCAGGACCGAAAGCCACGGTGACGATTCGCCGGCTTTGTAATGGAACAGCAGCTCGCGCAGCTTGCCGCCGCTGTAGGTATTCGTATAATAGACGGCAAGGAACCAGCCGATGAGCAGCAGCACTGTCCCCGCCATGGATAATCCCTTTTTCTTCAGCCCCTTGTAAAGACACATTCCCGCCGCCGGATACAGGCAGTAGGAGAAATAGCAGCCATACGCGGCAAAGAAGGAGCCGAGCTTCGTAACGTTGGCAAGTCCTTCGTTTATCTGAAAATCAAAGAAGGAACCCAAAAGGATACCAAGCGCACATGCCAGCACAACGGCGTAAAACCATTTTGGGGATACGCCGAGCATTTTTCCGCGAAGCTTCATTCATCATCCTCCGTTCATTTTTGCGGCCGCATGTACAGCCTTCTGTTTTTTTCATCTGATGGTGTATCAAACGCTTTTCATGCCTCAATGTGCAATCATATACCTGGTAATGGCAGCGCAGCGTTCAGCAGCAGCTCTTTCAAATTCTATATAGGACATTTCTTCAGAATCGTCAGCCTTATCGGATATGGCTCGGATGATTACATAGGGCGTTTCATTCAGACAGCAGACCTGCGCGATGGCAGCACCCTCCATTTCGCAGCACAAACCGCCAAACGCGGAAATGATGGCATCCTTTTGCTCGTGAGACGCGATGAATTGATCTCCGCTGCATACACGGCCTTCAAATGCGTGAATGTCTGGTGCCACAGCCTTGACCGCCTCCACCGCGCTTTTTCGCATTTCTTCATCAGCAGGAAATACGGAAACGTCACTGTATGGGATTTCGCCCCGGGCGAAGCCCAGCGCCGTCGCATCCATATCATGCTGCACAGCATCTGTGGAAACGACGATATCACCAATATCAATGCTGGCATCCAAAGAACCGGCAACACCTGTATTGATAATTCGGTCAACGTCAAACACACTGATCAGAATCTGCGCGCAGGCTGCGGCATTCACTTTGCCAACGCTGCATTTGACAACCACCACATCTATTCCATCAAGCTTTCCTTCATGGAATTCCATACCGGCAACGGTTTGAACCGTTTCTTCCGTCAGCGCCTCTTTCAGCGTGGCGACCTCCTCATCCATCGCGCCAATGATCCCTGTTTTGACCAAATTCTCAGCATTGGCTTCCGCAAACCCGGAACAGGCAAAATTAACAATCGTCATAACAATTACTACAGCAACTGAGATCATTTTATACATAGTCATGCAGTCTCCTTTTCGTCAGATACCCCTATTACTGATATTTGGGGAATTGCCCCAGCAGTTGCGGCACATACCTTTCAATCACGGCACACAGCAGAATACTTCCAGCCAGGGCTACGCAGCTTCCCAGGAAAGCCGTCAGCAGATCAGGACCAGCAATCCAAGTGCGGAGCCAGGGCAGGATCAGCATTTGCAGCATGTTTTTATGCAGCAGGAAGATTCCCAGCGTATGCTGGCCGATATAGCTGACAGCGGCGGTGCTGAAGGGCCGCGAACCTTCCCGGGCCAAACGCAGCAGCAGCATGGAAAGCGCGAGCACCACCATCGTTCCGGCAGCGCTGTTCAGGAAAAACCAGAAAAGATTGCCATACTCGCTGACGCACATGAGGCTAAGCTCCAGTGCGTCGCCACGCAGCACCGTTCCGCCCAGCAGCAGGGCCAGGCTGCCTGCAAAGACAGCGCCCAGCACCCACACTTTTTGCTGCGCCAGGATCAAAAGAGGCTTACGCAGCGCAACGCCCAGCAGGATGAACCCCGACGCGACAAAAGCAACGTCGGCGCACCAGGGATAGCCGTTCTGGATCGTCGGAAGCAGAAAGCCGATGGCAAACAGGGGCACGGCGCAGATGCCGCAGGCACGGGGCATGTTCTGAATACCCGCCTTATCCAGCAGGGAAAACACGATCTGCGTCAGCAGCCTTGCCACAAAGAACGCCGTCAGATACCACAGCGAAGTGAGCGTTTGCGCATCTCCCACAGCTTGCCAGGAGCCGTACAGAAAACGGGGAACATTCTCAAAGGTAAAGGGAGCATAGACAAAGGCCCAAATCAGATAGGGCACCACCAGCGCCAGAATGTTCTTCCGCAGGAAGGCCTTCCAGCCTGGCCAGCCATGCACCCCCGCAGGGCGGATGGACATGCCCGCCAGAATAAAGAACAGCGGCATGTGAAATGCGTACAGCAATCGACGGTACATGGGCGTATCTCGATTTCCCGTTGTGTGCCCTAAAATGACGAGAAAGATGGTGATCGCTTTGGCAATATCGATCAGTTCGATCCTGACTTTTTTCTTTTGCGGCATGACTTAAATCCTCCTACTAATCTGATGATATATCAAACGCTTTTCACGCCTCAATCCGCAATCCATTGCTTCAGTCTCCTTTTCGTCAGATACCCCTATTACTGATATTTGGGGAATTACAAGATTCTTGAACTGTCTCATTTCACCCAACCGTCTTCATTGTCATGATTCCAAGCAGCGCCTTTACGCCGCATTGGCTTCTGCTCTTTCCAATTCTTCTATAAACCGTTCGATCCGCAGATTCACATTCTGCTGTAAATTACGGAAAAAGAACTGATAATCGTACACATGGTAGGCGCCTTCCGGCAGCCCGGGCACGATGGGCGGATAATCCGCCGCATCAATATCCGTCACCTTCAGCACACCCCGGGTCTCATCAATGAAGCAGCCGCACAGCCCGGTTTCCTCCCGCTTGATTTCACCGCTGTAATTGGTGAAGCACGCGCCAAGGTTTTCGGCTTTTTCAGCCGGTGTACCATCTGTTTTCCAATTGAGCGGATTGATGGCATAAGCTCTTTTCCCGGCGGGTGTGATGAAGGTTTCCTCCACCCCAGGCGCTTC
>JAFUFC010000059.1 GCA_017470095.1 Clostridia bacterium | reverse complement strand
GAACGCTACTGTGGCGTGGCCAAGATTGGTGGAGACTGTCTTTATATCTACGCCATTTTGTAATGCCAGTGTGGCATAAGAGTGACGGAGATCATGAAAACGTACTTCCGGCAAGCCAAGCTGAGATACAATTTGCTTAAATTGCTTCCAGACCGTGTGCGTTGCCAGATGCTCCCCGAGTTCGTTGGTAAAAACAAGATTATCTGTATTCTGAAACAACTGCCCATGGGATAGCTTCCATTCTGCTTGTTTCAGCTTGATCTTTTGCAGTGCCGCAATCACGCTGTGGGGCACTGTAAAAGTACGATCTTGTTTATTTTTGAGCGTCGTGAAGACCCACGGTGCACCCTTTCCACGTGCTCGTTTGAGCTGCCGATACAGATGAATTGTTTCATGATCCCAGTCAATACAATCCCAACTAAGGCCAATTAGTTCGCTCTCCCGCATCCCGGTAAATAGGGCGACGTAGAAGAGATATTCAAACGGATGACCTTTTATTGCACTCAGAAAGGCTGGAATCTCATGATCCTTCAACGGACGCATCTCTTTATGTGGGTCATCGTATGAAGGTATTTCGGCATCAGTGCAAGGGTTCTTTTTGATGTATCCATCTTTCTGTGCGCGTGTGAGCGCCTTGTTTAGCACAAGATAGATACTTTTCACGGATTTTTCAGAAAGCCCATTGGTTTTACAATGATTCAAAAACTTCTGTACAGTCAGCATTTTCAGGTCCTGGATGCGGAAAGTTCCTAACTCTGGCTTTATATGGCAGCGGATATCCTGCATGTACCGATCTCGGGTAGAATCTTTTACTTTAGCAGTGTAACATTCTACCTAGGTATCCATCCAATCAGAGACCGTGATTTCGTTTTCGTCCACATGGATGCCTTGATTGACTTCGTTTTGAAGCTCTATCAGTTTATCACGGACTTCTGCCTTTGTGCTGCCATACGCATATCTGCGTGTACCGTTTATTGAAATGCTTCCCTCCCAGGAATGGGCTGAACGCTTTCTGTATGTTCCTTCTTGATTTGATCTTCTTTTCATCAGCTTACCTCCGTCTGATCGTCGAGCCATCGGCTCAGCGCCTGGCGGGAAATGATCAGCCTGTGTCCGATGCGGAACGCAGGGTAGAAATCCTTTCTCCGTGCCAGGTTATACGCCGTGGCCCTTGACACATTCAGTTGCTGTGCCAATTCTTCAACGGTTATGGTAAGCTTGGTTTCTGCTGGATTTATTCCGTTATCAAGGTGACCGACAGGATTGCTCCCGTCACTTCCATTATAGATTTTAAGCAAATATTGTCAACTCTTTTCCTTTTATTTTTATGCATTTTACAAGTGGGATGATCTGACAAAAAACACCTGTCATTTCATCCTGAGGATAGAAAAGGGGGAGCTGATCTGCATGGCAGCTCCCCGAAAAAAACGCCGATAGATTTGTGCTTTCGCATCGGCGTGTCAACCAGTATGTCAACTGGCTCTGTCAACTGGGCCTGCAACCTTTTTTCTGCTGCTTTTTATGGCCCGGCAGTGTATTCAGTTTTTTTCTTCAGTTGACAGTTGACTGGTTGACAAAGAGGCGAAAAGCCTTACAGGACAAGGATTTTCTCTGTCAACCAGGATGTCAACTGGCTTTTGAAATTGCGTCAACTGGGTGTTTCAAAACGGAAAATCAGCGTCCGGATCAACCTCTACAAAGCCCATCTGCTGGAAATTATCAACCGGCTGGTTGACAGGCTGGTTGACGGGCGAAGCCTTTTCGGTATCCTGCTCTGTCGGGAGTCGTTCCCAGCCACGCTGGGTGCCGTACTTTTCAAAGCGACGGGAATTGGCGAATGGCCGCCATCCAGGGATGCTGCCGTTGGCGATGCCAACATTGACGATCTCAAAAATTTCTCTCGTCTCCCATTGCTTGGGCTCATCGTAGGGATGATCCAGCGCTTCCTTGTAGAGCTGCTTGGAGCAAAGCTTGTCCCCCTCGAAGCCCTCCATGAAAGCATAAATCTGACCGGCCATGGTGTCCTCCTGCTGAAAACGCTCCTGCTCCTGGGCCAGCTTTTCTTCCATCTCCCTGCTCAGATGGGTGCTGTAGTCTCCGGATTCGTAGATCGCCATGATCTCCGCCCACATCTGGTCGATATAAGCACGGGATGCCGCTTCATCCGCCAGAATGTGCGTTTCCGCCCGCTCCGGATGTGCCTGTACGGGAAGAAAGCGCCGATTGCCGCTGCGATCCATGGGCAGGAAATCTATTTTGTTGGTAGTACCAGCGAACACGCACTGCCGCAAATGATCGGCTGCGTAGCGGTCATAGGGGAATTTGTAGGTATCCTTGCTGCGGGAGAGGAAGGACTTGATATCCTCGATGCTCTTGGCGTTGGCCGCGGCAACCATCTCCGACATTTCCAGAATCCAATGGCCTGCCAGGCGCTGATAAATCTTTTCATCGTCCAGCTTTTTCAGGTCATCGGAAAACCATTCGTCCCTTATCGCCAGGAAACGGAGGAAGGTGGATTTCCCCGCTCCCTGGCCGCCGGTCAGCACCAGCATCAGATCAAATTTGGCCCCCGGCTCAAAGATACGCTTCACAGCTCCCAGCATAAACACCCGCAGGCATTCCTCGTTGTAATCGCTGACCTCAGCCCCAAGAAAATGATGCAGGGCAAACTTTACACGGGAAGTGCCGTCCCAGCGCAGCCCCTTCAAATAATCCTGGATCGGATGGAAGCTGTGCTGGCTGGCTGCCACCCGGAAGGCGTTGTCGATGCACTTTTCGGAGCGGATACCGTAGTACTGCTCAAAATACAGCAGCACGTGCGGCAGATCCTGATCGTCGAATCGGGTCGTATCCCGCCGCCAGGGAAACTCCCCGATCATATCGTTGGTTTCGGTCAGCAGGTTCCGGCTGATCTTCCCCGCAAACAGGGGATCGTTTTCAAACACCGTAATGCAGTTCTGGATCGTATTGGCTGTTCCGCCTTTGTCCGTTTTCTCCAGCATCGACCGGATAACAGTGCGTATCTGCTCCTGATCTTCATTTGCCTGCCCGGTGTTGTTCGGATCGACCATGCTGCTCTCTCACTTCCTTCTTGTGTCTCATAACTTTTATCACCTCTCTTCCCAGCTATGCTGCCTGGGTTTCTGGGTTCGTGTTTCCTGGGATTTCTGCTTGTAGGTTTGCAGCAATTCATGGATGGACGGTCTGGCCTGTTCCTTGATCTTCGCTTTCGCTGCTTCCCGGGTGGCAGGCAGGCGCAGCGCTTCGACGACCTTTTCAAATATTGATTTAGCTTTCTTTTTCAGTGTGTTGGCTGCTTTTCCAAACCACTCCACCACAAGCTCCCGGTCTTTTTGCTTCATTTTGATCTCCGGAGACATTACCTTTTGCTTTCCCTTTTCTAAAATCAGCAGGTCTTGTCTCTGCGTTTCCCTGATAGCTTCGGCGGCCACGACTTTGACCGCTTCTCTGTAGGCAATATCAGCCACCGCATCCAGCGCTGTGTCAGCATCGGATAGCTTTTCCAGCTTGTCCTCCAATTCTTCTGTTTTCTCAGCGATGATCCGGCTCTGGGCTTCGTTGTCTGCTGTCAATTCCATATTGCGCCGCTCCAGTTCTGCGATCTTTTCCCGCTGGGCTTCGATGATATAATCATTCTTATCCCGGCTGGCCTTGCCGCCATAAATGGCATCCCGTTCAACGTCCAAGCCGTGCTCCTCGCAGATGTTCAGCAACAGCTCTCGGCACATGCTGTCGAAGCTGATTTTGCGATTGTTCATCTTGCCGGGCTTTTTCTCCGGGAATGGCAAGGGGATGCCCAGCGCTTCCAGGGCCTTTTCCTGCTTTGGTTCGATTTCACCATAGCGATTTTCAATATCGAACACCTGCCTGGCGTGAATGTGGGGGCTGGTCTCATCCAGATGCAAAGCCCAATCCAGGATGTGAACATGCTTTCCGAAACGCTCCTGAAAGGTGTCCATAAATTCCTGCATCACCTCAAGGAGATTATCGGGCGGTGGACATTCGCCCTCCTTCCCGATCTGGTAGATCGTTTCCTCGGGGCAGATCCTCACGTCCGCCAGAAGATCGTCCACGGTGCGGTTGCGTCCGGCGTGCCCGGCTTTGATGTTGCGGGCAGTCTGCCCTGCCAGATAATCGCCGTAGCGCTGCTCATAGAATTCTCGCTCCACCTGGTTGAAGGTTGGATACTGTCCGGATTGATTGGCCTCGTGATCCCGCAGGCCGTTCTGCCAGTCCCAATAGAGGTTCAGGTTTGTCCGGTCCTTGTCGATGTTGTCCGCATGGGCCACGTCGAATGACCGGTCATTGTGTTTGGGGTTATAGACGCCGTGCTTGCCTGCACGGCCATTGTGACGGGACACCCGCTGTTTGGTTTCGGGCATGGCGTCACCTCCGTTTCTCGTGTTTTTTTGACTGTTCTTTTTTAATGCAGAGTAGCTTTCGTTCCACAGCACCTGAGATTTTCGGCAGGTAATACCCAGTACGAAGTGTCGATGCTCAACACTTCTACTGGGCCACGGGCGCTGCCCTTTGGATTCCCGGCAATGGTCTTTCCCTTGCAT
>JAFUFC010000058.1 GCA_017470095.1 Clostridia bacterium | reverse complement strand
GGCCCCGGCGCGCCGGAATGCTTTGTGGCACAGAAGCAGCCGCAAAGATGAAAATCATGCAAAGGAACTTTTTTTCCCTCTTTCAGACAGGCCGAAAATAAACCTGGAAATTTCAGCAAAAATGTAACAAAACGGCTTCTTCGATCGTCTTTATAGGCGAACGTGACAAGGAGCCATTTTCTTTTTTCATAAAGGAGAGATGATCATGAAACGGTGGATGGCGCTGTCGGCCCTGTGGTGCTTCTTCCTGCTTTTGCCCGCCGCCCGGGCGGACGCGCCCATGCCCACGATCCCGGCGGGAGACTTTGCAGTGCAGGACGTCTCCTTGACCCCGGGCAAAAAATGGCCGGTCTTTACCGGCCCCGGGGAGGAATACCGCCAGGCCAACGCGGGCAAAGCTTCCGTGGGCACCAACGGCTGGGTGCAGGTGCTGGGCGGCGACCGGTGGAGCTATCTTCTGGTGCAATACGCCGTCAGCGACGCCCGCCTGCGCATTGGCTGGATTTCCGTTGACGCCCTGCCTGAAAAGGAGCAGAATTTCGCCACCGTCTGCGCCCTGGGCGATTCCTTCCGCTGGCGGGAAAGTCACCTGAGCCGCTACGCCGAATTGACCGACGATCCCCTGCTGAGCCAGGAGCCCGTGATCCGCCTGCAAGCAGGAGAGACGGTGCAGTACCTGGCCCGGATGGGCGATTGGGCCTATGTGGAGGCGGCGGGCGTGTGCGGCTTTGTGCCCTGGGACGCGGTGGTGTTTGACCCGGTGAACGTGGACGCGCATCCTTCCTTCCGGGACGCCGCCGACCTGCTGGCTCTGGCGGGCATCCAAGCGGAGCCCACGGGCATTCATCGCCAAACGATCTATTTCGACCTGAAAAACGGCGGCAGGTTCTGGGCCTACTATTACGGCAGCGAGTACAACCCCATCCTGACCCCTTTGCAATTCAACTGCACGATCGAGCATGCCACCGACGAGGACGTGGGCAAATACCTGGACGCCGTTTTCACCCTGGTGTCGGAGGTGGATCACGGGGTGATCGACCACGCGGTCAACTGGTACGACGTGGAAAGCGCCCGGGAAGCCATCGTCAGTACCGCCCTGCTGTACCAGGAATATTTGGGGGAGCAGGGCTTGCGGGTGCTGCTGGCGCAATTGGCCCGCCACGATGGGCAGGACGAAATCAACAGCCTGCGGGCCCGTCTGGCGTCCCGGCTGCTGGGGGTGAAGGACAAATCCGGCGTGGACCCGGCCCTGGGCTGCCAATGGTACGACGCGCTGCGCCTGGCCGTGCAGGATGCCCTGCCCCCGGTGGACGCGGCGGTCTATGAAAGCGACCCCATATTGCAAGCCGCCGACCAGGCGCTGATGGAGCGGTACGCCGCCGAAGACGACGGATACGATTCTCCCTCCTACGAGCAAAAAAAAGGCGCGTTCATCGTGTCCCTGAAGGAATGCGAACGGGCGGAAGAAGGGAACTGGGTCGCCATCTGGGCCGCCATGGGGGAGGAGCAGATCGCTGTGTACGACGGCGCCGATTTCCGCCTGGTCAGCGGCTCCTGGTATCCCGTGCACCTGGTGATGGAGCGGGGCGCGAACGGAGAATGGCAGTTGACGGACTTGTTCGAGCCGGAGGACGGGGAGCTTTATTGGCCCAGCATCCTGTCCATGTGCGACGGGGATGAAGCCCTGGCCGATACCCTGTGCCAAGCCGACTGCGGCATCGGGGAGGCCATTCGGAAATACCTCGTTTCCGCCGGCTTCCCCGCCGCGGCGGAAGCGGTGAAGTGAGAGGGGGACCGTGTTCTTTCTTTGAGTCAAAGAAAGAACCAAAGAAACCACCCTTTGGGATGACGTTGGAAAGAAAAGATGCTCAGAAAACGATGGTTCCACGTAGGGGCGGATCATATCCGCCCCTACATTTTTGGGGGCGTTTGGCTCGTTTTTTTCTATGCTTTGCGCGAAATGAGCATGCGCCCTACGGGTTATACTCGCTCAGCAGCGCGTCCTCCACCGCTTCGCCGCGGTACAGCGTCCGCCCGTTGGGCAGCAGCACGCGACCCGTCGAAAAATCGCAGATCAGGGGCACGCCCTGGCACTGGCGGATCACGCCGGGGAAGGCGCAGGGCAGGGTGCGGCGGGTGCGGCCGTCAGAGCGAAGGAAATGGACCGCGCCATGGCAGCCCACCGCGCAGCCGTCCGCCGCCGCGTGCAGGCAGCAGGGCGCTTCAGGGCAGGAAAACAGCTCCTCCGTCACGCCCCAGGGGCTGATGCGCAGCAGCAGGGTGGAAATTTCCCTGTCGCCCACGGCGCACAGGGCGGCCATACCCTTGGGCAGGAAACCCACGCCCACCGCCATGCCAGGCACCCGGTGGGATCGCAGCAGGCGCAGCTGGGCGTCAAACAGCAAAATTTCCCCCGCCGCGCCCCCAGCTACAGCAATTCGATGGCCATCGGGCCGCACGCACAGGCCCTGGGGATACACTCCCGCCGGGGCGGCGCACAGGAGACTGCCATCCGAAGAGGCGTAGGCGGAGATGCTGTCCGCGTCCGAGGAAAGCAGGTAGATCATCCCGTCCCCCGCGGTCATGCCCCCCACGCCCGGCGGCCCGGGAAAACGAAACAGCAGGCGTCCTCCAGCATCGTAGCAGCAGCAATCCCGCTCCCCGGCGCAGAATACCTGCCCCGGGCTGGCGCACAGCCGCCCCGCCGGGCCCACCTGCCGCCGGTCATTTCCATCGATCCTGATCAAGCCCCTTTCAGCGTCCGCCGCCCACAGCACCATACCCCTCAACCCCTTCTTTTTTCAGATTATGCGCCGCTTTTCCTGGCGTTACGCCCTTGCGAAACGGAGGAAAAGCATGTATAATGAAAAATAACAAAATATGGCTGAAAGGGGCAATGCACCATGAATTATCGGGAAGAATACCAGAAATGGCTGACCATGTTCGCCAATGACGCGGAAACTGTGCAAGAATTGCAGTCCATCGCCGGGGACGAAAAAGAAATAGAAGATCGCTTTTATACTGATCTGGCTTTTGGCACAGCTGGCCTGCGGGGCGTGCTGGGCATGGGCGCCAACCGGATGAACATTTATAACGTCCGCCGGGCCACCATGGGCTTGGCCAAATACCTGATCGCTCAGGGCGTCCAGGACGCGGGCGTGGCCATTGCCTACGACAGCCGCATCAAGAGCGATGTATTCGCCAAGGAAACGGCCCTGACCCTGGCTGCTGCCGGCGTGAAGGCCTATTTGTTTGAATCCCTGCGGCCGGTGCCCGTGCTGTCCTACACCGTCAGGCACTTGCGCACCAGCGCCGGCGTGGTCATCACCGCCAGCCACAATCCGCCCCAGTACAACGGCTACAAGGTGTACGCCGCCGACGGCGCCCAGCTGGGGCCGGAGGCCGCCGACGCGGTAACCAAGTACATCGAAGCCCTGAATTATACCGACTGCGTGCCCATGGATGAAAAAGAAGCCCTCGAAAAGGGCTTGCTGACCATCATTGGCAAAAAGGAAGTGGATGACGATTACACCGAAATGATCAAATCCCTTTCCGTGCGGCCGGAGCTGCTGGAGAAGCGGGGCAAGGACCTGAACATCGTTTACACTCCCCTGCATGGCAGCGGCAATGTGCCGGTGCGCCGGGTGCTCAAGGAACTGGGCATCCATGTGACCGTGGTGCCCGAGCAGGAGAAGCCCGACGGCCATTTCCCCACTGTCACCGCCCCCAACCCGGAAGACCCCGCCGCCTTCAAGCTGGCCATCCCGCTGGCGGACAAAGTGGGCGCCACAGTGGTTTTCGGCACCGACCCGGACTGCGACCGCCTGGGCGCGGCCGTGCGGGACG
Source organism: Clostridia bacterium (assembly GCA_017470095.1). Lineage (GTDB taxonomy): Bacteria > Bacillota > Clostridia > Christensenellales > Aristaeellaceae > RUG563. The sequence goes on along the minus strand of JAFUFC010000058.1, from coordinate 12,375 downwards.
GGAAAGGTGAATTCCACACCCTGACGGGCAACCAGATCGCCTGCCTGATGCTCTCTCACATCCTGCGCAGCCGCAAGGAAAAGGGCGACCTGCCCGCCAACGGCGCGGCGGTGCGGTCCATTGTGTCCACCAAGATGGCCGACGCCATCGCCGCCGATTACGGCGTGGACATGTTCGACGTGCTCACCGGCTTCAAATTCATCGGCGAAAAGATCCAGCAATTTGAGGAAACCGGCAGCCACACCTTCCTGTTCGGCTTTGAGGAAAGCTTCGGTTACCTCAGCGGCACCCAGGTGCGGGATAAGGACGCGGTCAACGCTTCCCTGCTGGTGTGCGAAGCGGCCTGCGCCTGCATGGAACGGGGCGAAACCCTCTACGACGCCCTCCAGGCCCTGTACAAACAGTACGGCTATTACAAGGAAAAGGGCGTGTCCGTTACCCTGCCCGGCAAGGACGGCGTGGAAAAGATCAAATCCATCATGGCTGCGCTGCGGGAAAATTATCCCACCGAAATCGCCGGCGTGAAGGTCACCGCCGTGAAGGATTATCTCAAAGGCGTGCGCATCGAAAACGGCGTGGAAACCAAGCTGGATTACCCGGCTTCCAACGTGGTGTACTTTGAAATGGAAAACAGCAATTGGGTCTGCGTCCGTCCCAGCGGCACCGAGCCCAAGATCAAGCTCTACGTCGCTTCGAAAGCCGACAGCCAGGAGGCCGTAGACGCTCTGAACGACCGGATGACCGAGGAGGCCAAGAAGCTGCTGGTGTGAGAACCACGGCATAAAAACCAAAAGGGGAAACCGCGTTTTTCAATTCAACCGCGGTTTCCCCTTTTTTGTCCTCCGGCAGCCGTCGATGGAGACTACTGCGTCGCCCCGGGCAGCGCCCGTGAATTTTTTTATTCAAATTCTCTTTCATGCCGCTTGAAGAAATCGTAATACGCCCGCACGCTGGGCAGCTCCGTCCATTTGCGCACCCGGGCGGGATCGGCGTCCAGGTCGTAAACGCGCGCGTCTTTCATGGCCAGGAGGAAGGGAGAATGGGTGGCAATCAGGAACTGGCAGCCGAAAAACCGCACCGACTCTTCGATAAACTGCACCAGCTCGCCCTGCAATTGGGGCGACAGGCTGTTTTCCGGCTCATCCAACAAGTACAGGGCGTTTTCGCCGATCTTCCGGGTGAAGAAGGCGAAGGCGCTTTCGCCGTTGGATTGCTCCCGCACGTTGGGCGGCATGCGCCGGCGCACGTAGCGGGATTGGGTGGTCTTACGGGCCAGGTTGATTTGCTTGAGCTGCTCGTAGTCGTCTATGGAGCGCAGGCGGAAATCAGCGTGCTGGCTGTCGACGTATTCCTGAAATAAGGCTTCCCGGCGTCGGTCGATGCCCTCGTTCAGGGCGCGCAGGTCCAGCATGAAGTCAAACACATCGTCGGAGGTGATGATGCCGCTCTCCCGGGGAATGGGGCCGCGCGTTTCATACTGGCACAGGGCGGTGTACTCCTCAAAAAAATTGGAGCGGTTATAGGGCGCGTCCCGGTTCAGCCGCAGCGTTTCGCCGATCACGTTCAGGGCGGTGGTTTTGCCGCTGCCATTGCCGCCGTACAAGATGGTGATGTGGTCCGGCTCGATCTCCGTCAAGCCCCGCTGGGACAGCACGTGAAACGGATAAAACGTGTCAAAGCATCGGCGTTTTTCCTCCAGGCGGAAATCAAATTCCTTCTCCCCGTCCGGGAAGACGAACCGGCTCAGGTAAATCATGCTGGTTCCCCTCCTCTCCGCCGTCATGATAACACAGATCGTCTTCGCGCACAACTGGCATATCGGCGTTTTCGCGCTCATAGGATAGGGCCGAGAACATCGGGAAGGAGTTGTGCGTGCATGATCAAGAAAAAAACGGAAACGGAAACGGCCAAACGGGCGGAAGCCGGGAAAGCCGGGAAAAAACATATCACCCGGGTGGACGTGGAACGGATGTTGATCCTGTGCGCGTCGGCGCTGGTGGTGGCGCTGGCGCTGAAACAGGACGACATCGTAAAAAGCAGCTATGAATCTCCCCAGGTGAATATTCCCGTCACGGCGGAAGCGCCGGTGCTTACCCCGGCCCAGACCCAGGCCACCGTAGTGTATTACCAGGATGGAGAGGGCTACCTGGTGCCGGTGACCCGGCAGATCGATAAGACCGATGGCGTGGCCAAGGCCACCCTGGCCCTGATGGTTTCATCCAGCGCCAACGACCTGGCGGCGGCAAGGCTGGGGCTGAAAACCACTGTGCCCGAAGGCACCCAGATCGACCTGGATATTTCCGGCGGCAAAGCCCGGGTGGATTTATCAAAGGAATCGCTGAACTGCCAAAGCGCCGAGCAGGAGTACCTGATGGTGTCCTCCGTGGCGCAGACGCTGTGCGAATTCGATTCGGTGGAGGAGGTGTCCTTCCTTTTTGACGGCCAGAAGCGCAGCAAGCTCACCTACGGCACCGACGTCAGCGGCGCGTTCACCGGGGCCAATTTGAACCTGGAGAGCGTGGAAACCCTGGCCGGCGCGGGCAGCAGCACGGTGCAGCTGTACTTTCCCTCCGCCAGCGGCCGCATGCTGGTGCCCATCACCCGCACCGTGTTTTCCGACGCGGACGTGACCACCGCCATGCTGGAACTGGCCAAAGGCCCCAAGGCGGACAGCGGACTCACCGCGCCGCTGCCGGAAAACTGCGGCCTGATCGGTGTAAACATGAAAAACGGCGTGGTCACCGTGAATTTCACCAAGGAATTTATGGACGCCGTCCAGGGGGAAAACGGCATTCAGACTCTGCGGGCCGTTCTCTTCACCGCCGCCCAGTTCCCGGGGGTGAAGCAGGTGAAAATTGCCGTAGAGGGCAAGGAATACCAGCCCCCGGAGCAGGCCCAGACCACCTTTGTTAACCAGGATACGGACATCATGACCTACTATCCCGGGGTCATTGAAATCGACTGACAGAACCCCGGCAGGGTGTCGACCCCTTTCTATGCCGTCGGGCGGTAAAGCCACAGAACAAAAGGTGGCTTTCTCGGAAAGGAGTGCGGGGGAACCCGCTCTTTGGTCTCCAAAGAGCGGGTTCCCCCGCCTGTTTTTTATTGATAGGGATTACTTCACCGCGGCCGGGATTTCTCCTGCCTTGGTCAGGGCCAGCTTGGTAATGATGGGGCCCACCAGCTCGAACACCAGCACGCCGGCCAGCACGATGGTGTTCACCTGGGCGCCCAGGGTGGGGAAACGGCTGGCTACCAGGGTGGCCATACCGATGGCCACGCCGGCCTGGGGCAGCAGCGTCAGGCCCAAGTATTTTTTGATGTTCTCATCCGCGTGGACGCACACGGCTCCCAGCATGGTGCCGCCCCATTTGCCGATGGAGCGCAGCACCAGGTACATCACGCCGATCACCCCTACGCTGGGGAGCACGGTCAGATTCAGTTCCGCGCCGGAGAGCACGAAAAACAGCAGGAACAGCGGCGGCGTGAACCGGTCGCACTGCTCCATGAGCACTTCGTGCTGCTGGCTCATGTTCACCATCACCGCGCCGATCATCATGCACACCAGCAGGGAGGACAGGCCGAACATATCGCACAGCCCCACGCCCGCCAGCACGCAGGCGATCGACAGGGCCAGCTTGTTGCCCCGGGAAGCGAAGAACCGGGCGCCAAAGGACAGCACCACGCCCAGCGCCGCCCCCAGGGCGATGCTGCCCACGATTTCGATGATGGGCGTGAGCACCATGCTCCGCGCGGTCATTTCGCCGCCCAGCATGCCCTGGGCTACGGAAGCGGAGACGCTGTATACCATCAGGCCCAGGGCATCGTCCATGGCCACCACGGGCAGCAGCATCTGGGTGACGGGGCCTTTCGCTTTGTACTGCCGCACCACCATCAGCGTGGCGGCGGGAGCGGTGGCCAGGGCGATGGCGCCCAGCAGCAGGGCCATGGGCACATCTACCCCAAAGACGATCAGGCCCACGTCCACACAGATGGCGGTGGCCAAGCCCTGGAAAGCAGTGATGGTCAAGGGCGCTTTGCCGATTTTTTTGAGATAGCTCAGCTTGAATTCACCGCCGATGGAGTAGGCGATAAAGCCCAGGGCAGCTTCGGAAATAACGCTCATGGAAGCGGCCTGCTCCTTGGTGATAATACCGGCCACACAGGGGCCGATCACCAGCCCGGCCACCAGGAACGCCGTCACGTTGGGCAGCTTGATCAGATGGGCCCCCCGGCTGAACAGCAGCCCGGCAGCCATGGCAATGCCGATGAGGAGAAGAATGTTCATTGCTTCTTTTCCAGCCCTTCCACGAAGGTCAGCGGCATGGCGAACATGATGCCGGAGTCCGGGGCGTCCAAGCCGCCAGTCACTTCGTTCACAATATCCCGGGCCAGATGCACCTTGTCATCGGGCAGCACGCAGAAGATGGTTTTGCTGCTGCGGCGTTCCGGCTCCATAATGGCCCGCAGCCCATAGAAGATGGGCATTTCCTCTTCGCTGTGCAGGATGCGGGCCATGCCCTTGCTGTCCAGCACGGTGGCGCCCCGCAAGCCACGGGCGGAAAATTCCTGCAAAAGATGTTCCAGGTGTTCCGTTCGGTTCAATACAAAAACGAATACCTGCATAACCGTTCCTTCCTTTCCAATACCGTTTTGCAGCCCCTATTGTAGTCCCGCTGTTCATAGAATTCAACCACTCTTTGGGCCATTTTTTGACCAATTTCGTCAAGCTGCGAAATAAAGCAAACAAAAAGGCGGAGACTCCGGGAGGAATCTCCGTCCTTGCTTGAAAGGTTACACCGGCATGGTGCCGTCCTGCTTGTTGTAGGCAGTGGGATCGGCCTTCAATTGCTGGGCCTGGCGCCACTGGAAGAACTTGGTGGCTACCTGGGGGAACAGGGCGTAGGACAGCACGTCTTCTTCCTGCTGGCTGTACTGCTGGATCTCCTTGCGGTAGCCTTCCAGCTCGGGGGCAATATCATCGGCGGGGCGATGGGTGATCACCTTATCATTGCCGATGCACTTTTTGCGCACGTCCTCGTTGACGGGCGCGGGCAGGCGGCCGTATTCGCCTTTGAGCAGGCCCTTGCTTTCCTTGGTGACCATCTTATACCGTTCGCCGCCCAGCACGTTCATCACGGCCTGGGTGCCCACGATCTGGCTGGTGGGGGTGACCAGGGGCGGGTAGCCAAAATCCTTGCGCACCCGGGGCACTTCTTCCAGCACGGCATAGTATTTGTCCATGGCGTTGGCCTGCTTGAGCTGGCCGATCAGGTTGCTCAGCATGCCGCCGGGCACCTGGTACTGCAAAGCCTTGGCGTTGACGGACAGCACCTTGTCCGGATCGCGCCAGCCGTCCTTGGTGAGCCGCTCGGCCACGCCGCGGAAATGCTCGGCGATCTGGGCCAGAAGTTCTTCATCCAGGCCGGTATCATATTCGGTGCCCTTGAGCACGGCCACCATGGATTCGGTCGCCGGCTGGCTGGTGCCGCCGCCCAGGGGGGACAGGGCCGTGTCGATCACGTCCACGCCCGCTTCGATGGCCTTGATCAGCGTCATGGCGCCGGTGCCGGCGGGGTTGTGGGTGTGCAGCACGATGGGCAGCTTCGTGTTGGCCTTCAGCTTTTTGATCAGGGAATAGGCGTTGAAGGGCAAAAGCAGGCCCGCCATATCCTTGATGCAGATCAGGTCCGCGCCCATGGCTTCAATATCCTTGGCCAATTTCACGAAGTATTCTTCCGTGTGGACAGGAGAAGTGGTGTAGCTCATGGCCACTTCCGCCATGCCGTTGTATTTCTTGGTGGCCTTGACGGCGGTTTCCATGTTACGCAGGTCGTTCAAAGCGTCGAAGGTGCGGATGATGTCGATGCCGTTGTCGATGGACTTTTTGACAAAGTAATCCACCACGTCGTCGGCATAATGCTTGTAGCCCAGAATGTTCTGGCCGCGCAGCAGCATTTGCAGCTTCGTATGGGGCAGGGCCTTGCGCAGGGCGCGCAGCCGGTCCCAGGGGTCTTCATTCAGGAAGCGCAGGCAGCTGTCAAAAGTGGCGCCGCCCCAGCATTCCAGGGAAAAATACCCCACCTTGTCCAGCTTTTCGCAGGCGGGCAGCATTTCATCCAGCCGCATGCGGGTGGCCGCCTGGGATTGGTGGGCGTCCCGCAGGATGGTATCGGTAATCTGAACTTTCGCCATTTTGAAATATCCTCCTTAACCGAACATACTGAGCAATACGCCCGCTGCGATGGCCGAGCCGATCACGCCGGCCACGTTGGGGCCCATGGCGTGCATGAGCAGGAAGTTGCCGGGGTTTTCCTTCTGGCCCACCACCTGGGAAACGCGGGCGGCCATGGGCACGGCGGAAACGCCGGCGGAGCCGATCAGGGGGTTGATCTTGCCGCCGGAAAGCTTGTTCATCAGCTTGGCCAGCAAGAGGCCGCCCGCGGTGCCGCAGCCGAAGGCCACCACACCCAGCACGATGATTTCAATGGTCTGCAGGCGCAGGAAGGTGGAGGCGGTGGCGGTAGCGCCCACGGTGATGCCCAGGAAGATGGTGACGATGTTCATCAATTCGTTCTGGACGGTCTTGTTCAGGCGTTCCACCACGCCGCATTCCCGCATCAGGTTGCCCAGCATCAGGCAGCCGACCAGGGGCGTGGCGCTGGGCAGCAAAAGGCTGACCAGGATGGTGACCACGATGGGGAACAGCACCTTTTCGGTGTGGCTGACGGGGCGCAGCTGCTCCATCACGATTTGGCGTTCCTTCTTGGTGGTGAGCGCCTTCATGATGGGGGGCTGAATGACGGGCACCAGGGCCATATAGCTGTAAGCGGCCACGGCGATGGGGCCCAGCAGATGGGGCGCCAATTTCCCGGTGAGCCAAATGGCGGTGGGGCCGTCCGCGCCGCCGATGATGCCGATGGCGCCGGCTTCCGAGGGCGTGAAGCCCAGCAAGGACGCGCCCACGAACGTGAGGAAAATGCCCAGCTGGGCGGCGGCGCCCAGAAGCAGGGTTTTGGGGTTGGCGATGAGGGGACCAAAGTCGGTGCCTGCGCCAACGCCGATGAAGATCAGGCAGGGATAAATGCCCAGCTTCACGCCCAGGTACAGGTAGTCCAGCAAGCCGGGCGTGATGGTCTGGCCCGCGGTGGCCAGGGCGGTGCCCACGGCGGAATACACCATGCCGTCGCTGATGAAGGCAGCGGAATCCTTGATGATAATGGGCACGTTTTGCGCCAGGATGGTCACGCCGTCCTCGGCGATCAGCTGGCCGATGGCGTTGAGTTGGGCGCCGATGGAATAAGAAGAGGTGATTTGGCCGATCACGTTGCCGTTGATCAGCACTGCCCCGGCGTTATTCACCGTGATCAATCCCTGCTCGATCAGCTCGGGCAGGTTGGCCAGGTTGGTTGAATCGATCAGGATGGCCCCGCCGAACAGGCTCCAGTTGGCGTGGCCGCCGGCGAAGAGCGATTCATGATAGACCTCGCTGCCCAGCAGGTTGGTCAGCAGCATACCGAAGGCGATGGGCAGCAGCAGCAGGGGCTCAAATTTTTTGACGATGGCCAGATAAATCAGCAGGCAGGCGACAGCCACCATAACCAGCGCCAGGGGATTGGCCAGAAACATGGCAATACCGGATTCGCTTGCCAGGTCCCGGATCGTCTGCAATACATCCACAGATTGCGTCTGCACGGAATCGACTCCTTTCAGAAAATCTTTCTTTTATCGGGGTTCAATTCAGTTCAGCACGCACAGCACGTCGCCGGAATTGACGGAAGCGCCCTTGCTCACGTTCACCTGGGCCACGGTGCCGTCCTGCGGACACATAATTTCGTTTTCCATCTTCATGGCTTCCAGGATCATCAGCACCTGGCCCTTCTTGACGGCCTGGCCCTGAGCCACTTTCAGATCCAGGATGGTGCCGGGCATGGGGGCGTTCACCTTAGTGCCGGCGGCCACGGGGGCGGTCTTGGCCGGGGCAGGGGCGGCGGCCTTCACGGGGGCGGCAGCCTTCACAGGGGCAGCGGCGGGAGCGGCGCTGTCGGCAGCCACTTCTTCCACTTCAACTTCGTACGCGACACCGTTCACGGTAATATTGAATTTCCGCATGATATTTTTTCTCCCTTCATAATTTGGGGTTTTTCTGCATCTTATGCCATGATGCGCAGCATCACAGGAAAATTTGCCATCCGGTAAAAGAAAGCATTCCCTTTTACCCAAGCGTTACAGCCGGCTGTACATCTGCTCGTCCCGGGCAGCGTGGGCACGGGCTGTGCCCGGTGCGCTGCGGCGGATGCGGCGGACAATGAAGCCGCTTTCATTCTTTTCGTTTTCAAAAATGGCGGCGATGGCGGCGGTAATGGCGGCCACCACAGCGCCATTATCTTCTTCCTCAGCTTCCTCCACCGGCATTTCTTGAGCGGTCGGCGCGGGAGCGGGGGCTTCCTTGGTTACGGGGGCGGCCTTTTTGCCCTTACGTCCGGTGATGCTGGTCATGCCGTAAATGCAGACAATCAGGATCACCAGCCCGAAAAACACCACCAGCATGCCAATGACCGTGGTGGACAGGCCCAGCACTAAACGATCCATGCTTCATCCTCCCTTACAGCGGCAGATTGCCGTGTTTCTTGGGCAGGTTCACATCATGCTTGGTGGCCAGGAGCTCGATGGCGGCGATGATGTATTTCCGGGTTTCAGCCGGGGTGATCACGTCGTCCACGATGCCCGCCTGGGCCGCGGTCAGCGCGCCGCAGTCGAGGGCGTATTTTTCTTCCAGCGCTTCCCGGCTCTCCCCGGCGTTCAGCTTGTCGCCGTCAAAGGTCTGCACGGCGGCTTCCTTCGTCAGCGGGGCGATCATGGCCTCGGGCCAGGCGTAGCTCACGTCGGCGATGGATTTGCCGCCCATAGCCACGTAGGCCGCGCCCACCGCGTCGCCGGTGACGACGGCGATCTTGGGGGTGGTGGCTTCGGCATAGGCATAGAGCAGGTCTGCCGCGCCCCGCAGGGTGTTGCCCTGCTGGCAGGCACAGGGAACGGCGATGCCGTCTGTGTTCACCAGGGACACCACGGGGATCTGGTAGCAGTCGCACAGCCGCACGAACCGAGCGGCCTTCTTGGCTTCCTCGGCGCTCACGCGGCCGTTATCGACGGCGTGGTCATTGGCCACCACACCCACGGTGTGGCCGCCGATATGCACAAAGGCGGTGCGGACGCCCTTGCCATAGGCGCTGTACAATTCGATCACTTTGCCATCGTCGGCCAGATCGGCGATCAGGGAAGAAACGTCCTCCCCATCGGTGCTGACCAGCAGGCGGTTGAGGTCATCGGTGTCGGGCAGCAGGGGAGCATCCTCCATGTTGCTGCCGGGCAGCAGATCGATCAGCGCGGCGATCAAGGCGGTGGCTTCGTCTTCGCTTTCCGCCGTCAGGGCCACAGCGCCCTGAGACGCCATGGTGTCCGCGCCGAAAAGCTGGTCCGCGGTCTTTTCCTTGCCTTTTTCGCTGTTCATCACCAGCGCGGTGTGCAGGGCGACGTGGCTCTTTTTCACCTGGATGGCGATATCAGCCAGCTGGGTCATCAGTGTGGCGATCCCCGTGCAGGGGCCCATCACGCTCACGATCAGCGGGCATACGCCGGACAGGCGGGCCATGCCGCTCAGGATTTCCGCGTAAGCGGGCAGGGCGGCGGCGCCTTCGCTGATTTTCACGCCGGCGCTGTCCAGCAGCGCTACTACGGGCGCGCCGGTCATGCGAGCCTTGCCCAGCACCTTCAGGATCTTTTCCGCCTGGCTCTTGCCCATAGCGCCGCCAAAGGAGGCAAAATCCTGCGCAAAGCAATATACGGGCTGGCCGTTGATGGTGCCGCAGCCGGCCACCAAATTGCTGTCCGCCTTCAGGGCGTCCATTTCCACAAAGCTGCCGCCGTCAAACAGCTTTGCCACCCGCTCCCGGGCGGTGCATTTGCCGTCGGCATGCTGCTTGGCGATGCGTTCCGCATCTCCGTGCAGGATGGCCGTTTTTTCTTTGGCCAGGGCCTGCAGCATTTCCGTTTTATCCATTCCCTTTGTCCCCCATTCTCCTTGTTTTTCCGGTGGTGAAGGTCTGGAAAATATCCATGAATGCTTTCCTCCAAAAAGGAAGCATCATCTTAACCCAATTTCTGTTATTCTCCCTTTTCTTCCTTTTTCCTGCTGCACGCCAGCATTTTTTCAAAGAAAGGTTCATCATGGGTAGAAATGAACCAAATTGTAGGGCGAATATGGCCCGGCATGATTTCATGCTTGCGAAAGCGTTGTATTTTATGGTATAATGAAGCATCAGAAAAAATGAAAAACGGGGAGGCTCCTTATGCATATCATCACCATCAGCCGGGAATTTGGCAGCGGCGGCCGGGAGCTGGGTAAGCGCCTGGCAGATCAATTGGGCTATGTGTATTACGACCGGGAGATCATCGCGGCCATCGCCCAGCGCAGCCATATGGACACGGATTATGTAGAAAACGCCATTGAACGGCCCATCTGGCAGGCCCCGTCGCCCACCTTCCGTCATTCCTTCGCCACGCCCAGCCTGTTCCAGTCCGAACAGCTGAATTTGCTTATGGAGCAAAGGAAGGTGCTGGAGGAAATTGCCGAAAAGGGCGAGGATTGCGTAATTGTAGGCCGGAACGCCGATGTGGTGCTCAGCGAATACGGGCCGCTGAGCCTGTTTGTCTGCGCGAACATGGAGGCCAAGATCAAACGCTGTCGGGAACGCGCCGCCGCCGATGAGCAACTGACCGATAAGCAAATGACCCAGAAAATTAATTCTATCGATAAAAACCGCGCCAAGGTACGGGAAATGATCACCGGCAGCAAGTGGGGCGACCGGGCAGCTTATGACCTGATCATCAACACCTCAGGCTGGAACCTGAAGGAGCTCACGCCCGCCGTGGCCGATTTCGCCCAGCGCTGGTTTGCCAGGAAGTAAAGGGGAAACCGTGCTTTTCTCTGGATCAGGGAAAGAGCCAGGGGGATTGCCCTCTGGGTTGGCGGCGAAAAAAAGACCTGCCAGCGACAACAGGATTTGTTTTCCACCGCCGTTTCCGGGCGGTGCGTAAAGCGCGCTGCGAAAACGAAAAGGAAGCCAGAAAATGAACGCATCCATTTTCCGGCTTCTTTGCTGTTTTCACGCTTTTCAATTTTTAGGAAGCAAACGGGGTCATATGCCTGGGAACGCCCTGGACGGCCGATCCGGTTCAGGCACACGCGCGGTTGCTTTCCACCTGATGTTTCCTATTGAGAACGGGGCGGTCTCGAACGTTCAACCCAACGGAATTTCGTCTTCGTCCTCTGGGGAAAATGCGTAAGGGTCAACGGCTTCTTCCGCTTCTTCCGTCGTTTCTTCCGTCGTTTCTTCCGGCTCAATGGGGGTGACGGATACGGTTTCTTCCATTATAATTTCCGGCGCGGCGAAAAGGGCGGGCTGCTCGTCGGCCGTTTCTTCTTCTGGTTCAACCGCAAGCGGGGCAATACCGGCATCGTCCGGCTGGTCGTCTGTTTCGGGCGCGGGGGCTTCTTCCGGCGTTGTTTCCGGGGCGGGGGCAACGGTCTCTTCCGTTTCAGGCACGGGCAGGCCGGCGGCTTCCCGCAGGGCGTTGGCGGTGATGTGGTACGCGGCCTGGGCCTGCTTGAGGGCCTCCTGCCACTGGGCGGTCTGCGCCCGGAGGGCCAGCTTTTCGGCCGCGTGGGTTTCTTCCGCCTGCTTCATGTCTTCCTGGGCCTGGACGTACAGGGTTTGCAGCACGGAATATTTCCGGGCCAGTTCGGTCTTTTCCAAGGTGATGCCCCGGTTTTCGTTGGTCAGGGTGCAGCCCCAGATGGTGCATCCCAGCAGGGCGGCCAGCAGCAGTACAGAGATCAGGTTTTTCATGCTTTCTCACTCCTTCAAGGCATAAATTGGCCCGATCCGCGTCAAAATATGCCTGGGAAGGAGGATGAAATCCATGGAAAAAAAGCAAAAAACTTGGCAGCGCCGGGGCATTTTTGCGCTGGTCAGTGAACGCCCCGACGGCAGCGTCCGGGGCCTGGGCGGCGAAACGCCCGACGAAACCGAAGAGGACCCTGCCCAGGAGGAATAAAACATTATACACGCAAAGCCGCTCCGGACCGCAGCCGGGGTGGTTTTTTCGTGTATGATTCGTCGCCAATGAAAAAAGCGGTAAAAAACGCAAAATATAGAAAAAACAAGCAAAAAATGTACGGGCGTCAAGCATCGGTAACATGAAAGTCAAGCAACTACCTGTCAAGGGAAGGGTGGAGATTTTCCGGCGATACGAATGCCGAAAAATACGACCCGACCTTGACAGGACAGCAAAGAAGCACAATGGGCTGTGGTT
>JAFUFC010000057.1 GCA_017470095.1 Clostridia bacterium | reverse complement strand
TGATCATTGCATTCATCGTGGCAATCATTGCAATGATTCTACTCATCTCGAAGCTGAAGGTGCATCCGTTCCTGGCGATCATGGTCATTTCTCTCTTGCTGGCCATCTTAGCCGGCATTCCTCTGACGCAGATACCTGGAATCATCGGCTCAGGTTTCTCCGGCACGTTCACCTCCATCGGTATTGTGATCATCCTTGGTGCGTTCATCGGTTCCATTCTGGAAAAAACGGGCGCTGCTCTCAAGCTGGCTGACATGGTGATCCGGCTGGTAGGTGAAAAGAACCCGGAATTGGCCATCGAGTTGATGGGCTGGGTGGTATCCATTCCCGTGTTCTGCGACAGCGGCTTCGTGATTCTGAATCCCATCCGCAAAGCGCTGGTAAAACGCACCGGCACATCCTCAGTCGCCATGACAGTTTGTCTGTCCTGCGGCCTGTACATTTCCCACGTTTTCATCCCGCCGACGCCCGGCCCCATCGCTGCCGCTCAAACCCTGGGCGTTGGTGAATATCTGCTGCTGGTCATCGGCATGGGCGCTCTCTGCTCCATCTTCCCGCTGATTGCTGGCCTGATCTATGCCAAATTCATCGGCAAGAGAATCAAGAGTGCGGATGAATTGGCCGATAAGGATGAAGTCGTAAAGACCTACGACCAGCTCAAGGCAGAGTTTGGCAAATTGCCCGGAGGCTTCAATGCTCTTGCTCCCTTGATCGTCCCCATTCTGTTGATGGGCGCTTCTTCCGTGGTCGCCATGGCAAAATGGACAGGTGCCATCGCTGATTTCCTGACATTCCTGGGCACGCCCGTCATGGCTTTGGCGGTGGGCTCTGTGCTGGCTATCGTGCAGCTGTTCCTGGCGGGAAAGAAAAAGGATTTCTATGATCTCACCAACGAAACACTGAAAACGGTTGGACCGATCCTGTTTGTCACGGCAGCAGGCGGTGTGCTGGGCAAGGTGATTTCTTCTTCGGATATGGTGAATTTCATTACCGAACACGCCTCTGTTATGCAGGCCATGGGCATCTTCTTCCCGTTCCTGTTGGCAGCTATCCTCAAGAGCGCGCAGGGTTCCTCCACGGTTGCCATTACAACCACAGCCGGCATTGTGGCTCCTCTTCTGAGTGTACTGGGCTTTACCGCTCCCGTTGAAATTGCTCTGGTCGTCATGGCCATTGGTGCCGGCGCAATGACGGTTTCCCATGCGAACGACAGTTACTTCTGGGTCGTCACGAATTTCGGAGATATGCAGCCGGAGGAAGGGTATAAGACGCAAACACTCATGACCCTCATCATTGGCCTGGCCTCGATGGTTGAAATCTTCATTCTCAGCTTGATCTTCTAAATCACTATCATGCCTGCGCACGATGCCTGCGGGTATCGTGCGAAGCTTTCTTTCAGGAGATGATAAGATGAATCAGACGCTTAGAAATCATACCGATCAGATCGTGAAGGAAGCGATTTCCGCCGTACAGCCGGATGCCGCTGTGCGGCGTGCATTGACCTCCATGCAGTTCCCTGGGAGAGTGCTGCTGGTTGCCGCGGGAAAAGCCGCCTGGCAAATGGCCAAAGCCGCCAGCGACTGCCTGGGCAGCCGGATCGAAAACGGCATCGTTGTGACAAAATATGGCCATATTAAGGGAAGGATCGCAAACTTTTCCTGTATTGAGGCTGGGCACCCAGTTCCGGATGAAAACTCTTTCCGGGGAACGCAGGCAGCCCTGGACTTAATATCGGGGCTGACAGAAAATGATACGGTATTATTTCTTTTGTCGGGAGGCGGCAGCGCGCTTTTTGAAAAGCCCCTTGTACCCGCTGAAGAATTGCAGAGCATCACGGAGCAGCTGTTGGCGTGCGGAGCGGATATCGTAGAGATCAATACGATCCGCAAACGGCTCAGTGCCGTCAAGGGAGGCCGATTCGCGCAGCTGTGCCAGCCAGCACGCGTGGAATCTGTTGTATTGTCAGATATTCTCGGAGATCCGCTGGATATGATCGCCTCCGGCCCAGCCTGCCCCGACACGGCGACAGCTGAGGATGCTTGGCGCATCCAGAAAAAATATGCGCTGAAAATGTCTGACGCCGCTTTAAAGCTAATGGATGTGGAAACGCCCAAATTCCTGGATAATGTGCATACGCAGATCACTGGCAGTGTTCGAGAACTGTGCAGCGCCGCTGCGAAGGAATGTGATCGGCTTGGATATAAGCCGGTTTTGCTGACCGATCAGCTGTGTTGTCAGGCAAAAGAAGCGGGCAGTTTCCTTGCGTCCATTGCCAAGACCCATGCCCAGGACGGAAAAGCACTGGCGTTCATTGCCGGCGGCGAAACCGTGGTGAAACTGACGGGGAAAGGCCTGGGAGGACGCAATCAGGAGATCGCACTGGCAGCGGCAGCAGGTATCAGCGGCCTTTCAAACGCTGCTGTTTTCTCTGTGGGCAGTGACGGCACCGACGGCCCTACCGACGCAGCCGGTGGTTATGCAGATGGCGATACCTGCCGGGAGCTCATGCAATATGGGCTTTCGATTGATGCCGTTTTGCGGGATAACGACGCCTATCGTGCGCTTCAAAAAATCGGCGGTTTGATTATGACTGGGCCAACAGGCACAAATGTAAACGATGTTTCTGTCGCCCTGCTGCGTGAGAATGCATAAGACATAAGCCATAGGCAAAAATGAAAAGCATCCGTGAATGACTCAAATCACGGATGTTTTTATGTACAGTTTATGATTATCGATCTATATAAGCGATGGATGGAGGATGAAAAAAAACCCCTGTGGATGAGGTCGTTGCTGTAAGTAATCAGCTGGTTTGCGAAGGAGTGGATGGATTCAAGAACCCGAATAGCAAGTTTCTCCACTTCTTCATTAATCCTCTGAGATTCGTGCTATGTGATATTTATCTTGCAAGGAATCAGTATGCTTTTCGGTATCTTTCCTGCCTCACATGATAATATCGCCTGGATCGCTGCATCCGTGATCTCCCATGTATCACAGGGATCATTCTCAGCGAATGTCTCCACCCAAGCCGTGCCTTTCTCCAGATCGAAATGAATCTCGCCCCATGCACCGTCGTTGTCTACCTGATAGGCGTAGGCAGCAGCGGATATTTTTTTGCCTTCACGCTGGGTGGAAATCTGCTTGAGGCGCACACAATGAAGCTGGCCCAACTTTACCAGCTCCAACATTAGTTTTTCTACCGCCCGTTTGTATGCCTGCTCTGCTCCGGACGTGCCGCTTCCCTCGAATTTTTCAGCCAGCGTTCCAAAGGACGCCTGTTTTCTCATATCGCTGACCCTACCGCAGGTCATACAGACGGCATTGCGCTCTTCCAGCAGCGTCTGATCCCGGTAGGACAAGCTATGGAAGGCTTTATCCATCATCTCTGCCTCTATGCCGTAGTCAAGCATACCGGCGTAGTTCCATTCATCCGGTAGCAGTTCCTCATAGGGCTCTTCCTCGTCATTCTCTTCATCAATATCCGGCAGGAGCCGATTGCGCTGCTCCCAGGCGGCTTTCAGTTTTTCTGCCGCCGTTTCTTCCGTGCAGCCGTATTTTTTCGCATAGATCCGGATGGCAGCCTTCGTGTTCCCCTTGCAGTCGTTATAGATCAGCATGATCCGCCGGGCGGACTTGTAATCGTAAAGGGAATCAAAGGAGTAGTTTTCCTCCGTCATGCGGTTGCGCAGCATGGCGTCCGTGAGGAAATGACGCATATAGGTTAGGAAAGACGCACCACGATTGGAATCGTACTCCTGAAAACGGCGAAGCACTTCCATCCTGCACGCGAGCTTCAGATCCATAAGGCGATACGGCGAATAAGGGCCGGGTTCACGGCTCAAAAAGCCATGGACACGCACATTGAAATACCACTCTTTTTCGTGGAGATAAAAGAAGATGTATTTCAGTTCCCGGGTCTCCTGGGCCAGACGGATATAGTCATTCGTATCAAAGCCCTTGGTCCTGGGCGGAGGGGGAATGAGCTGATAAGCGTTTTCCGCATCCTCAACCGTCAGCATTTGCGGCTGTGCCTGGGATGCCCGCGGCATATATCCATCCAGTGCCCAGGAAAATCCCTTCAGTATCTGTTCCAATGCTTCCTCCGTTTATAGCAGCCGCTCTGCTTCAGCTTTCAACGCATTTTGCTCCATTTCTTTTAGATAGGAGTCCTTTGCATATTCCAAATCGGCCAATGCCCGTTGCTTCTTATCTTTTGCCAGCTTTTTCATGGCAGTGGCCAAATCCTCACTCAATGTGCCACGCCGCACATACTGGTCAATGGTGTTCATGCGACGGTTATAAGGAATGATCAGCGGATGATCGGCTGCTTTTTCCCGTTCCTCCCGTCCGTTCATGTTGCCTATCACCCGGCACTTGCGGCCCTTGGGATCATCAATACAGATTTCTCCGCAGTATTTTGTGTGCCGGGCGTCGGTGGTCAGGAACCACCTACCGCAGATAGCGCATCGCCTTGGGGCATGGCCTACGGATAAGCCCTCGAAAAAGTCCGCACGCAGCATCCCGCCGAAGGAAAGAAAGCGCATATGCTTTTGCATCTGCATGTGCCTGGTATCCGGCGCTGGGGCTGCTGTATATTGCACAGTCACGTTCGCCATGGACATCCACGAATCCGTGCCGTCCCCGATCACGACATTCCTGGGGAAGGATTGGCTGAATTGGGTCAGGTAGGCTTCCTTCGTGCGGGGACAGTTCTCTGCATCCAGCTTTTCAGCAAAGGGAGAAATATGCTCTTGGAGCATCGTGATTGCGTCATAATAATTGGCCATCGTCGGGGCAAGGGCCAATAAGTCCTCCGTCGGCACATATTTTCTTTTTGCTGCCTCATCCATCTTTTCGTTCTGCACGAGATTGTTGAAAGCCCGGATCTTTTTGAAAGCGTCTACTGTGAATGCTTGATCCAAACGCTGATCCAATTCGGGTACGCCGAAAAAGGTGAACGGCTCATGCCTCGCAATCAGCTTCAGCAGCGGATGGGCAGCCTCCCTGGCGCTGCTCATGGCAGTCTTATCCACTACGCCGGTATGAAACATGGTGTTCACCGAGGCGACCCGCTTACATAGCGGCAGTGCTTTCGCCAAGGATTCTTTGGGGATATTTAACGCCATGCAGGCGATAGCCCCAGCAGGCAAAATCCGTTCCCTGTATTGAACAGTATCGTCCGCATAAATCAAAGTGGTTATTTCGGCTTTTGTCTTTATCTCCATATCCTTCTTCTCCAAAATGCGAATATATGTTCCCCTTTCGTATTATATAGCATTCTTTCCAAAAAGAAAAGACCCGTCATGTTTTTTCTTTTTGCCCTTGTCTGGCGATTTTCATGGTTTTGAGGAATTTCGACATAGTTATAGTAGGGGGGTCGAAACCGTGAAGAAGGAAAAATCGCGCCGCTAATCGTGTGATCTGGCAGATTGTCGTGTTTACCGATTTTAGGCTTGTCGGCCTTTTTTTATGTTTTTTGGATTTTTCGACATAGTTATAGTGAGGGTAGAAAACCCATCAGAGAGGAGCGGATGCCTATGATTGTATGATTTTTTATCCCGGTTTTCCCTACGCGGCAGGCGATAAGGCCTGCCTATTTTATTACGCCGCAAAAGGCGGCAGAAAGAGGTACATATGACTGAAACAAAAAGAAATCCCATTCTTATTGCGATTGACCATGGCTACGGCAACGTCAAAACGCCCAACTACATTTTTCCCGCAGGCATCACAGAATACAAGGATGAGCCCGCCATGGCGACGGATACGTTGCGCTGGGCAGGCCGCTGGTATGCCATCGGGGATGCTCATAAGGAATTCATTGCTGACAAGACAGCAGACGAGGATTACCTGAAGCTGACCATGGCAGCCATCGCAAAGGAGCTGTTAAGGCGGGGGCTGACAGAAGCGCCGGTTTACCTGGCCGTTGGCCTGCCCCTGACGTGGGTAGGACAGCAGAAGGACAGCTTCATCCGGTATCTGACCCAGGTGCGAAACCTGGAATACACCTTCAACGGAAGGGACTTTGCCGTGGAGATCGTGGGCGTGGAAATGTACGCCCAGGGCTTTGCTGCTGTAGCGGATCGGCTGAAAGAGTTTGCCGGCGTGAACATGCTCTGTGATATTGGCAACGGCACCATGAACATTATGTATATCAACAACGGGCGGCCTATCAGCGGTCAGTGCTACACAGAGAAATTCGGCACCCATCAATGTATGCTGGCGGCCCGGGAAGCGCTGATGCGCACGCTTCACCTAAAGGTGGATGACAGCATTATCGAGCAGGTGCTCCGTACCGGCGCATCCGACGTGGACGAAAAGGTGGTCAGTATTATCAAGGAAACTGCCACTGATTATGTGGCCGGCATCATGCGCAGCCTGCGGGAGCACGAATACAATCCCATGCTGATGAAGCTCTGGTTCATGGGTGGCGGGGCCTGTCTGATCCAGCATTTCGGGCAGGTCGATCCCCAACGGGTGGTGATCCTGGACGACATCAAGGCCACAGCCAAGGGTTATCAGCGGCTGGCCGCCAAGGCGCTGCGCAAACGGGGTGTTATCTTTGAAGAATGAAAACCGCGTCAGTTTCACGGTGCGGCTGAACCTGAACAATCCCCGGCACAAGGAAGCATGGAATCGTCTTCGTAACTCCACCGGCTCTTATACGACCTCCATCGTAGATGCGCTGACGAAGGAAGCGAATCCTTCCGC
>JAFUFC010000056.1 GCA_017470095.1 Clostridia bacterium | reverse complement strand
TTCTTTGCTGTCCTGTCAAGGTCGGGTCGTATTTTTCGGCATTCGTATCGCCGGAAAATCTCCACCCTTCCCTTGACAGGTAGTTGCTTGACTTTCATGTTACCGATGCTTGACGCCCGTACATAATAACTGATATCTTTGAGGCGACCTCCTGGCCGCCCTTCTCTTTTTGTGGTATAATTTGAAGTATTATTGATTTCTCCCGCAAGTTCCTAAAAGCCTCCGAAAAATAGTCACTGGCAAGGTTTGTTCAACCTTGCCAGTGGCTGTTCGGTTTACAGGGTATTGATGACTTCTTCCATGATAATTTCTTCGGCTCGGCTGCGACAACTGTTCATCCTGCCCACCCATTCCATGGGCTGCTCTGCCTTGAACTGCTCCGTGATGCCTTCCTGCCTGACCATCTGCGCCATCAGGTTCTCAAGCATTTCCATTGCTCTTTCGTTTGCATCAGCCAGATGCCTGCCCAATGTTCCGTTCAGCATGAGCCGTTGATAAAGGGCCGGATGCCGTTTTTTCAGGTATTCCCTGTGCATCCGTCCCCATTTTTCAATGGGACGCTGATCAGTTTCCTCAACCAACAGGTTTGGATAGTACATACCGTCTTTGCCCAGGGTGTAGGTGCCGCCAAGTTCTTCAAACAGGGATTTCATTGCGCTTTCCTCCATAATTCAGTATTGACCAATCCAGTACGCAGATGCCTTTTCTAAATTTCTGGCTAATACTGTTTTATGGAAGATCCCCGTTCCGGCGGCTTTTTTGAATTTAAGAACTGTCTGGGATGATCACTCGGCTTCTTCGTGTTGCTTATGCACGATGAAAGCCTTACGGTCCTTGATGGCCTGGCAGAAGGCTGCGTAGTCCTGGGGCTCCTCTTCAAAGGCGATATAGTTGCTGGCGGTGGTGTTCACATGGTGGGTATCGCTGCCGGCCACCATGGGCTTCCCCTCCTTCAGGGCCAGTTCCAGCGCCCGGACATTATAAATCTCCTTCTTATTGCCACCGTTGAACACTTCAATGGCGTCGATATTCAGCCCGGGCCGCATGACACAGGACTCGGCGATATAATCATCCTCCCTAAAGGGATGTGCCCGCACTACGATGCCGCCCAGGGCGTGCACCTTTTCCACCAGTTCTTCAATGGTCCATTGGTCGCAGTCCACCAAATCGTCGTAAAGGTTTTGGGGGGTGAGGCCGATCACCAGGTAATCCTCGCCGTTATTGCCATCGTTGGTGTACTCGAAGCCAAAATACACCTTCATGCCCAGCGCGTCCCCAGTTTCCTTGGCGGCATTGTAGCCTTTCACAAAAGCGTCCATTTTGTCTTTCCAGGTATTGGGAAAAGCGGAATAGGAATAGCCGTTCACAAAATGGTCGGTGATCACCACGCCCGCAAAGCCCTTTTGGTGGTACGCTTTTACCATATCCGCCGCCGGGCACCGACCGCAGCGGCTGGTTTCCTTGGTGTGACAATGAATTTCGTATTTGTACATGTAAATTGCCCCTCTGTATTTTTATTTCCCGGCCACGGATACTTCGCCCACGTCTACCGACGGGCTGCCCACGGCACTGCCAGGGAAAACCAAATCACTGCCCACGGCGCGAATGTTTTGCAGCAGCTGGTAAAAATTGCCTGCCACGGTGATCTGCTCCACAGGCCGATCCTTCTTCCCGTCCTTCACAGTGTAGCCCTGGGCAATCAAAGAAAAATCGCCACTGATAGGATTGGCGCCGGCATGCAATCCACTGACTTCGGTGATCACGATGCCATCGCCCATATCACGCGTCAGTTCTGCCAGCGTCTTTTCCCCGGGAGCAAGGTAGAAATTGCTGGGGCCGATATCCATCGCACTGGCATAGCTGCCCTTGGAGGCATTGCCGGTACTTTTAACGCCCGCCTTCCGGGCGGTTTTCAGGTTATGAAGCAAGGTATTCAATTTCCCATTTTTGATGACTGCTTTGGTGTACGCCGCCACACCCTCGTCATCAAAAGGATGGCTGGCCAAACCGCCGGGCAACAGGGGATCATCCATTAGCGTCACCGCTTCGGACGCGATCATCTCCCCTTCCTTTCCAGCTAGCAGGCTCATACCCTTCTGAACGTTTTCGGCGGAGAAAATGCCCGCAAAGGTGGACAGCAGATCCGGCATGCACTTGGCGTGGATAATGGCCCGGTAGTTGCCGCTGGGAACAGGCGCTGCGTGAAGCATGAACAACGCTTCCTCCACTGCTTCTTGGGCGATCTTTCCAGCATCCAGCGCTTCAAAATCCCGTTCCACCTGGAAGGAAGAACCTGTGGCCACTCGGCCGTCCTCTTTGGCAGTGGCGCTGGCGTAGGCAAAAGCCATATTATCTCGATGACGCAGATTCAGTCCATAAGAATTGACGATGCGGGTTTCTCCGCTGCTGGTAGAAATCATATTGTAATTGAGTTGCTCCACCCGCGGGTCAATGGACAGAGCCCGCTTTTCGACATCCAGAATAAATTGGATTTTTTTCTCCTCTGATACCTGGTCCAGCGCCGGGTGATAGACGGACACCTGAGGGTATTCCTCATCGCCTGGGTAAATCTCCTGAACATCCTCGTCCTCGGTCAATTCAGCGCTTTCCTTCACCGCTTCCACCATCTGTTTCACCGCGTCCTCATCAAAAGCTTCGGTGGCAGCGTAGCCCATTTTCCCCTGGTAGATGCCCCGCAGGGACAGTCCCCGGGTGGCGTTCACCGTGTAATTGTTGATCTGGCCCTGGACGCACATAGCCTGGAAGCTGTCGTCAGAGGAAAGATAGATCTCCGCCCCTTCGATGCCGGACGTTTTCGCTTCATCCAATAAGGCTTGAATAAATTGATCAATGGTCATATTTGCTTTCCTCCTTTTCTCAGCGTCCACCCACGGTGAGGGATTGGACGCGGATCATGGGCTGGCCCACGTTGGTAGGAATAGAGCCGCTCAGTGAGCCGCACATGCCCTGGCCCATCTGCATATCCTGGCCCACCCGGTCAATCTTCAGCAGGATTTCGCTGCCCCGGCCAATCAGGCTTGCGCCCCGGACAGGATGGGCAATCTTACCATCCTTAACCAGATATCCTTCCCGGACGGAAAAATTGAATTTTCCCGTGGAAGGCTCCACCGAGCCGCCGCCCAGCTTGGCGGCATACAGCCCATCACCCATGGTGGCAATCATTTCTTTTTCATCATCCTGACCAGCAGCGATAAAGGTGTTGCGCATCCGGGACGTGGGCGCATACATGTAGCCTTGGCGGCGGCCGCTGCCGGTGATAGGCATGTTCATCCGCCGGGCATTCAGCTTATCAATCATGTAATTTTTGAGAATGCCGTTTTGGATCAGCACCAAGCGGGTGGTGGGCGTGCCTTCGTCATCGATGTTCAGGCTGCCCCACTCGTTGGGCATGGTGCCGTCATCAATGGCCGTGACGCAGTCAGCAGCGATTTTCTGGCCCAATTTACCGCAGAATTCACTGTCACCAACAGCCACGGAGGTAGCTTCCAAAGAATGGCCGCAGGCCTCGTGGAAGATAACCCCGCCAAAGGCATTATCGATCACCACGGGCATCACACCGCTGGGGCAGAAAGGCGCGTGCAGCATCAGCACCGCCTGCCGAGCCGCTTCCTTGGCTACGGCTTCCGGATCAATGCGGGAATCAAAAATCTCGAAACCCTGCATGGCCCCGGGGCTATCGGAGCCCGTTTGGTTCTCCGTGCCGTTGGAGGCGATGGCACTGGCCATGAAGCGGGTGTACACTCGGGTATCGCCAGTGAACAGCCCTTCGCTGTTCGTGATCCACACCCGCTGAACGCTGTCGGTATAACGAAC
>JAFUFC010000055.1 GCA_017470095.1 Clostridia bacterium | reverse complement strand
GTAAATGTCCGTTTCTCCCCCGTCGCCGCCCATGATCGAAACGGTGTAGCGGAAATTGCCCGCCGGCAGATCGGCCACCTGCTGCTCCAGGGTGAATTCGATGCTGTCCCGGGCTGCGCTCCAGAAATGCATGTGCTTACTGCCGGTGAGCGAATCGGTCTTTTTGTCCTCGATATACAGTTCATCGGCTTTTTTTAGGTCGGTAATGACCCAATTTTTTCCGCCTTCTTCAAAGCTATAATCGGTCAAATAATTATATTCCACCATGGAAACAAAGCAGTGCGCCTCCATGCCCCCGGCGGTACCAGCAACGTCGTACCATTTCACGCCTCCCGCATGCATGGCCGCGTCCATTTCTTGCGTCACGTTCCAAACCACGTTAATCGCCTGGCGGCTGTTGTCGTTCATCACGGCGTTCACCGTGCCAGGCAGCACGATGGGTGCGTTCAGGTCGCAGATGACGTTAACATCCTCAATGGCGTCGGCCCCGATGGGCGCCTCGTTTCCCTCCTTCATGAATTGAAACACCTTCAAGGATTCCAAGGGTTTCCCCTCCGGATCAAACAGCGCCTGATTATCCACCGCGCAGCCGCCGTAATACTTGCCCGCGTCGTTGGGGTCATAAGATACAGCATAGCTGGTGGCCCAGCCGGAGCCGTATTGCTCCCACAAGGCGCTGTTTTCCTCCCTGGAAGCGCCGCCCACTGTGATCCATGTGCCTTCCCAGTACACCACGCCGATGCCGTTATGCGTGCGGTTCACGATGGTGTCGGTCACGTTCCGGATGGCGTTGGCCTGGCCCTGAATGGTAAAGGGATAATCCTTCACCACCGCGCCGCCGTCGCCAATGGTGTTGCCAAAGAAATCACTGTCCGCTCCGGTATAGGCGTAAGATGTTTCCATGACCATCACTTTTTTGCCGTAGGTATCGGCAATCTCCGTCAGCACGTTGGCCAGGTTGTCCAGCGTGCCGTGCCAGTACGGATAATAGGAGGTGGCAAATACATCGTAATCCACATTATAATAGGCCATTTTCTTGGCGTAGGTGGCATAGCTGCCTTCCTTTTCCGGATTGGCAAAGTGCAGCGCCACCAGCGCCTGGGGATACGTTTCCCGGGTGGCTCTGGCTCCGGCCTGCATCAGGTACTGGATGTTGAACCAGGTCTTTTCCCCGCAAAGCCAGTTGTTGGTTTCATTGCCCACCTGCACCATGCCCACGTCCACCCCGGCAGCCTTCAATTGGTTCAGGCAATCGACGGTGTAGGCATATACGGATTCGGTCTTTTCCTCAATCTCCATGCCCTGCCAATCCAACGGCGCCATCTGCTTGGAAGGATCGGCCCAGAAATCGGAATAATGGAAATCCACAATCAGCTTCATGCCGTATTTTGTGGCCCGCTGGCCAATACGCACGGCCTTTTCAATATCGCAGTTTCCGCCGCCGTAGCCATGGCCCTCCCCGTCGTAGGGGTGATTCCACACCCGGACCCGGATGTGGGTCATGCCGTTATCCGACAGCACCTGGAACACGTCCGCTTCGTTTCCGTCAAAATCAAAATAGCGCACGCCGCTGTCCTCCAGGGCGATCACGCTGGACGCGTCCATGCCGAAGATGAAATCATCCGGCAGGTTTTCCACCTTCTTAACATACAAGCCGCTTTCTTCCTCCTTCGCGAAAGCGTTTCCAGCCAGCAGCAGCGCTGCCGCCAACAGCATTAGCAGCACAATTTGCCGTTTTTTCATGCCACGTCCTCCCTTCCTTCTTTACCGTAGGTTCAGCAGCCGCCTGGCTGTGAAAACCGCCTCATCATCCACCGCGTTTTCATTGGTCAAAACGTGTAGGGAGCGGGCGCCGAAAATCAAATAATAATCCTCTCGTTCCGCTCCGCGCGTTTCATAATCAATATACGCCTCCGCCGCGCCCCGGCCCCCGTTTGCATCATAGACCCGAACGCCCCAGGCCCGTCCCTTCCAAAACAGCAGATCATCCCTTTCCTCCAGGGCTTGAGGCAGGGGCCGAAACCATTCCTGATACGTTTCCACATGAGATGCGGGCACGATATACAGGTCGGCCTGCTCCAGGGGGCCGCCGTCCAGCATGGCATAGGTGAAGGGATGCACCTGCACCATGCGGATATGTTCTCCTCGTCCCTCCTCCAGCGCCTGGGCCAGGGCCGCTTCCCCCGGTACGGCAGCATCCACAAACAGGACAATTTTGTTCTGTGCCGGCGCGTCGGTGATCTTCGTAAACACAAAGCCCCACAGCAGCACGCTGAACATGAGCCACAGCACCAGCGCCGGAATCAGCCCAGTGATTTTTCGGATATTATTCATGCTGCACCTCATAGGCCGTAATGTATTTCCGTACCGTTTCCAGCCGTACTGCGGCGCCGCTTGGCGGCATCGTGTCCGCCAAACGAACGTCCACATTCAGCGTTTCCGTTTCGCCGTCTTCCTTCGTTAATATCGCCTTACGAATGGTAATGCTCTTGGGAATAGAAAAAGCGCCAGGCAGCCAGGCAACGGTGCCTGCGTGTTCTTCTGTTTCCCCGGCCAAAATGCCCGCCATATGCCGGTATTCCGCCTGAGCCGGCCGGTAACAAAAGCGCAGCAAAACAATGCTCACCCAGCCAGAGAGCGTGAAAAGCCCGATCACGTAGCGCAGCATCCGCCCTGCGTTGCCGGTGCGCACCTGGGCGCACAAATAAACGCACGCTGCCAGCGCTGCCGCCATCAAAGCGCAAACGGCCCCTCCGCTCACTCGGGCACGCTTTTTCCACTGCGCCATTTTTTCTGGCGTATACAACCGTTTCATGCGTTCCAAACCCTTCATTTTTTCCAAAGTATATCATATTTCTTCCCCCTTGACAAGCAACGGAAAAATGGGATACTATGAAGAAAAGCACAATGGAAAGAAGGCGGATCCATGAAACGGGTTCTTTGCGTCCTCTTGCTGCTAATGATGCTGTTCACCTCCTGCCTGGCGGAAGAAAGGTACGACAGCACCGGCCAATACCATTTGAACGACCAGGGCGAAGCCATTGTGGACGATATCGTCCTGCCGGAGACGATCCAAGAAAACGATCTCCATCGGGTGTTCTACGAAATATTCGTGGGTTCCTTTTCTGATTCCAACGGCGACGGCATCGGTGATTTAAAGGGCATCATTAACCGGATGGATTACCTGAACGACGGCGACCCCACCTCCGGCCTGAGCCTGGGCATCGAGGGCATTTGGCTCACTCCCATTTTTGCTTCCCCCTCCTATCATAAATACGATGTAACCGATTTTTACACCATCGATCCAGCCTTTGGCTCCATGGACGACCTGAAAGCCCTGATCAACCTGTGCCATCAGCGGGATGTGAAGCTGATTCTGGATCTGCCCATTAACCACACCAGCACCCAGAACCGCTGGTTCAAGAATTTTCTCAACGCCCACCTGATGCATAACCCCGGCAATGGTTACTATGACTTTTACGTCTGGCTCGACGGAAACGATGCCCTCCCGTCAGGCCGCCATTTTGCCAAGGCCCGCGTGGGCAATCTGTTTTACGAAGCCAATTTTTCTGATTCCATGCCCGAGCCGGACTTTGACCAGCCCATCGTGCGCCAAGCCCTGCTGGACGTGGCAAAATTTTACCTCAATTTGGGCGTGGACGGCTTCCGCTTTGACGCGGCCAAGTATATCTATTTCGGCGACAACGAAAAATCCGTGGCCTTCTGGAAATGGTACATCGGTGAACTCAAGCAGCTCAAGCCCGATTTGTACACCGTGGCGGAAGTGTGGGACGGGGACGGCATCATCGACCAGTATATCCCCATGACCAACTGCTTCAATTTCGCCGCCAGCCAGGCCAACGGCATCATTGCCGAAACTGCCAAGGCGGGCAACGTGAACCGGTTTACCGCTTATATCCAGCGGTACCTGGACCGCGTGCATACCCTGAACAAAAACGCCATGAACATCCCGTTCGTATCCAACCACGATATGGACCGGGCCGCGGGCTACTTAACCGCCGCCAGCGGACAGATGAAAATGGCCGCCAATCTGTACCTGCTCTCCCCCGGCTCCCCCTTCATCTATTATGGTGAGGAAATCGGCCTGCGTGGCTCCCGGGGCGGCGCCAACACCGACGCCAACCGCCGGCTGGCCATGCTCTGGGGCGACGGCGACACGGTCCAGGATCCGGAAGGCGCCACGTACGACAAGCAGTCTCCCTATTCCGTTCGGGATCTGGCCCGCATGGGCGACAGCCTGTACAATTATTACAAGCGTCTGCTACTTATCCGCAAAGCCAACCCAGAAATTGCCCAGGGCGAATACACCGCCCTGAATTTGCCCGATACCAAGGCCGGCGGCTTCCTGTGCACCTTGGATGGACAAACCGTGGCCGTTTTCCACAACACCACACCCCGCACCGTGACCATCGATCTGAGTGCTGTCGCCCCTCAGCCATTTTCAACCCTGGCCGCCTTCGCTGGCATGGGCTCCGCCACACTGGATGGCACCGTGCTGACGTTGGAGGAGCAGACCAGCGCCGTGCTGCGGTAAGGAAATCGCCGCATCAAAAAACGCCCGGAAATCCAGGCTGCAATGAGCGGGCTGAGTTTCCGGGCCATTATTGTTCTAATGCTATTTGACGTCTAAAAGATTGAAAGCTTCGGGATGAATTTTTCGCTCTGGTTCAGTTGAATAAAGGGAGACGTAACTGCGCTATGTTGACCGGAATGATGCAAAGCCAGCGCAGAAAAGACAACCCAAGATTCCATGTTTTAGACGGAGAATCGTATCAAATGGGTATCTTGCCTCACTGGGCCTGCTTCTCTGCCAGCAGTTTTTTCACGCTGGCAATCCGCACGCACAGAGTAAAGATCTCCATGGCGGTTTTCAAATCCGCCAGGCAGGGATAGGTAGGCGCGATGCGGATGTTGGAATCGTTGGGGTCCAGACCATAGGGCCAGGTAGCTCCAGCGGGAGTCATGATCACGCCGGCCTTCTTGGCCCGGGCCACAATATCCTTGGCGCAGCCGGGCAGGGAATCGAACATGATGAAATAGCCGCCCAGAGGGCAGGTCCAATTTCCCACGCCCAGGCCCCCCAGATCCCTTTCCAGGATGTTTTCCACCGCCTCAAACTTGGGCCGGATGATTTCGGCGTGCTTACGCATATGCTCCACCATGCCGTGGATATCGCCAAAGAAGCGCACGTGGCGCAGCTGGTTCACTTTATCATGGCCGATGGTTTGATGCCGCAGGTAGGAGGTGAAATCCTCCATATTATTGGGGCTTGTGGCCACGGCGGCAATGCCGCTGCCAGGAAAAGTGATCTTGGAAGTGGAAGAAAATTTATATACCATATCGGGGTTCCCGGCCCGCTTGCATTCGGCCAGAATCTCAATCAAATAATCCTGCTGATGGTCATAGAGATGGTGCATGCCATAAGCGTTATCCCAGAAAATGCGGAAATCTGGGGCCGCGGGCTGCAGCCGGGCGAAGCGGCGCACCGTTTCATCAGAATAGGAAATGCCTTGGGGGTTGGAATATTTGGGCACGCACCAGATGCCCTTGATGGTATCGTCTTCCCGCACCATTTTTTCCACGATATCCATATCCGGGCCGGTGGGCGTCATGGGCACGGGCACATTCTTGATGCCGAAATACTCGGTGATGGCGAAGTGCCGGTCATACCCAGGCACCGGGCAGAGGAATTTCACCTCCGGAAGTGTGCACCAAGGCGTATTGCCCATCACACCGTGGGTCCACACCCGGCTGATGGTATCGAACATCACGTTCAAAGAAGAATTACCGTAAATAATAATGTCCTTGGGGTTGTTTTCCATCATGTCGCCCAGCAGCTCCCGGGCTTCTTCAATGCCGGTCAGCTGGCCATAGTTGCGGCAGTCGGTGCCGTCCTCGCAGGTCAAATCAGAGGAAGAATCCAGCACATCCATCATACCCATGGATAAATCCAGCTGCTCTTGGCAGGGTTTGCCCCGGCTCATATCCAAGTGCAGCCCCAGGGCCTGCACCTTTTTATACTGGGCTTTCAGATCCACAAGCTCGGCGGACAGTTCCTCCGCCGTCATCTCCGCATAAGGCTTCATGCTGCTCTTCCTTTCCGCTGACTGTGTGCATAAGCTTACCTATGTACGCCGGGGGCCGAATATGCCTGCGGCGCTTGTTATTGTCCCACAAAAATGGCCCGCTGGCAAGTACCTATTTTGTATTTTTATGAAAAATATGCCATTTACAAAATAAAAAACTCCATTTTTGGCCGTTTTCGACTAAATTTACGGCAAAAGATGAATTGTATTCTTTCGTTTCCTGCATTTTTCTTTTCCAGGCCCAGGATGCTTGCAATGCGGTCCGGGCCGTGATATGCTGTATGGGAAGGAAACAATCGAACAAGAGGTGAGCCAATGATTTTCTTGGGCTGTGACAGCGGATCCACCAAAATTGCTTTTGCCGTAGCCGATGACCAGGGCCGGGTGCTGGCCCGGAAGGAATTTCCGGCCATTACCCTATTCCGGGGCGGGGCGGACACCTACGCCCGGGATATGGCAGCGGACCTGCGGGCTGTGCTCCAAGCAGCACAAATATTGCCGGAGCAGATCACCTGTGCCGCCTTCGGCCTGACCGGCTATGGAGAAACGGAAACCTCCGCCCAAATGATGGACGCGGCAGTTGCTTCAGCCCTGCCGGAGGTGCGGCGCATCCTGGTGAATGATTCGGTAGTAGGCTGGAGCGGCGCGCTGCGGTGCCAGCCGGGCATTCACGTGGTTAGCGGCACCGGCTCCATTGCCTACGGCGAGGACGGAAAAGGCGGCGCCGGACGGTCTGGGGGCTGGGGGCTTTTTTTCGGGGATGAGGGTTCCTGCTACTGGGTGGCCGTTCAGGGTATCAACGCCTTTTACCGGCAGGCCGACGGGCGAATGGAACGTACACTGCTTTATGATTACATGATGGATTTATTTCACCTGACGGACCCTCTGTTCATCTGCGGCGCCTTTGAAGAATGGACTCACGGCGGCGACGGGGACAAGGTGGCCGCTTTCCAACGGCACATTTTTGAATTGTACCGCCGGGGCGATCCCTGCGCCCAGGCCATTTACCAGCGGGCAGCGGAGCAGCTGTGCCAGCTGGTAAACGCCCTGAAAAAACGGCTTGATTTTAATGAAGCATCGGCCATCCCCGTTTCCTGGTCCGGCGGTTTATTCAAAACTGGCGACTGCATCCTGCGCCCCTTTGGCCGGGAAATCCAGGCGCTGGGCTGTCGCCTGAGCCCGCCTGCCTACGGTCCTCTAACCGGGGCGATAGGTTACGCCGCTCGAGATTTTCTTTCTCCCGCTCAGCTGGACCGCCTGATGGCCAGCGTCGACCGACAGGTATAAAAAACGCGCAAACCACCCTGGAATTCCGTAGAGGCGGATATCATCCGCCCGGTAAGACGCAGCCCACGGAAGAAGGGGGAATTTGCGTTTTTAGGGAAAACGCCATCGCTTTTTATGGCGCGCTTGATGACGCCTGCAGCAGATCAACAGCCGTTTTCAAGGCAAGGTCGTCTGCGGCACTGCCCTGGGCCATATCCGGTTTGCCGCCGCCCCGAGCGCCGCTTTTGCGAAGCAATTGGGCCATATCCGCCATGGCGGCGGCTCCCCGGGCAAACACCAGCAGCCGCCCCTCCCCCCGGGGGCAGGATAAAAGCACGATCGCTTCCGGCTGGGCGGTCAGCTCCGCCGCGGCTCGCAGCAAGGTATCGTGATCAGCAAAGGGCAAATGGGCGGCGTACACATTTCCCCGCCGCTGCGCCCGGATGGCTTGCACCGCCGCCTGCGCCAAGCGCTGGGCTCCTTCTTTGCGCTGGGCGGCATGGGCGTCCCGCTCCTTTTGCAGGGATTCCGGCGCGTCTTCGATGGCGCAGGACAGGGCCGCGGCCACGGCTCCGGCGCTTTTAGCCGCTTTCCGGAAATAATCGACAGCCCGCATACCCGCCACAAAACACAGCCGCATTTTTCCCCGGGAGGGAGTGCAGGAGAGGATTTTGATGGGGCCGATGCGCCCGGTAGTAGGGGGATGGGTGCCGCCGCAGGCTACCATTTCGTAATCTCCCATGGCCACCACCCGCACATGCTCGGTCACCGTGGGCTTTTTGCGCAAAGGCAGGGCGGATAATTCCTCTGCCGACGGAAACCAGCAGCGAATGGGGGCATCCTGCTGCACCCGCCGGTTGACCAGGTTTTCCAACGCATCCATTTGTTTTTCCGTCAGACGGGTGCGGCCGTCAGGCAAAGCCATATCAATGGTGCTGCTCTCCTTCCCCAGGTGCAGCCCGATGGTGACCCCACCGTACAATTCCCAGGCCGCGCCGGCCAGCATATGGTCCGCCGCGTGCTGCTGCATATGGTCCAGCCGCCGCTCCCAGTCGATTTCCCCGTGCACCAGCGCGCCCACCGGCCACGCCGTGCCATCGACCTGATGCCATACCACATTGTTTTCCACCTGCACGTCGGTCACCCGAGCCACGTGGCCGCCGCAGGCGAGCGTGCCGGTATCATAGGGTTGTCCCCCGGACGTGGGATAAAAGGCGGAGCGATCCAGGGCGATCCACCCATCCTGCCGCACCGCCGCCACCCGGGCGTCAAACGAACGCAGATACGCGTCCTCGTAATACAGCCGGTCTGTAATCATGGAAAGGTTCCTTTCTTTGGATGTTTTATGCAATTATAGCACAAATGCCCGTGGGCTGAAAAGCTCTCGGGCAAATGATTGATTGTTTACAGCGTGTGGGATTCAAAGGAGGAAATTTGGCCTGCGCCATCCAGATTCACGTCGGTGGAGTAGGCACCCACGGTGATGGTATAGGCGCTCTCGCCCTGGACGTACACGGTGCCGTCCTGGCCCACAATGGAAACGGTATTGCCTTCGGCGTCGGTGATAGCGCCGGCGCATTCCAGGGTGGTCACGGTGCTGTCGCCGGTCACGGTCCAGGAAGAAGAAGCGTCGATCACCACCCGGCAAGATCCGCTGCCGCCGTTGCCCGCACAGGACTCATCATCGATCACCGCGCCGGTGAAGGCCGTACTGTCGGTCAAGTACAGGTTCAAGGTAGAAATGCTGTCCCAGATCACATCGCCGTTCATCACCTGCTGGATGGCGGTGAATACGCAGTCCGCGCCGTTGCTGCCGGTGGCGCCCCAGCCCCGCTGGTTGGCATTGCCAGTGCAGCGGAGGAAGTACTCGCTGTCTTCACTGGCCTGAATATCCACCTGGCGGATGACGAACACGCTCTCGGTGTTGGTGGTATAGAAGATACCGCCATTCTGGCTGATAAGCTGGCCGCCGTCCATTTCAAAACTGCCCTGGCCCACGGCGGAGTCGCCGCTCATGCTCTGGTAGAGAATCACCGTCCAGGTGTTGTCGTTTTGGCTTTGATCCGGCATATCGCCGGTGAGCGTGCAGTTATAGAGCCGCACGGCGTTCAGCCCTTCCAGGCACAGCGCCTCTGAGCCAGTGGCGGTCAGGTCGGCATTGCGGATGGTAATATCGGCAGTGACGTATACGGCAGGAGAACCGGAGCCGTTGGAAGTGTAGGTGCCGCCATCCACGATCATGGTGCCGCTGCCCCGGTCGGAACGAATGGCGGCAGAGGAGTTGCCGGAGGTGGTGACGGTCAGGTTTTCGGCGTACAGCTTGCCGCCGCCCGCCACGTGGATGCCGCCGGAGGCGCCCTGCTGGGTGGTGATGGTGCTGTTGCTCACGTACACCACGCCATCGCCGTAGCTGAACACGCCCGCGCCGCCGGCCGCGTCGGTATCGATGGTCACGTTGTCAAGGGTCAGGGTGCCGCCGGTAGCCAAGATGGCCGCGCCCACGCCATAGAAGCTGGCGTTATCACCGCCGGTGGAATCGGAAGAGGTACGGGTAATGGCCGCGTTGCTGAGGGTGACGGTGCCATCGATAACCAGCAGGGCGTTTTCATCCGTTCCGGTAGACGCCATATTGTCGGTAAGGGCGGTATCGGTATCCACGGTCATCACCGCGTCATACGTGCCAGAAAAGCTGCTCTGTCCGCCAGGGCCGCCCATACCGCCAGGCATGCCGTCTGGAGGATTGCCCATACCGTCCGGCGGGGTCATGCCATTAGGCGGGGTCATGCCATTAGGCGGGGTGCCCATGTCGGACGGAGGATTGCTCATGGCATCGGAAGGCATGTCCGGGGGCGTGCCATTGCCCTGTGCAAATGCGGATACGCTGGTAAAAAGAAGCGCTGCAATTAACAAGATACTGAAAAGCTTTTTCATTGTGATAACCTCCTCAGGAACTTTTTGTTTCGGTGGTAAGCTCTCTTGCTTACGGGCTTATTGTAATGTTCTTCCCTTAAAGTTTGCTTAAAAGAATCAATGTTTTTTTAAAAAACGTCCAGACCGGTAAACAACGAAATGACAGCAAAAATGCCGCTTTTCAGCGGAAAAAAGATGGATTATAATGGAGGCAGCTCACAGCAAAGGAGTTTTTATTTATGCTGAACGCCTATCCCCGGCCCCACATGCGCCGGGATAACTGGATCAATTTGAACGGCCCCTGGGATTTTGCCGTTTCCGATGGCCCGGCGCCAGCAGCATACCCGGAAACCATCACCGTGCCCTATTGCATGGAGTCGCCCTTGTCCGGCATCGGGCGGGCCCACGAAGAACACACGGTGATGTGGTACCGCCGCGCTTTCGCCTTGCCCGAAGGATATCAACACGGGCGGGTTCTTTTGCACTGCGGCGGCGTTGACCAGGAGGCCCGGGTATACATCAACGGCCTGGACGCCGGTTTTTGGGATTTTGCCCACGATACCCTGGACATCACGGCGTATGCCCGATCGGAAAACGAAATCGTCATCGCCGTCCAAGACCATTTAAGCAGTCCGGTAATTCCCTATGGCAAGCAAAGCCTGCGCCGGGGAGGCATGTGGTATACACCGGTTTCCGGCATCTGGCAAACGGTGTGGATCGAATGTGTGCCGGAATACTACATCCAGGAAATCGGCATCACGCCCCGGGGAGACCGGGTGGAAATCTCCACACCGGGCATCGGCAGCGGTACCGTCACCCTGAGCGACGGCACCTCCTTCCGTTTGGACGAAGGCAAGGCCGTCATTGCGCCCCAAAATCCCGTGTATTGGACGCCAGAAAACCCACACCTGTATGATTTTGATTTGACCGTAGGCAAGGACACCGTGCATTCTTATTTCGCCCTGCGCGCCATCGACATCCGGCCTGTAAACGGCATCCCGCGGCTGTGCCTGAATGGTAAGCCCTACTTTTTCCACGGCCTGCTGGATCAGGGGTACTGGCCAGAGGGCATTTACACCCCGCCGGACGATGGCGCTTATGCGCGGGATATCCAGGCCGCCAAGGCCCTGGGCTTCAACACGTTGCGGATGCACGTGAAGGTGGAAGCCGAATCTTTCTACTACGCCTGCGACCAGCTGGGCATCGTCGTATTCCAGGACATGGTGAACAACGGCCCTTATTCCTTCCTACGGGACACCGCCCTGCCCACCATCGGTTTCCAACGGCGTAAGGATCAAAAAAAGCATCCCAACGCCGCGCAGCGGGCAAAATTCCTGGAATATATGGAAGCCACGGTGCAGCGGCTACGCAGCCACCCCTGCATCGTATACTGGACGATTTTTAACGAAGGCTGGGGCCAGTTCGATTCCACCGGGATGTACGAAAAGCTCAGGGCCCTCGATCCTACCCGCATCATCGACAGCGCCTCCGGCTGGTTCCGGGGCGGGAAAACGGATGTGGAAAGCCCCCACGTGTATTTTCATCCCTTCCGAATAAAAAAATCTCCCCTTCCGGTGGTGCTGTCCGAATTCGGCGGATACGCCTGGAAAATCCCAGCCCACAGCTTCAACCAAGATAAGTCCTATGGCTATAAGCAGTTCACCGATCGGGAAAGCCTGATGAGTGGTATTGAGGCGTTGTACCGGAGCCAAATCCTGCCCGCCGTCCAAAAAGGCCTGTGCGGCTGCATTTACACCCAGCTCACCGATATCGAAGACGAAACCAACGGCCTGATCACCTATGACCGGGCCTTCATCAAGGCCGATGAAGGGCGCATGCAGGCCCTGGCCCAGGAAATGCTGGGCCAGCTTCATACTATTTGGCGTCTAAACGATTGAAAGATTCGGGATGAATTTTTCGCTTTGGTTCAGCTGAATGAAGGGAGGCATAGCTGCGCTACGTTGACCGGAATGAAGCAAAGCCAGAGCCGAAAAGGCAACCGAAGATTCAACATTTTAGACGGAAAATAGTATAAATGACCATTCAAATAAGAAACCCAGCCGCCACACTGCCCGCCAGCCATGCCAACAGGGCGCAGGGCACGGTGTGGCGACTCTTTTTCACGCCTGCCGCCGCCAGGTACACCCCGCAGGTGTAAAACACCGTTTCGCTGCTGCCCATCATCACACTGGCCACCAAACCGATGCGGCTGTCCGGGCCGTAGGTGTCCAGAATGGTTTTCAGCACCGCCAGGGACGCGGAACCGGACAAAGGCTTGAGCAACATCAGCGGCAGCACCTGGGGCGGAATGCCCACCGCGTTCAGCGCCGGAGCGCACAGGGCACACAAAGCGTCCATCAGCCCGCAGGCGGAGAAGGTCCGAATGGCGCACAGCATGGCGATCAGGGCTGGCACAATGCGCCGGGCGGTATCGATGCCCGTCCGGGCTCCTTCCAAAAAAACGTCATACAACGGCACCCGGCGGAATGCCCCCACCCCCAGGCACAGCAGCACGAATAGCGGTAACAGCGCGTTCATGGCCGCCTCTGCGCGATCTTGCAGGCCAGAATGCCCACCGCCGTCGATAGGCCGGT
This sequence comes from Clostridia bacterium, assembly GCA_017470095.1. Classification (GTDB taxonomy): domain Bacteria; phylum Bacillota; class Clostridia; order Christensenellales; family Aristaeellaceae; genus RUG563. The sequence continues at coordinate 43,348 of JAFUFC010000055.1, read as the reverse complement.
AGCCAGCAGGGCTGGCAGCACAATGGCCCCCGGCTGCCCCGAACCCGCCGCGGCCCGCAGGGCAATCACGGAAGTGGGCAGCACTTGCACCGAAGAAGAATTGATCACCAGGAACAAGCACAGGGCGTTGGTAGCCGTTTCCCCATGGGCCATGCGCCGGGCCGCCTCGATGCCCATGGGCGTGGCGGCGTTGCCCAGGCCCAGCATGTTGGCCGCCAGGTTCATGGTCACGTAAGGCCAGGCATCCTCCGGCACGTCCCGGCCCAACAAAAGAACCAACAATGGCCGGATGCGCCGGGCCAGGCCATCGATGGCTCCAGCCCGCTTCAAAATTTCCATCAGCCCGCAAAACAACGCAAATCCCCCCGCCATGCCGATGGCGCTTTGCACCCCTTCCCCCGCAGCCGTCAAGGCGGCCGACGCCACCGCTTCTCCACTTCCCCGAGCCAAGCCCCACAAAAGCGCCAATCCCAGCAATCCACCAAATAAGACATGCAACACTTTGCTTTTTTCCTCCCAGAATATTCCAAATTGATGATCTTTTTTTATTCTTTTTGTAAATAACCAACAGAAATGGACTTTTTTCCCTTGACAGAAAGAGGCGAATTTTGTAAAATGAACTTTGACGCTGAAAATATTCATCGCGTCAAAAGAGGGGGAAGAAACATGAAATCGACAGGTGTAGTTCGTAAACTGGATGATCTGGGGCGGATCGTGATTCCCATTGAATTGCGCAGAACCATGGATATCGGCCTGCGGGATACATTGGAAATTTTTGTAGAGGACGACAAAATCATTTTGAAAAAATACCATCCTGCCTGCATTTTTTGCAATGATGCCCGGGATGTGCAGCGCTACAAGGATAAGCTGATCTGTAAACGCTGCCTGGAAGAACTGAAAAAAGAATTTTAATGCACACCCGGGCCCTAAGCCGTGAAATTTTCGCGGCTTTTCTTTTTATCCATACGCCGAACAACCCAAAATATGAGCGTTTCCGCATGAAAAAAGCCGCTCTTTCTCAAGCGGCTTTTTTCATTTGACCAGCTGTATCTCCCCGGCGTCCATTTGAAACGCCCGATCGGTATACCGCAAGGCGTCGGTTTCGTGGGTGACCAGGAAAACAATCTTTCCCTGGCTGGCGGCGGTGCGGAAGGCGTTCAGCACCAGGGCGGTATTTTCATCGTCCAGATCGCCGGTGGGCTCATCGGCCAGAATCACTTGGGGATTCATCGTCATAGCGCGGGCAATGGCCATACGGCGCAGTTCACCGCCGGACAGTTCGCCAGGCCGGGCGTCCGCCAAATGCCCAATACCCATTTCCTCCAGCCACTTCCGGGCCATGCCGGTTTTGTCCGCTTTGCCATACAGTGCCCCGGGCAGAAGCACATTTTCCATCACCGTCAGGGTATCGATGGCGCTGCGTCCCTGTGGCACCACGCCAATCTGCTCATTGCGCAGCCGGGACAAACGCCAATCATCCAAGCTGTATACATTCGTTTCTCCCAGCCACAGTTGCCCCTCGCTGGGCCAAAGCAGCCCGGAGAGCATGTTCAGCAATGTGGTTTTTCCCGACCCGCTGCGCCCCATCAGTACAGTAACCGTGCCGCTCTCCAGTGTCAGATCCACAGGCTTGACGGCGTAAAAATAATTGGCTTCCCCCGTTTTGCGGAAATAGCGCTTTGCAATGGATTCTGCCTTTAGGATCATGTCAATTACCCTCCCGCAAGATGGCGCCCGGGTCGATTCGGCTGAGGCGAAACGCCGCAAAAGCGCTGGCCAGGGAGCCGATGAACACGGTGGCGATCAGCGTGCCCAGCGCCAATAGCAGCACCGTGCCGGTGCCGGGCGTTAGGTACGGAAGATTCAGGCTGGTTTCGATCAGGGTGGCAAATGGAAGCACCACCGCCGCCGCAACGCCAATGCCCGCCAGAGCGCCCAGGAAGCTGGACAGGGCTGATTCGGCCAGCACCATTCGGCTGAGCATGCGTCGGGACGTACCCACCAAACGCAGCACGGCAAACTCCCGCTTCCGCTCGTTGCTGATCATGGCAAAGGCAATCAGCAGGATGATGAATGCCAGCACCCACACCGCAATGATCAGCAGCGTGACCGTGCCGGACACGGCGGCCAAGCTGTCGGACACATCGGTAATCATGCTCTTCGTGCGCACAGCGGATACCTTGCGCACATGCAGGTTCAGGTTGCCCGTCACCTCATCGATGTCATAGCCGTCCTTCACCTTCACATAAATGGCGGAAATCAGATCGTCCGAATCGCTGGTGACCTTGTGGCTGATGCCCTTATCCTCCGCCGCCTTGAGCAGCATTTTCATGGTAACATGGCTGCAATACACCGCCGTATCCAGACCGGTGCCGGTGGGCGACAGCCGAGCCGCCACCTTGCAGCGCGCATTGTAGAGCCGAATGGTTTCCCCCACCTCGGCCTCCACCTTGCTGCCCACCACCACTTCGCCTTCACCCAGCTCATGAGCCAGGCTTTGGGCGATCCAGGGCTGCACAATGAAATCCGTTTTCGGATCAAAGCCGATGACCTGCACCTTGCTGGAGCAGCATTCTGCCTTCAAGGACGCCAGAAACGTCTGGGCAGCCAGCTTTTCAACGCCGTTCACCTCCGCCGCCCGTTTCAGATTGGCGGCATTCATATAAAAGGTACCGGTGGTGCCTTGCAGCAGCAATTCCTGCACGTTGATTTTGGAAGTAGCGGACGCAGGCACCACGATGATATCCGCCCCCAGCCGGGCCTCCAGGCTGTTCAGCCCGCTGCGCAGGGACAGCACCACCAGCGACCCGCCAAACACCGACAGCGCCAGAAACGCCGTCAACAAAACCAGGGCGCAGGTGCGCCCCGGCTTTCGGATCAAGTTTTTCCAGGGAAGAGAGATTCGTTTCATCATTTCCTCACTTGGCTTTTTTCCGTTCAGTAAAATATTCTGCAATGGATACGGCCGCCGTCACCACGCACAGGATGGTCATGGCCGGTTGCATGATGGCCCGGCAGCGCATGGTGGCCATACGGCACAGGGAAATCAGGGTGCCGGGAACGAATATCCCCAGCAAGGCCGTGGAAACCAGCGCCAGATATACGCCCATTTTCGTGCGGGGCTGCTTGGATACCAGGGCCAGCAAGCTCTGCGCCGCCAGCAGGATGCCAATGCCCAGCATCCCCTGGCCGGCCCAGTGGCACGCGCCAAAACTGCCATCCTCATGAACGCAGGGGCCCAGGAAGCTGACGCTACCGATTGCGATTACCAGGGCCAGCAGCAAAATAACACAAGCAGAGAAAGAGAATTGCTTCATATTTTTTACCTTTTAAACCTCGTATCATTTACCGAAATTCTCGTTAATCACTTCTCGGGCCACCCGGCCATGTTCCAGCACGATGGTGCGCTGGGCCGCCTCGGCCACCTCGGGGTCGTGGGTAACCACGATCAGGGTGGTGCCCTCGTTGTGTAATTGCCGGAACAGATCCAGCACAATATTTTCGTTAGCCTCGTCCAGGTTGCCGGTAGGCTCGTCGGCCAGGATCAGCTCGGGATGATTAATTAATGCCCGGGCCACGCACACGCGCTGCTGCTCGCCGCCGGAAAGCTGGCTAGGCAAATGACGGGCGCGGTCCCGCAGTCCCACCCGGCCCAGAGCTTCCAGCGCCTCTTCCTCATCGGGCATGGAATGGTAATACTGGCTGACCATCACATTTTCCACGGCGGTCAGGTAATTGACCATATGGAACTGCTGGAAGATCAGGCCAATTTTATCCCGGCGGATATCGGTCAGCTTTTTGCTGCTTTCCTTGGAGATATCCACGCCGTCCAGCAGCACTTCGCCCACGCTGGGCTTATCCATGCAGCCGATAATGTTCATCATCGTGCTCTTGCCCGAGCCGGAGGGCCCCATGATGGCCACCCATTCGCCCTGATCCACATGAATGTTCACGTGATCCAGTGCTTTCAATTCTCCATATATTTTCGATACGTTTTTCAATTCCAGAAGGCTCATCTTGTTTTCCTCCTCTGATTATTCGCCCTTAAGCACCAGGGCCGGATCAATGGCCACGGCCCGTTTGATGGGCAGCAGGCAGGACAGCGCAGCGATTACCATCGACACGATCACCGTGATGGGCAGCAGCAGGGGCTGGAACATAATGGACGAGCCAAACACATTGACGCTGACCACCTGGGCAAACACAAAGCCCAAAATTGAACCCATGATGCCGCCCAGCCCGCCCAGGAACATGCCCTCGCCCAGGAACTCCGCCCGGATGGAATTATCCGACGCGCCCAGGGCTTTGCGCAGACCGATTTCCCGCCGGCGCTCGGAGACAACAGCCATCATGGTGGTGGACACGCAGATCATGGTTAACAGCAGCACCACCGCCGTGACCAGGAACACCAGCGCCTGCAATTTTGATAATACCGCGGTTTCAGACCGGGTAACCCGCTTGACCAGCCGGGGAATAACGCCGGCATCCGCTTCCGTGATGGCGTTTACGTAGGCGTCCAACTGATCGGCGTTGGCAGAAATGCTCAGCTCCGCCACGTCCAGCTTGTTCTCCCCGGTCAAATACGCCATATCCGAAAGTGAAATGAACACGTAAGATTCTTCCTCGCCGCCGGTTTCCAGAATGCCGGTAACGGTGAAATAGCCAGTCCGTTCCGCGGCCACAGTGGCCTGGGAAGCGTTCCGGGAGGTGTTGAGGGCGTCCACGATGGCGGTGGAAGTAACTGTGGCGCCGGTCAATGCGTCAACGTCCTCTCCCAGCGTCAAGGGCAGGGATTTGCCAATAAACTGCTTCTGGAAGTTTAGGTCGGTCATGGCGCGGCCGCCGTATTCTTCCGTCTGAGTGGAAGCGTCAATCTCGATGGAGGCAATTTTCTTATCGCCGTCCAGCACCGCCGTCACGGTGACCAGGCTGTTATTCCAGCCCTCGGCGCTGCCGGCCAGGGTGGCCCCCGCCACCCAGTCGTCCTCCGCGTGGTCGCTGACGGTCACGGTGGGCTTATAGGTCAATTGCATGGGGCTATTCACCTTCACGCCGATGGTATCAGCAATTTCTTTGCCCACCAGCACTTCCCGGTCGTTTTCCGGATACCGCCCCTCTACGCTGAAATAAGGGCTGGTCTTTTGCACCTGAGAAAAATCCGTACCGGCGGAGGTGAAGGACTGCTGGCGCAGCGTCATATCCAGCCGCACGTAGCGGTAGGGCGTGGCGCCCACCAGCTGATCCTCCGGAATTAATTTCAGGGTTTCATGCAAAGAATCAGGGGACATTTCCTTCTGCCCCTCCGGCAGCAGAATCATATTGGCCCCGTAGGAGCGGAACTGCGCGCCCATCTGCCGGGGCACATCATAATAAATCGTTACCAGGCCGGACAGGATGGTGGCCCCGATGCCGATGGACAACAACGCGATCAGCATGCGGGAACGCCGCCGGAGCAGGGATGCGGTAATCATCCGCAGAAACATTCTTCTTTTCGTCATAGCGTGTGATCCGTGCCTTTCCTTGATCAATGTCCGCCGTGCAGCACTTCGGCAGGACGGAGACGCAGCACCATCCGGATAGCGGGCATGCTCCCGGCGATGGTTACCAGAGAAATCAGCACCGCCACAATGGGAATGACCATGGGTTTCATTTCCACCGCCGCACCAAACACGCTGTGGCCGATGAGCTGAGCAAAGCCAAAGCCCATAAAATACCCCGCCACGCCGCCAACCAATGCGGTGATCAGGATCTCCGCCATGACCACGCCGGTGATGGCCCCATCATGGGCGCCGATGGCCTTGAGCAGGCCAATCTCCTGGGACCGCTCCATCACGCTGGCGGTGACCAGGTTCGAGATGCCCAAAGCGGAGCCCACCAGGCTCAGCGCGGTGATCAGGATCATCAGCAGCTGGGTTTTATCCAGGATGGCCCCTTCGCTTTCCGCCACCTGGCGCACGGCGCTGGCCACGGAACCGGTAATCACTTCCTGGATCTGGTAGCAAATGGCGCTGACGTAGGCGGTGCAATACCAGGTTTCGTAATCCCGTTGGGATAAGGATTTGGGGTTCCGGGCCGCCCGGCGGGCCAGATCGTTATCCGGGGTAGTGATGGCCGATACCTCAATGGAAGCCACCTTGTTTTCTCGGTTGGTCAGTTGCTGCACCAGGTCCAAGGTGGCGAAGATTTGGTTGTCTTCGTCGCCGCCGGCGTCATAAATGCCGGTCACGGTAACATCCGCCTCCCCGTGGGTGCCGGTCAGCTTCACCTGGTCGCCCACCTGCCAGCCTTCCTGCTGGGCCAGCTGCGCGCCCACCATGATTTCATTCAGGGCGTCCGTATCGCTTTCATCCAGCCATTCGCCCGCGGTGATATCCCACCAGGAGCGCATACCGGCCACGCCCGCGTCCAGGCTCTCGCCGGTAGGCAGATCCAGATGATGGTTGAACCAGGTGCCCACCATTTTCACGCTTTCGCCGTCCGGCAGCGTCACAGCGGTGTCCAGGAAGGGCGTAAAGTCCACAATGTTGAAGGCCCAGAAGATGGTCTTCAATTTGCCCAGCTCATCCTCCCGCAGGTAGGCGGCGTTCAGTTCTTCTCCGTCCCCCACATCATAAATGTCGGACAAGAGAGAGGAATCCTTGGGCTTCACCACGATATTGGCGCCGTAGGTTTTCAATTCCTGATTCACTTTGTCCCCCACATCCAGCATCACGTTCAGCATGCCGGTGGCCAGGGACGCGCCCAGCGCAATGGTAAAGGCGATCAGGAGCATTTTTCCCTTTTGCCGGAACAGCGCGCCCCGGATCATTCTGAAAAGCATCCTTCTTCCCCCTTCACTTAAATTCCTTTTCCCCGGCCAAGATATCCGACAGTTGGAAAATCATCTGGCCGCCATTGACCGTAAAAGCCAGCGGAATGGGGTTGCAGCCGCCCTTGAAGCCGATGGTGTTGATGTTCATCACCACGTCGCAGCGTTTGCACACCACCTGCTCGCCCCGCTCGTAATAGCCAGCGTTGCCGCACACATCGCAGGCGTCCAGGCCCACGCCGTAGGCCCCTGCCCCAGGCTTCTTCACCACGATCCACCGCACGCCGATCTTATTGTCCGTGGTATATTCAAACCGGTGCAGATGGCCGTCGTTGACTTGGTTCAGATCGATGTAGATTTCATCCCCCCGAACTTCGTATTCCTCCGGCTGGGACAGTTCGATGGGCCGGTTATTGTAGGCGTTTACCACCGTCAGGTTGAACACCGCCAGCGCCGCGCACACCAGCGCACCCACGGCCCAGCGCCGGTTCCGGCGGTTGATGGATTTCAGCTTGCGCAGCTGGGCCGGGTTATCGTACGCCTGCCGCACTTTCGTATGACGAATGAACAGGATCACCGGAATCACCAGGGACAAAGCCAGGATCGCCAGCACAAACACCAGCGTATTATTGGTGGTGAATTTGGCCAGCGGAAACGCCCAAGGATATTTGCCTCTGCTGTAAGCGGGCATCCATTTGAGCCAACGGGAACGAGCCGTCCATTTGCTCACCCCCAGGCCCAGACACCGCACCGCGTTGACCAGCATCATCGCGTTGATTGCCCACAGCACCGCGTGGGTGCTGTCCAGGCTCATAACGCAGCGATACAAAAAGCGCACATACACCCACACCAGCAGTAGCGCCAGCAAATATCCCGCCAGTCGCAGCGCCCATTCAGCAGACAGCACGCCATTGCCCGCCGTTTCAAACAAGAAAGGGTAGGCCAGCACATCCGGGCCCTCATAAAACACCAGCACGGCCGTCAGCAAAGCGGAAATGATGCCCACAGCGAAGCCGCCAAAGCCAATGCCCGCGTCGGTATCCGTGCCGTAGTACATCAGCTTCCGGTGCTTCCGCCCAAAAATGACGGAAAAAATCAGGAACAGCAGCGTCAGCCCAATCGTCGCCAGGAAGATGTAAAAATTCCATTGGTTGGTGGCAATTTTATTGGTCTTGTTTTTCATGTAGGCCATGACGCCGGAAGCGACGAAGCCCAGGATCAGGCCCCCGGCCACGAACCGCACGCCCTTGTGGCCAAAAGCCAGCCGGCACAGCGCCCACATCAGGCAGATCATGACCGCCGCCATGACCACGTCTTCTGTAACCGTAACAATGTAATTCAGCAAAGTATGACCCCTCCAAGTTAAAATAAGCAAACTGCTGGCAGGCCAATCCCCCGCGGATCGCCGTGCCAGCAGTGTTTTTTATGCGCCGCCAGGGAAACCCCAGCGCTGGCATAACATTGTAGTCACCCTTTGCCGACATAGGCATGCCCGGCACGGCGGCTGTAAGAATTGGATTGCTCCATTTGAGGAGAAAGGGCCGTTTCCGGGGCTGAAACCAGCTTTGGCCCCGGAAGCGTTCATTCCCCGTCCGTCTCTTCAGGCAGGAATCAAATTACCATTCCTGCACGGTGTATTCCCAATGAACGAAATCCACAACGATGGGTTCTTCCCAGAAACGGCCGGTCACGCCAGTTTCCTCGTCCACGTGCAGCAGATAGCCGTTTTCAGCGGGATTGTGGATGGTGAAGGTCAGGGTATAAACGTCGGATTTGTCCAGCTTCACGTTGGCGCCGTAGTGGGGGCCGTCGTCAGCGCTCATGACCATGAAGGAACCTTCAGCGGCCACGGAACCGTCGGTTTCAGAGGTGATCTTGTAGTCCACGGTCAGGTAGGGAACCCAAGCGCCCACGTCGAAGCCCACTTCGTTCTTATTCCAGTGGATGTCAGCTTCCAGATGGATGTTGGATTCTTCCACGGTCAGGCCAGCCTGATCGGCGGGCTCCATCTGAACGGGCTGGAAGTACACGGCGGCGATATGCAGTTCGCCAACGTCGGTTTCGTCTTCGTAGTCAGGATCTTCCTCAGTCTTGGTACCATCCAGCAGGATGGGGGTTTCTTCGAAGCCCATTTCCTTGTCTTCTTCAGCCAGAGCGGAAACGGCAGCCAGCAGCATCATGGCGGCCAGCAGCAGGGCGATAACCTTTTTCATAAGTCAGTTTCCTCCTCAATTTTATTGGGGTCCATTTATCACCAGGGCGCGAATGCGGGGTCCCGCGCCCAGGAGAAACAAGTTCATCAGCCCTTGTGGTATTCGGCCTTGAGGGCGTCCATCTTCCCCCGATAATGGGCGATCATGAAGGTGATCAAAAGGATGATGGCCAAGATCAGCTGGGGCACCAGCGTCTCCAGGTACGGGTAGATGCCCAGCACCTGCAAAACATCGTTTTCCGGAATGCCCGGCACCTGCAAGGTGACGTCGAACACGTTGCCCTCGGCCAGTTCCTTGATGCCGCTGCCCAGGAAGCTGACGCACATCACGGCCATCAGGATCGAAGTGGCGGTAAAGAATACCTTGATGGGCAGCTTGATGGACAGTTTCGTAATGGCCAGGTACACAAACACCAACACCACGCAGCCCACGCCGAATCCGGCCCACACCATGCCGGGGTTGCCCTCGCTGAGCATAGGCTGATAGAACAGCACCACTTCAGCACCTTCGCGGAACACGCTCAGGAAAGCAGTGAAGGCCAGGGCAAACGCGCTGCCCTGCTCCACAGAGGACTGCACCTTACCATCAATATACCGGCTCCAGGAAGCAGCCTCGGCCTTCGAGATCATCCAGTTGCTCACATAGAACAGCACGCACACGGCGATCAGGGCGGTAATGCCCTCAATGATCTCCTGGGCCATGCCAGCGGCGGCGAAGGTGGATTTTGCCCACGCCAGGACGGCGGCGGCGGCAAAGCTTGCCGCGATACCAGCCACAGCGCCGATGTACACGTTTTTCAAGTTCTTGGCATTGCCGCTCTTGACCAGGTAGGCGATGATGGCGGCGATGACCAGAATGGCTTCCAGGCCCTCGCGGACAATGATGCCGAATGCGCCCAGGAAAGTGAGTAGCCGGGGATCGCTCTGCACCGTTTCTTGGGCGGCGGCTTCGGCGGCCGCCTGTGCGGCTGCGGCCTTTTCGGCCTGTTCCGCGGCGTTCTTTTCATCCAGCACGGTGGTCTGGGCCAGGATGGCGCTCTTCACGGCCTTGGCCTGCCGCTGGAAACCCTTCGACTGGAAGCGATCGCTGGCCAGGATATCCTTCAGTTTGGTGAAGGTGGCGTCCACGCTCTCCCGGGTTTCAATGCCCATTTCGCTGTAAATTTTGTGGCTCAGGCCAGATTCTTCGTACACCGTGTAGTACGCGGTATTCACGTTATCGACGGCGGATTCAAAATCCCGGCCCCGATAACCGATATACGCGGTGTCCAGCAGTTCGTCAATGGCGTCATACGCTTCGGACCAGGTCTTGTAGTGCACAGCGCCGTCATCAGCGCCGTCCCCGTAATCCGCAAAAGGATCGGAGTCGACCTGCTGGCCATCCTTCCAATAGCTGATTTCCGATACCGCTTCCCCATCCTTGACGGACAGCTTGTTGCAGTCCTCACGGATCATGGTCTTCAATTTGACCAGAGCGGACCGGGCGGCGGTCACATTTTCTTCAACAGCATTATCCTTTTTCACCGCCGCTTTGCAGGCGGAGAACTGAAGCTCCACAGCGTTTTTCCGGGGACCGTTGATGTAGCTCAGCGTCTGGCGTTCAAAACCGGTAATTTCATAAATCTGGAAATATGCGTCGCTGACGTTCTTGTATGCCTTGCCGTAATCGCCGGCCAGATAATCCGAGAACGCTGTGTCGGCATACTTGTCAATGGCATCCGCCGCGTCCTTCCAGCGGGTGGAGGTATTTCCCTCTGCCAGACCGGCCAGGGGCAGCGCCGTCATCAGCAGCATGACCAACGCCAGCATCAGCGGCAGCCACGCGACTTTTTTCCTTTCCATGCTGTACTTCCTTTCTTTTTCGCCTGCTTTCCTCAAAAAACGGGGAGATTCCGGCGAAAAACGGGCCGATTTTTCCATTTCGTTAGATTTATCTAACCCGCAGACGTTATATTAGCATAATCTAACCAAAGGTGCTATTCCAAAATTGACTTTTATACTGATATTTTTTGTCTAATATTGACCAGTTTCAAAAACCGTTGACGGATGAGTTTATCTGTGTTAACATAAGTAAGTTAGTTCTAACTAACAACGTCCCATAAACCGCTGTTAGTGCAGAAAGGCAGAGAGAAAACGTGACCAAAGAAGAATGGCAGATCATTCGCGACCGCAACGCCCGGTACGACGGCAAGCTGTTTTGCGGCCTGATCAACCAGAAGATCGTATGCGCTCCCTCCTGCCCCCTTCGCGCCCGGGAAGCGCGGAATGTGGCCATATTCCGCTCTTTGGAGGAGGCCCTGAGCCAAGGCTACAAGCCCTGCGGCCACTGCCGGCCCGACCGGCCCAATTGGAAAGGCGCCAAGCATGAATTGGTGCAGGCCGCCAAGCAATACATCGAAGAGCACAGCGCCGAGAAATTTTCCCTGGCCACCCTATCCGCTTCCCTGTACATCAACGGCAGTTACCTGCTGCGAACCTTCAGGGAAAACACCGGCTGCACGCTGCTGTGGTACCACAATTTCGTCCGCTGCGAAAAAGCCAAGGCCCTGCTTGCCCAAGGAGAGGTGAGCATCTCCCAAGCAGGAGAGCAGGCCGGGTTCACCTCCTCCTCTCACTTCTCCCACGTGTTCAGAAAAATGACGGGGATGACTCCCTCTGAATACCGTAGCGATTATTTCCGGCAGCTGGAAAATTAGAAACTGTTTCTAAAATGAAGAATGTGCATCTTCGAGCGGATTGGGCTGCAATTCCAGGCGCTTTGACGATAGTTTACCGGGGCCAAAGGATCAATCGAGGAAAAGCAACACGGAAATGCAGCCTGAAACACCGAAAACGCATCTTTCCAAATGTAGATACAGGCTCTAATTAAAGGATACACAACAGAAAGGATCACCATCCATGGAAAATACACGCGCCATCGACCGTTACCTGCAAGCTATTTTAATCCTGAGCCGAAAATATTTCTGCGTTCGGTCGGTGGATGTGGCCCATTATCTGGGCTGCTCGAAAGCCGCCGTCAGCGTGGCGCTCAAGCAGCTGGGCGCTGAAAAGCTGGTGAACACCGCGCCGGACGGGGCCCTATCCCTGACCGCCATAGGGGAAGACCGGGCCTGGCAATTGCACCGGCGGTGCCTGTATTTTCGAGCGCTGCTGCGCCAGGCCGGCGTAGACGATGCTGTGGCCCGGCAGGAAGCCGGAGCCATCGAACGGGCCTTGAGCAATGCCTCCTTTGACGCCCTGCAGGCTTACCTGGCCCAGCACAGCATCACCGTTTCCACGAATATGGATGAATGAATTGAATTTTCTTACGCGTCCGCTCAGCCGGGCGTTTTGGCGTCCGCTCAGTCGGGCGCTTTTTTGTTGCGCGCGCGTGTTCCTTCATGTTATACTATTGGACGTCTAAAAGGCTGAAAGATTCGGGACGAATTTTTCGCTCTGGTTCATCTGAATAAAAGAAGGCGTAGCTGCGCTACGTTGACCGGAATGAAGCAAAGCCAAAGCGGAAAAGGCAACCCAAGATTCATTGTTTTAGACGGAGAATGGTATTATAATCAAAAAACAGAAGAAACGGAGGAAACGCGCGTGAAAGTATTAATGATCAATGGCAGCCCCAACAAAAATGGATGCACCGCCCGGGCCCTGGAGGAAATTGATACCGTGCTGCGCGCCGAGGGCATTGACACCGAAATCGTCCAGATCGGCCGCCAGGCCATCCGGGGCTGCGTCAGCTGCGATAGCTGTTCCGGCAAAACTGACGGCTGCGTATTCAAGGACGATCCCGTCAACGAAACCGCCCGGAAATTCCAGCAGGCCGATGGGCTGATCGTAGGCTCCCCGGTGTATTACGGTTCCGCCAACGGCAGCTTGATCGCCTTTCTGGACCGGCTGTTTTACTCCAGCCGCTTTGATAAAACCATGAAACTGGGCGCCGCCGTGGTCTCCTGCCGCCGGGGCGGCAACACCGCCACCTTCGATATTTTGAACAAGTATTTCACTATCAGCGGCATGCCCGTGGTTGCCAGCCAATACTGGAACATGGTGCACGGCTTCACCCGGGAAGACGTGGAAAAGGATTTGGAAGGTTTGCAAACCATGCGCACCCTGGGCCGGAACATGGCCTTCCTCCTGCGGGCCATTGCCGCCGAGAAGGAAAAGCATGGCCTGCCAGCGCAGGAAGCGGAGCATATGTTCACATCGTTCCCGGATGGGCTGTAACGCCCTGCCACCAAGGGGCTTCTTCCGCCCCTCTTCCTTCGGTATTGCCACAGGTCATGCAACCAAAAAACAGGAAAAGCAAAATCGCTTTTCCTGCTTTTTTATTTTTTCCCCGTTCAGGCCCACACAAACCAGCAGAACAAATATCCCGCCAGCACGGCCATCATGGTGAAGGGGAAACCGATCTTCATAAAATCGGAAGTTTTGACCTCGTAGCCGTTTTTGCGCAGCATACCGATGGTAACAATATTGGCCGACGCGCCGATGGGGGTCAAATTGCCGCCCAGGGTCGCTCCGCAGAGCAAACCGAAGTAGAGCAGCAGCGGATTGCACCCCATTAGCCCGGCAATGCCCTGCACCACCGGCAGCATGGTGGCCACGTAGGGGATATTATCGATGAACGCAGAGAACAGCACCGATCCGAACACGATCAGCGTGTACATGAGGAACAGGCTGTTGCCGCCAATCTTCACGAACAATTTACTGATTTCATCGATGATGCCCACTTCCGTGATGCCGGAAATGACAATGAACAACCCGGCCAGGAGCAGCAGCGTTTCAAAGTCGATGCCTTCCACCGCAGTCTTTACGCCGGCAAGGTTGCGGTCCTTGATCAGGGTGCGCGCCAGGCCGATCACGCACAGCGCGATGCAGATCAGGCCGTTGGTCACGGCAGGCTTATTGGGGATGAAGGACGCGGCGATCAACAGCACCACGTTCAGCACCAGCAGCACGGAGGGAAAATAATCGGTCACCTCAGTCAGAGGCGTGGGCTCGATCTTTTCCCGGTTTTTGCGGAAGATGAACATGATCACCGGCACCGTGGCCAGCGCGCCCAGCTCAACGGCCCAGAAGATGCTGAATTTCCCCTGCATGAAGAAAAAATCCAGGAAATCCATGTCCGCGTATCCGCCCAGCATGATGGACGTGGTGTCCCCCACCAGCGTGGCCGCCCCCTGCAAATTGGAGGAAACGGAGATGGAAATCAGCAGCGGCACGGGAGAAATTTTCAGCTTTTTTGCAATAGCCAGGCCCACCGGGGCAATCATCAGCACCGTGGCCACATTATCGATGAACGCCGACACGAACCCGGAAAACAGCGACAGCGCCACCGCCGCGCCCATCACCGTGGGGGTCAGGCGCAAAAGGCCGTCGGCCATGCGATTTGGCATTTTGGATTCGATGAACAGCGCCACCGTGCCCATGGTGCCGGCCAACATCATCAGCACGTTCCAATCGATGGCGCCCGGCACCCCATGCAGCGGCTGCACCCCAAGCAGCAGGAAAATGACCGCCGTGCCCAGGGCAATCCAGGGCCGGTACTTGGTAAAGGCGATCATCCCTGCGTACATCACGATGAACAGGATCAAAGCGATCAATTGCAGATTCATGGAAATGGAAAACCTCCTTGTCTTGCGGGCAAAAAGAAAAGACTTTCATCATGCCCAGTCGATGCAGCATGGTAAAAGTCTTGTTCTGAACAAAATTCATCTGCGGAACGGGTGAAGCGCTTTCCCTTCACCGGGCTTGGCGGCACCGCAGCACGCCGGACCCCGGCGCGAACTACTCCCTTTTGCCAATTCGATAGTATACCCGATGAAGGAAAAAAATGCAAGGTTTTCTTCCTTCTTTTCTCCCGCCCCACCGGCGCTTGCCAGAATCGGGAATTGTTGCTATACTTTTCTCCGGAAAACAACCGAAAGGAAGGATGTACCATATGGATTTGAACACCGCCCGGGAGCAATTAACAGCCCTGCAAGAAAAAATGAGCGCCTACAACCACGCCCTGGGGCTGCTCAGCTACGATGGCGAAACCACCGCGCCCAAGGGCACCGCCCCCAACCGGGCCCACACCATGGGCATTTTAAGCGAAATCATGTACACCCTCTCCACCGGCAAGGACACCGTCGAATTGCTGGAATACCTGGACGCCCACAAAGAGGAACTGAACGCCAAAGAGCAGCGGATGATGTACCTGCTGCTTAAGGACATCCGCGCCATGCAAAAAATCCCCATGGATGAATATGTAGCCTACGAAAAGCTGGTGGTGGAAAGCCAGGATGTGTGGTACAGCGCCAAGAACAACGATGATTTCGCGTCCTTCGAGCCGTACCTGGAGAAGATCGTGGAAAACCGCATCCGCTTCGCCCACTACATCGCCCCGGATATGGACCCCTACGATTACTGGCTGAACGAATTTGAGCCCGGCATCAGCAGGCAAAGCTGCGACGCGTTCTTTGCCAAGCTCCGGGAGCGGCTGGTGCCCCTGATCGCCGCCTGCTCGGAAAAGCCCCAGGTGAGCGACGCTTGCATTAAAGGCGATTTTCCCGAGGACAAGCAGGAGGAGCTTTCCTACTACCTGATGAGCATAATGGGCCTGAACCTCGAACGCGTGGGCCTTTCCACCACCGAGCATCCCTTCACCACCAGCCTGGGCAGCCACTTGGACGAGCGCATCACCACCCACTATTACCGGGAGGACGTGTCCTCGTCGATGTTCAGCGTGATCCACGAAAGCGGCCACGCCCTCTACGATACCGGCAGCGACGACGACCTGGCCTACACCGTGCTGGACGGCGGCGTATCCATGGGCATCCACGAGAGCCAGAGCCGTTTTTGTGAAAACATCCTGGGCCGCAGCCGGGCGTTCTGTCGCTTCGTGTTCCCCAAGATGCAGACATTGTTCCCCGAACAGATGAAGGGGTACACCTGGGAAGATTTCTACAAGGCCGTTAACCGGGTGCAGCCCAGCCTGATCCGCACGGAAGCGGACGAAGTGACCTACTCCCTCCACATCATGATCCGCTATGAACTGGAAAAGCGGCTGATGGCCGGGGAACTGAAAGTGCGCGATCTGCCCCTGGCCTGGAATCAAATGTACAAGGATTATCTGGGCATCGATGTGCCCGACGACAAGCAGGGCGTTTTGCAGGACAGCCATTGGTCCTTCGGCGCCATCGGCTACTTCCCCTCCTACGCTTTGGGCAGCGCTTACGGCGCGCAATTCCTGGCGCGTATGAAGGAAACCGTCGATATCGACGCCGCTCTCGAAAAGGGCGATTTTGGCCCCATGAACGAATGGAACCGGGAACACATCTGGCGCTTTGGCTCCTCCCTCACCCCCGCGCAAATTCTGGATAACGCCATGGGCGCGCCCTTTGACCCCACGTACTATCTGGACTACCTGGAAGCAAAGTGCAAGGATGTGTACGGGGTATAATACTATTTCTCCTCTTAAAATATTGAAACATTCGGGATGGGTCCGGGGCCCAGGCGGGCCCTGGCACGAAGGACTCCGCTCACTTTATCCCCGCGCCGCCCGGTACGCGCCATCCACCGACAAAGCCTGGGCGTCAAAGGGCAGGAAGGTGAAATGGAAGGTGCGGGGGGCCTTCAAATAGAGCCGGTCAGTTTCCAGCGGTTCGGGGCCGCAGGAGGCGGTGCCCAGGGGGCCCATGACGCCATCCACAAGCAAGGTGATTTCCTTTTCCCGATGCAGCTCATTGGTATGCTGGGCCAGTGTGAGGGCCTCAGGGGTGTAATGATGGGCACTGAAGGAGAAGTCCTCGCCGGCCACCAGCCAGCCCATGCCCCGGGCATTCAGCAACGCCACAAAGGTGGTATCCTCATGGCCGCCGTTTTCCTGAGGGCGCACGTAGGGCTCATGGGTGGCATCCACCGTGGTTTCATACCGGCCCAGCAGCGCGCCGGTCTTCTTGTCCGGGTAACTTTCCCAGGGGCCCCGGCCCTGCCAGATCAGGCGGTCAAAGCCAGCGGGCAGCGCCATGCGCAATCCCAGCCGGGGCAGGTAATCAGGAATATCCTTCAAGGGCGCATAGGTGATTTCCAGGCCGATACGGCCATCGCCGGACACGGTGTAGCGCTGGGTGACGCGCAGCAAGGGCGGCATCACCTTGGGGCCGTACACGCCTGACAATTCGACAACGTCCCCTTCCGCCGTCTCCTGGGCGGTCATGCGCTCATTGCGGCAGAGCAGCTTATTCAGCCCCAGTTCATCCCACTTCTGGGCAATGGAGGGCCAGCCATTGTCATTATCCGTAGGCGCGCGCCACAAATTGGCCTGCACGCCCTGGGCCAGCATAGAAACGCCGTGGAACGAAAGGCCGCTGAGCCCTTCCCGTCCAAAAGAAACAGCAAAATCAATGCCCTGTACGGTATAGCCCTCATGGGTCTTTTGCAGCGTCAGGGGCTGACGGGGCAAAGCCAGCGCGGGCTGCGCCTTCCCCAAGCGCAGCGGCAGCTGATCGACGGCCACCAGGTGCCCACTCGGGGCCCAAGGCGCATCCTGCCGCAGGGTGAAAGCAACGTTCAGCACCGCGCCGGCGGGATAATCGCCCAGGGCCAGGGTCATTTCCTCCGTTTCCCCAGCGGGCGTATGGAGAACGAAATTTCCCTGGGCCAAGGTGCGCCCGCCGGAAACCACGGCGTAACGCCCCTGCAAATGGCCCAAAGTCAGGAATCCATAATAATTATGGAAAGCCACCAGCCCTTGTTTTTCATTCACCAGCGCCGCCCGGACGGGCCGGATGACGTGATTGTACTCCTTCAGCCCAGTGTGGGGCGTGCGATCAGGGTAAGTCAACGCGTCCACGCAGAAGCAGCCGTCATGGGGCCATTCCCCGAAATCGCCGCCGTAAGCGTAGTAGGTTTGGCCGTTTTCTTCCTTCACCAGGCCATGGTCGGCCCATTCCCAGATGCAGCCGCCCATCAATTGGGGATGGGCGTTGAACGCCTGCCAGTAGGCCTCCAGCAGGCCCGGGCCCTGGCCCATAGCGTGGCAGTATTCGCACTGGAAGAAGGGCTTGTTGTGGTCCTCGCCCGCATAGGCCACCATGTCGTCAATGCCGGCATACATGCGGGAAGTGACGTCCGCGGTGATGGCTTCCCGCTCCCACTGGTCACGCTCATAATGGATGGGTCGGGCGGTATCAATTTTGCGGATGGCTGCGGCCATGGATACGTGGTTGCAGCCATAGCCCGATTCATTGCCCAGGCTCCACAGGAGGATGCTGGGGTGATTTCGGTCCCGCTGCACCATGCGCACGCCCCGGTCCACAAACTGGGTTTCCCATTGGGGATCGGTGGCAATAAAGTCGTAGGATTCAAACTGGGTCACGCCGTGGCATTCCAGATCCGTTTCATCAATCACGTACAAGCCGTAAAAATCACATAGATCCAGGAAACGGGGGTCATTGGGATAATGGCTGGTGCGGACGGTGTTGATATTATGCTGCTTCATGAGCAGAACGTCCTTCACCATTTCATTGACGGGGGTGTAATAGCCCAGGGTGGGATGGGTGTCATGCCGGTTCACGCCCAGCAGCTTGATAGGCCGGCCGTTGAAATAAAAGACCCCGCCCTTGATTTCGATCTTTCGGAAGCCCACAAACACCCGCTCCGCCTGACCGGGGATCTCGACGATCAGCTCATACCGGTGGGGCGTTTCCGCCGACCAGGGCTTTACCTGGGGCACCACCGCGTGCCACAGCGCCTGGCCACCTTCCGCCTTGCAAGTCTGGCTCAGCATGGTCTCTTCCCCGTCCAGGAGCGTGAAAGTGACAGCCTCCGCCTTTGCAGCCTTGACAGTGACGTTCAAATCACCGTCCCGATAATCGTTGATCAGGTCCGTATCGGCCTGCACATCCTCGATGCGGCTTACGCCAAAGGACAGAAGCGCCACATCCCGAAAAATACCGCCGAAGCGCCACATATCCTGATCCTCCAGGTAGGTACCGTCGGACCATTGAAGCACCACCACCCGCAGGCGGTTTTCGCCCGGCTTCACCAGCGCGGAAATATCAAACTCCGCCGGCAGATGGGGGCACTTGGTGAAACCGGCCAATTGGCCGTTGACATAGGCATAATAGCAAGAGGACACGCCCTCAAACCGCAGCACAGTCTGCCGCCCTTCAAAGGCGGCGGGCAGGGTGAAGGCCCGGTCATACACGCCCACAGGGGTATCTTCCGGCACGTAGGGCGGGTCGTAGGGAATGGGATAGCGCACGTTGGTGTACTGGGGCATTCCGTAGCCCTGCAACTGCCACACCCCGGGCACCTGAATGACGCCCTGCCGCCCTTCTCCCGCTTCGCCGGACAAAGCTTCCACATCCCGGGGAGACAGATAATAAGTAAAATTCCACTGTCCGTTCAAGCCCAGATACCAGGGCGAAGCCGCCCGCTCATCCGCCCGGGCGGCGACCCGATCCGGATAAGGAATCAGCGTAGCCCGCATGGGCAGGCGATGGAGATGCGTACAGGTCAGATTCTGAAATTCGGTGCGCATAGTTTGCTCCTTTTCATGCTCTGTCGTTCGTAAAATTCAAGGTCCCGCCACGCGCTCATTTCGGTCGCGGCGGCCCGGAAGCCGTTCCCTATTTTACCATGGAACGGAAGGGTCCGCAACAGATCATCAAAATTTGACCGTGCTAAAACCGCGAAGGTTCAAAATACGGAAAATAATTGACGAATGCTGACGTTTGGGTATATAATGATACACTGTGTCTGTACACAGCAAAATTGGCCTTCAGGAGGTGAGCGCATGGCGGACCAGGCGGTATTTGCCCGGGTGGAAAAAAAGTTTCTGATCAGCGAGCAGCAAGCCCGGGCCATGGCCGACGCCCTGCGGCTGCGCTTCTTCTTTATGCTGGATTTCGGCGATCCCGCCGTCCAGAGCCTGTATTACGATACGCCGGATTTCATCCTCATCCGCCGGTCCATCGAGCGGCCCAATTACAAAGAAAAGCTGCGCCTGCGAGCCTATGGGCAGCCTACCATCGACGGCAAATCCTTCGTGGAATTAAAGAAAAAATACCAGGGTGTGGTGTACAAGCGCCGGGTGGAACTGCCGCTCAAGGACTCGGTGCAGGGGCTGAAACAAGGTCGGATGCCGTCTGCATGCGGCCAGATCGGCCGAGAAATCGACCGGTTCGTATCCTTCTATGAGGGGCTGGAGCCCAAATGCATGATCCTCTATGACCGGGACGCCTGGATATCCGAAAAAGACCCGGACATCCGCATCACTTTTGACCGGCGCATCCGCTGCCGGTTTGACGATCTGGCCCTGACTGCCCCGCAGACGGGTGAACTGCTGCTGCCAGAGGGGCAAGTGATCATGGAGGTCAAAATTCCCGGGGTGTATCCCCTGTGGCTGACACGGCTGCTGGAGAGCATCGGCGCTCGGCGCGTGCATTTTTCCAAATACGGCACGGCCTATACCCGTTATATTTTCCAGGGAGCGGCTCAGCCCGCCCCAACACAAAAGGAGGCGTATTCCATTGCTTGAAACGTTGTTCATCCGGGGCGGCACCGGCCTGGGCCCCATTCTTCTGTGTCTGGGCGCGGCCATTGCGCTGGGCGTTCTTTCCTCCCTGCTGTATATGAAAAAGAACCCCTGCACCCCTTCCTTCGCTGTCACGCTGGCCCTGCTCCCCATGATCTCCTCCGCCGTTATCCTGGTGGTGAACGGAAATTTGGGCGCGGGCATTGCCGTAGCCGGGGCGTTCAGCCTGGTGCGGTTCCGTTCCGTTCAAGGCAGCGCCAGGGAGATCCTGGCGGTGTTCCTGTCGGTGGTGCTGGGCATGTGCCTGGGCGCGGGTTACTTGGGCATGGCAGCGCTGCTGTTTGCGGGCTACGCGGTCATGGTGCTGGTGCTGGACGCGGTGCACTTCGGCCAGAACGGCGTGATGCGCCGGGAGCTGAAAATTAGCGTGCCCGAATCGCTGGATTATGACGGCATGTTTGACGATCTTTTGAACGCCCACACCAAGGCCTGGACCCTTGAAAGGGTGCGCACCATGGAAATGGGCAGCGTGTACCAGCTCACCTTCCACGTTTCGCTTCCGGAGCATTTCCAATCCCGTCCCCTGCTGGACGAGATCCGCACTCGCAACGGCAATTTGCCTGTGGCGCTGGGCCGGATCACTTCCACCAACGAGATGTAAGCGAGAAATTCGCAGGGCGCCAAGCGGATGCAAAGCATCCGGGAAATAAGAGTCTGTTTCTAGAGTCTGTTTCTAAAATGAGGAATGTGCATCTTCGAGCGGATTGGGCTGCAATTCAAGGCGCTTTGACGATGATTTACTGGATGTAAATCGAGGAAAAGCAACACAGAAGTGCAGCCTGAGACACCGAAAATGCATCTTTCCGAATTTAGAAACAGGCTCTAATCTCAGTCTAAAATCTTATTAAATGAAGATGGATTTTTCGCCCTGGTTCAGCTGAATGAAGGGAGGCGTAGCACCGCTACGTTGACCGGAATAAAGCAAAGCCAGAGCGGGAAAGGCATCCAAAGATAATGAGGTTTTAAACTGAGATTAATTTTATACGTCCAGCGATATTCCATAAGCTTGCGCAAAGCTGCGTTTTTTTCTGCGGGATTGGGCAAAGCTGCTTCACTTCCTGGCTCGGGAGCCTAATAAGGGCTGAAAAAGCCCTCGGCTGTCATTCGTTCATCGTCAGGAATTCTTCCTTCACAAAGCCCCGGATGCCCTTGGCTTCAATTTCGTACCAGCCCTTGGGGTTTGAAAGCACCGTAACCGGAGTGCCCACCTGCCAATTGGCCACCACGGCGCTGGCCTGATCGGCGGTATTGCGAATCCGGATGGTGGTTTTGCCGGTGGTTTTGCCCTTGCTGCTAATCAGGCCAGAGGAAAAAAAGGCATCCTGAGCGGCGGCGCCAAAGAATTGCAAGCTGGTATTTTTCACGTAGCCCACCGTGCCCTGATAATTGACCTTGCTGTACGGTTCGTCCGCTTTGAGCACCATGACCATGACGCCGGGCTTGCAGATTTTGATGGTGCGGGATTCCTTCGACGCCCCCCGATGCAGCCCCACAGTGCCGGTGCGGGGCGCGTAGATCACGGCCAATTTTTTATCCGTGGGCACATCCTCCCCATAATTCAGGCTGCCGGTAGGCACGGTGACGGTTTCGCCGTTCTTTTTGATGGTGGTGAAGGCGCTGCCCAGCTCAACCACTTCCACGCTCATGCCGCCGGATTTGGAGGGCGACCGTTTCTTTCCACTGTTGCCGGACCGCTCCTTTTCCCGCCCATTGCTGCCGTCGGCGCGCCGGGGTTCCGGGCCCTCGCCGAACATGTAGGTCATATAATCCATTTCGTCATCGTACACGGTGACGTCAAATTCCAGGTTGCCCTTTTTGATTTTGCCGGCATAATTGGGGTCTTTTTCGTGAACGTTCAGGATGGTGCCGTCGTCCAGGCGGACGGTGGAGCGGGTGTCGGACAGGCGGACCTGCACGGCGCCCTTTTTCCGCGCGCCGTTTTTCATGTAGGTAATCCGGGTCCAGCCGCCGTCGCCATTCTCCACGATCACATAAGTGCCTGCAGCGATATGATCCACCTTCACGCCGGAATCCGGGTTGTTATAATCATAAACGTCGGCGGCATAGCTGGTCTTTTTCTTACATTTCAGTTCAAAATCCAGTTGGCTTTCCGCCATAGCGGACCCGGCCAAGGCCAGCGTGATCAGCAGCAGCGCCAAAAGAAAAGAAAATTTCTTCACGTTTCATCCCTCTCTTTCGTGAAAAATGAAATATTTTCGTAACAAATATATCATATTTACACCATGAAATCAAGGGATTTTTTGGCTGAATAAGGGCTGTTTTGGGACAAATCCCAATATTGTTACAAAATCATTTCGATAATGAGTTTATTTTTTCCGTACTGTTTTTGCCAGGCGCAGAAGCATGCGGCTGTTGGCCTGGCGCAGTAGCCAGCCAATCCCATACGTGCCCACGATGATCACCACCAGGATCACCATGCCCACTGGATAACCCCAGGTCAGGAAAGCGTAGAAATCGTTGGTATGAGGCCAAGCGCCGATGCCGTTGATCAGGTTATTGGCAAGATACCCGATACCATACAGCAACATGGGCGCAACGGCCAAGCGGTTGTCCCGGTGCGTCATGGGCGCATCATTGAGCAGCATAAATTCCGCCATGGCGGCCAAGGGAAGTATCAGATGGAACCAAAAATTGCTGCCAGTATACATGCCTCCATAGCCAAAAAATGGGCCCAAGAACACCAGGACCGTCACAAACGTGAGCCCCACGGATACGGCGGCGATATACTTGACCCTTGCAGCCAAGCGCGCATGCTTTTCCCGGCAGGCGCAGAGCCCCCACAGCAGGGAAGCAGCGCCCTCCAGCAGGTTGGACAGGACGGTAAAATATTTCAGGCTGCCCAGGCCCGTGGCGGACAGCACCCCATCCTGCACCACGAACACCATGCTCAGCCATTGCCAGAATTCCATCCCGGCCAAGAACAGGTTCAGCCCCAGCCGAAAGCGGTGTTTGATCCGCTTTTTCTTATCCATCATTTTGCCCGTAATAAGCGTTTTTGCCGTGTTTGCGCAGGTAATGCTTATCCAGAAGCGTTTGCTGCATGGGTCCCTGGCGGGGGTTGAGCATCATGGCATGATAATCCATAAAAGCGCATTCCTCCATGACCACGGCATTGTGCACCGCTTCCATGGGGTCCTTTCCCCAAGCAAAGGGGCCATGGGAGAATACCACCACACCGGGCACCTGGGCGGGGTCGATATTGCGGCTGCGGAAGGTTTCGATGATCACGTTGCCGGTTTCTTTTTCGTAGCGGTCCTTAATTTCCCCGTCGGTCATAGACCGGGTGCAGGGAATGGGGCCGTAGAAATAATCGCCCTGGGTGGTGCCCATGGCGGGAATATCAATACCGGCCTGGGCGAAGGAAGTGGCCCAACGGGAATGGGTGTGCACGATGCCGCCGCATGCCGGAAAGGCTTTGTACAGCTCCACGTGGGTGGGCGTATCGCTGCTGGGCTTCCATTTGCCTTCGACCCGGTTGCCTTCCAGATCGACCACCACCATATCCTCCGGCGTCATGCCGTCATAATCCACCCCAGAGGGCTTGATCACAACCAGGCCTTTTTCCCGGTCGATACCCGATACATTGCCCCAAGTGAACGTGACCAATTGGTGCTCCGGCAGGAGCAGGTTGGCTTTGCATACGATTTCCTTCAATGCTTCCAGCATATCGCTTCACCTCACAGGGTTTCGATGGCCGCCCGTTCCACGGGCAGGGCTTTTTTGTATTGCTTCAGGAACGCGGCAAACCCGGCAATATCCTGTTCCTCCGCCATCAGGGTGGAGGAGCGAGCGCCGGCAAACACCACGTCATTCAGATACGCGTCCAGGGGCTGATCCTCTTTTTTCCATAGCATATAGGCCGCCAAAAGGGCCATGCCGTAGGGGCCGCCCTCCCCCGCCGTTTCCATTACAGAAACGGGCGCGCCCACCGCGGCGGACAGCATCCGCTGGCCCACGCCGGGCGTTTTGAAATAGCCCCCGTGGCCATAGAGCTTGTCGATCGGCACATGTTCTTCCTTCGTCAGAATATCCAGGCCGATTTTCAGGGTGGCCAGGGCGGAAAGCAGGTGGGTACGCATAAAATTGGGCAGGGTCATGCGGGCGTCCGGGGTCCGGGCGAACACCGGCCGACCCGCATCCAGGTTCGTAACGCCTTCGCCGGAGAAGTAATTGAAGCTCAGCAGGCCGCCGCAGTCGGGTTCCCCTGCCAATGCCTGCTGGAACAGGGTGGTATACAGGGTGTTCCGGTCGATGGGCGCGCCGATAGCCTGGGCAAATTCGCCAAACAGCCTCACCCAGGCGTTGATATCGCTGGTGCAGTTATTGCAGTGCACCATAGCCACCGGCTTGCCTGCCGGGGTGGTGACCATATCGATTTCCGTATGCACCTTGGGAAGCTTTTCGACCACCACCATGGCAAAATCGCTGGTGCCGGCCGATACGTTGCCAGTGCGCACAGCCACAGAATTGGTGGCGGCCATGCCGGTGCCCGCGTCGCCCTCCGGGGGCGCGAAGGGAATGCCGGGCTTCAAATCCCCCGCTGGGTCCAGGAAGGCTGCGCCTTCCGCCGTCAGGCAGCCGGCGTTTTCCCCCGCGATGAGCACCCGGGGCAGCACCTCCCCCAGCCGCCAAGCATAGCCCTTTTTTTCGATCAAGCAGTCAAACCGTTCCATCATGGCTGCGTCGTAATGAAGATTTTCACTGTCGATGGGGAACATACCGCTGGCTTCGCCGATGCCCAGCACCTTTTGACCGGTCAGCTTTTCGTGGATATAGCCCGCCAGGGTGGTCAAATGAGCCAGGCAGGGCAAATGCGCTTCCTCTTTGAGCATGGCCTGGTACAAATGGGCAATGCTCCAGCGCTGGGGCACATTGAAATGAAACAGCTTCGTCAATTCCGCTGCCGCTTCCCCGGTCATGGTGTTGCGCCAAGTGCGGAATTCCGTCAGGGCGTGGCCATCCTTATCAAAGGGCAGATAGCCGTGCATCATGCCGGAAACGCCCATGGCGCCCACGGTGGTCAGCGTTTGGCCAAATTTTTCCCGCACGTCCCGTTTCAGATCGGCAAAGCAGCTTTGCACGCCGGCGTGAATGGCCTCCAGGCTGTAGGTCCACACGCCGTCCACCAGCTGGTTTTCCCATTCGTGACTGCCGGAAGCGATGGGAACGTGCTTTTCATCAATCAGCACAGCTTTAATGCGGGTAGACCCCAGTTCAATGCCCAAGGCGGTATGTTGAAAATCCATCAGGCTTCCTCCTTTTCCACGTTACTTGATCAGCCGGATCACATTCCAGGAAGCGGCAGGCAAAATCACCATGCCGTCCTTGAGATCGATAGGAACATCCACAGGCTTCACGGCATCCGGGGCCGCTTCGGTGTTGACAGCCTTCATATCATCGTGGTGCAGCACCGTATGGGTGACCTGCTTGAAATCGCCGAAGGAACGCAGATCACAGGCCAATTCCGCCCCATCGATCAAATCCCGGTTCACGGCGAAGATGGTCACGCTGCCATCCGCATCCATGGTGGCGGCAGCGTCCACAAAAGGTACATCCTCATAGTGCTTGGTGCCGGCCTTTTCGCTGGTGATCTGCGGCAGCAGGCTCACGCCCCGGCCAAACCGGCTGGCCTGCTGGAGCGGCCAATAAATGGTCTGCTTCCAGGCGCCGCCGCCGGGCCGGGTCATGATGGGAGCAATCACGTTGACCAGTTGGGCCATGCAGGCCACCTTCACCCGGTCGGCGTTTTTGAGGATGGTGATCAGCATCAAGCCCACCAACAGGGCATCCTCAAAGTTATACACATCCTCCAGCAGCGGCAGAGCGGTGCCCCAGGGCTCCCGCTTGTACAATTCCTGGTCCTGCTGGTTGGAATGATACCACACGTTCCACTCATCCAGGCTCAAATTTACCTGTTTTTTGCTGTGTTTTTTGCCCTTCACCGT
The DNA here is from genome assembly GCA_017470095.1 of Clostridia bacterium. Classification (GTDB taxonomy): domain Bacteria; phylum Bacillota; class Clostridia; order Christensenellales; family Aristaeellaceae; genus RUG563. The sequence goes on along the minus strand of JAFUFC010000055.1, from coordinate 16,787 downwards.
ATCGCAGATGGATGCCACCGTGCGGATGAACGCATCGAGATCCATGGTGGAGGCCAGGAAGTCGGGGGTATCGTTATGGGGGTTGCCATAATAGCGGTGAAGGGAAACGTAATCCACGTTATCATAGCACGCATCCAGCATGGTGTATTCCCATTCGCCAAAGGTAGGCATATTGAACCCGGAAGAACCACAGGCCACCACTTCGATGGACGGGTCGGTCCATTTCATCATTTTGGCAGCTTCGTTGGCAACGCGGCCATATTCATAGGCGGTTTTTTGGCCGGTCTGCCAAGGGCCGTCCATTTCATTTCCCAGGCACCAGAGCTTGATGTTGAAAGGGTCCTTAGCGCCGTTTTGGATGCGCCAATCGCTCAGGGCGCTGCCGCCTTTGTGGTTGGCGTATTCCACCACCCGCTGGGCGTCGGAGGGGCCGCGGGTGCCCAGGTTGATGGCGTACATCACATCGGTATGCGCCTTTTTCGCCCAGGAAGCGAATTCATGCAGGCCCACGGCATTGGGCTCCGTGGTTTTCCAGGCTAGGTCCAGCCGTTTGGGGCGCCGCTCAACAGGGCCAATGGAATCTTCCCAATAGAAGCCGGACACAAAATTGCCGCCGGGATAACGCACGATGGGCACATCCAGGCCCTGCACCAATTGGATCACATCCTTCCGGAAGCCTTCTTCGTCGGCTGCCGGGTGACCGGGCTCGTAAATGCCGTTGTAGACGCACCGGCCCAGATGCTCCACAAAGGAGCCGTAAATCCGCCGATCAATGGAAGAAATGACGTAATCCTTGTCCAACACCAACCGGGCTTTTCGCATGACGTTTTTCCTCCTTGCTCACAGGTTTTTCAGAATTGAAAAAGAATGCCCACGACGGCCGAAATGGCCAGAAACAGAATCGGGCTCCATTTGAGCTTCCGCTGACCGATAAAGATGGCCACTGCCAGAATGAGGGCCTTCCAGACAAACAAATCACCGATGCTGCCGGAGGCGCTGAAGGCGTTCAGGTTCACCAGCGCCACCTTGGCCACGTTCATCCCCGCAGCCGTGATCATGGCGATGGAAGCAGGACGCAGGCCGTAAAACGCGCCTTCCACGAACCGGTTATTCCGAAATTTGTTTAAGAACTTGGCAATGATCAGGATAATGATCACCGACGGGGTAGCCAAGGCCAAGGAAGCCAAGACGCCGCCAGGGATGCCCGCGGTGGTAAACCCAGCGTAGGTGGACATATTGATGCCGATGGCGCCGGGGGTCGATTCCGAAATGGCGATCATATCGGCAATATCCGCGTGGGAAAACCAACCGGTTTTATCGCTCATTTCATAGAGGAAAGGCAACGTGGCCAGGCCACCGCCCACGGAGAACAAGCCGGTCTTAAAAAACTCCAGCATCAGGCGCAGCAGCGTCACGGTGCCTCACCTGCCTTCTGTTTTCCATCGGAGCGCCGAATGGAAATCATCATGCCGATCAGCCCGGCCAGGATCACCAGCACCGCCGCCGGGATTTTCACCGGCAACACGCTGGAAAAGGCGTTCAGCACAAAAATGACCAGGTACATGATCAGCGCCACCGCGTCCACCACCGATTTTTTCCACAGCCGCAAAATAGCCTGCAAAATCAGCACGCACACGCACACCCGGATGCCCGCGAAGGCGTGCTGCACGATAGGCAGATCGGCAAAGTTTTTCAGGAATGCGGCGATGACCAGGATGATCACAATGGGCCCGGTGAGGAAGCCCACCGTGGCCGCCAGCGCACCCTTGATCCCGGCCTTTTTTTCACCAATGAAGGTCGACACATTCAGGGCAATGATGCCCGGCGTGCACTGCCCGATGGAGAAATAATCCCGCAGGTCATCCATGGTGGTCCAGTGCCGCTTGTCCACCAGTTCCCTTTCCAGAATGGGCAGCATGGCGTATCCGCCCCCGAAGGTGACGTAGCCGATCTGCACAAACGTCCAGTATAATTCCAACAACGTGCTCAAGGTTTCCCCTCCTTACGATTGCTTTCCTGTATGATAGCACAAAACCGGCATCTAAGGAATAGGCAAAACGGCACAGCGGACGCAAAACGCACAGAATTATCATCTTTCCGTATCAAAAAAGGAGCAGCGCAGCCTGCTCCTTTTGGTATTTACCGCTCAGTCTTCGTCCGTCCGGGATTCCTGCTCCCGTTGGATATCCGGAGAGAAGGAATACATGGGTTCCTCCTCCGGCTTGGTCTTGGTAATCTTGCGCACGGTGTAATTCTTCGTTATTTTTACCACCAGCCCGGATAGGCATACCACGCCGATCAAGTTGGGGATGGCCATCAGGCCGTTGAAGGTGTCGCTCAGGTCAATGGCCAGGGACACGTCGATAGTGGCGCTGACGACGACCATGGAAATGAACACAATCTTATAGGCCAGGGTGGATTTGGTACCGAACAGATACTCCCAGGCCTTGGTTCCGTAATAGCTCCAGCCCAGGATGGTGGTAAAAGCAAACAGGCAAACAGCCACCGCCAGGAAAACGCCGCCGAAGGTGCCAAAGCTTTTGGTGAAAGCCTCGGTGGCCAGGCCCAGTTTGGACGCGCCAGAAATGGAAGCTCCGGTTTCCATATCCACCACGCCAGTCGTCAGGATGACCAAGGCGGTGCAGGTGCACACGATGATGGTATCGGCAAACACCTCAAAGATGCCCCACAGGCCCTGAACCACCGGTTCCTTTACGTTGGAAGCGGAATGCACCATCACCGAGGAGCCCAGGCCCGCTTCGTTGGAAAACACGCCGCGCTTGAAGCCCCAGGTCATGGCCTGGGCAATGACCGCGCCGCCCACACCGCCGGCGGCGGATTTGAAGTTGAACGCGCCTTTGAAGATGGCCCCGAAAGCCGCAGGCACCTTGCTGATGTTCATGATGATAATGATCAGGGAGCCAAAGATGAAAAACACAGCCATGAAGGGCACGATATGCTCATTGGTGGTAGCAATACGCTTGAGGCCGCCCAAAATAACCAAGGACAAAAGCACGATCACCACCAGGCCAGTGACCAGGTTCACCGTGCTGGGATTAGCGGCGACCAGGGTGTTGATACTTTCGGTGATGGAAGCGACCTGGCCCATGTTGCCAATGCCGAAAGAAGCCAGGATGGCAAACAGGGAAAACAGCACCGCCAGCACAGAGCCGATGGCCTTGCCATATTTCATCCGGCCCACGCCGTCTTTCAAGTAATACATGGCGCCGCCGGACCACTCGCTCTTCTCATTCCGCCGCCGAAAATAAATTCCCAGCACGTTTTCGGAATAATTGGTCATCATGCCCACGATGGCGGCAATCCACATCCAGAACACGGCGCCGGGGCCGCCCATGGTAATGGCGTAGGCCACGCCGGCAATGTTGCCAGTGCCGATGGTGGCGGACAGGGCCGTGCACAGGGCCTGGAACTGGGAAATGGAATGCTTATCGTGGCTGTGACGGATCTGCTTCTTGCTGAACAGGCCGCCGATGGTGTTTTTCCACATATGTCCAAACCGGGTGAACTGGAAAAACCTGGTGAGCAAAGTCATCAGCACGCCGGTGCCGATGAGCAGCGTCAGCGCGGGCACGCCCCATACCACGCCGTTTACTTTGTCATTGAGGGAAGCCAGGGTGTTGATGAAGCCGTCCATGAATATCATCCTCCCAACAAAAATAAGAGCCCGCCGAAGCAGAACTCTCCACAAAAAAACGCCGCAATACCCGTATAGGGAATACCGCTCTGTCCTTTTGCCTGAGAGATTGACCCCTTTTCGGGGCTTTGCACCTTCGGCACCCAGCCAAACGCCGGGATTCTCCAGAGTGTCATCCGCGCGCAGTCTTTGCCGTGTGAAACGGCACCTGAGAGTTTTACTCCTTCGGTTACCCCGCGGGGTATTTCCTGCGCGCTTCGCGTGACAGGGGTATTGTACAACGGCGCATGCTGCCGGTCAATACGGAAAAATGGGGAATTTTGTATTTTCTCTGCTTTTGCGGCAGCGTTTCAACGCGCGTGACCGATTGTTTTATGAGAAAGTAAAAAAACAGACATACTTTTTTTCATTATTTTTGGTATGCTGTTGCCGGAATTCTTTCGGTTTTCAGGAAAGGAGCAATGAACATGTATATCGTGGCAAAGGACGGCAGCGGAGAATTTACCTCCATCCAAGCGGCCATCGACGCCCTGCCGCTTAGCGGACGGGCCCCGGCTATCGTGCTGGTGCAGCCGGGGGTATATCAGGAACGGGTCGTCATCAATAAGGATAACGTGCGCCTCATCGGGGCCGGAGAAACCAGCGAAGACACGGTAATCACCCATTCCGCCTGCGCCAAGGATCCCTATCCCGACGGAAAGGAAAAGGGCACCTTCCTTTCCTTTACCGTGCTGGTGAGCGGACGGAACGTTGAAATGGAACACATCACCATCCGCAACGATGCCGGGGACGGCCGCCTCGTGGGCCAGGCCGTAGCGCTGTACGCGGCGGGGGACCGGGGCGTTTACCGGCAATGCCGCCTGATCGCCCATCAGGATACGCTCTTCTGCGGTCCAACGATGCCCAGGGTGGAAAACGAAATTGCTCCCCGTAAAAGCGATGCCCCGTGCGTCGACAGCGTGGGCGACTGCCCGCCGACCTTTCCCCGACAATATTTTGAGGAATGCTTCATTCAGGGCGACGTCGACTTCATTTTCGGGCCCTACCGGTGCTGGTTTGAAAAATGCACCTTATTCATGAACGATCGGGGCGGCTGGTATACCGCCGCCAATACGCCAGAAGAGCAGCCCTACGGCCTGGTGTTCCACCGCTGCCTTTTGACCGGGGCATGCGGCGAAGGGCAAGCCTATCTGGGACGCCCCTGGCGCAAATTTGCCCGCACCCTGTTCATTGATTGTGAAATGGACGCCCACGTATCTCCCCAAGGCTTTTATGATTGGGATGAAGAACGGCCCGTTACGGAGCGGCTTGGCGAAAGCGGCACCACAGGCCCCCGGGCGGATCAAAGCCTCCGGCACCCCCAGCAAAAGCGCCTGACAGCCCAGGAGGCCCAAGCCGTCACCCTGACCGATGTGCTGGGCAGCTACGATGCCTGGCAGCCCGACCGCCGGGTACCCACCTGGTTCCTGTGCGGGGATTCCACCATGGCCGATTACATTCCCCAACGCTACCCCATGATGGGCTGGGGGCAGAAGTTGCCCGCGCTGCTGCCGGAAGGCTTTGTGCAAAACTGCGCCATCAACGGCCGCTCCAGCAGGAGCTTTATTGAGGAACAACGCCTGGCCCACATCGCGCCCTGCCTGCGGCCCGGAGACAAATTGGTGATCGGCTTTGCCCACAACGACGAAAAGGATGACCCCCGCCGGTGTACCACCGTGGACGGCACCTTCCCGCAATACCTGAGCCAATATATCGACACAGCCCGGCAGCATGGCGCGGAGCCCATTCTTGTTACGCCCATCGCCCGGCGGAATTTTGACGCCCAGGGCCGCCTGACCGCCACCCACGGCGAATATCCCACCGCCATCCGCAAGCTGGCCAAGGAGCGGAACGTGCCATTGGTCGATCTGGAAAACGCCACCATGGCCCTCTTCCAACGCCTGGGCGAGGAGGGCACCCGCACCCGCTTTTGCCACGTGCAGCCTGGCCATCCAAACTACCCCGATGGCGCGGCGGACAACACTCACTTGCAGGAATCCGGCGCCGTTGAAATCGCCGCCCTGTTCCTTTCCCTGCTTCGGGGCGAAACCGCTTTGGATGCCTCCTTTTCCGCCGCGGCCGGGGACATCACAGAGCTGCTGCAAAAAGAAGACAGCGTGATGGAATAAGCGGCGGCCTCCTGCGCTTTTCTTCCCCCATAAAGCCAGCAAAAGAACAGAAAAGCGATTGACAACCGCCGCTCCGCTTGCTATGATTTTACAGAAATTCATTGAAGCAAAAGGAGGGCGTGCCATGAGCCATGTGATCGTTCCGCAAGGGTATGTTTCCACTTTGTCCCTGTATGAAACCCAGGCCGCCATCGACCTGATCAAAAAAACCTTCCAGAGCAATTTATCCCACGCGCTGAATTTAAAGCGCGTGTCCGCGCCCCTGTTTGTGGACGGAGCCTCGGGCCTGAACGACGACCTGAACGGCATTGAGCGGCCCGTCTCCTTTGACATGCTGGAAACCGGTGAAGAAGCCCAGGTGGTGCATTCCCTGGCCAAATGGAAGCGCTTTGCCCTGGCCCGGTACCGTTTCCCGGTAGGCGAAGGGCTGTATACCGACATGAACGCCATCCGCCGGGACGAAACGCTGGATAACCTGCATTCTGTGTACGTGGACCAATGGGACTGGGAAAAGGTCATTGAGGAAAAGGACCGCACCCTCGATACCCTGAAAGAGGCCATGAATCGCATCGTGACCGCCATCTGCGTTACATTGGACCGGCTCAAATGGGAATACCCGCAGGTGAAAACCACCCTGTGCCGGGAAATTACCTTCGTGACCACCCAGGAATTGGAGGACCTGTACCCGGACAAAACGCCCAAGGAGCGGGAAAACCTGTTCCTCAAGGAGCACAAAACCGTGGGTATCTTGCAAATCGGCAAGAAGCTCAAATCCGGCGTCCCCCACGACGGCCGGGCCCCAGACTATGACGATTGGGACCTGAACGGAGACATCATGTTCTGGAACGACGTGCTGGACTGCGCCTTTGAAATTTCGTCGATGGGCATCCGCGTATCGCCAGAATCGCTGGAAAGGCAATTGAAGCTGGCTGGAAAGGAAGAACGGCGAAACCTTCCTTTCCATCAGGCCCTGCTCAAGGGCGAACTGCCCTTCACCATCGGCGGCGGCATCGGCCAGAGCCGCATGAGCATGCTGCTGCTGGGCAAGGCCCACATCGGCGAAGTGCAATCCTCCTACTGGGACAAACAAACCCACGATATCTGCGAACAGGCGGGCATCATTCTTCTGTAATTTCTTTCATAAAATTCATGCCGGAAGCGTTGGCTTCCGGCCTTTTTCCGCGTTGACGAAATAGGAATAGTATGGTAAACTGAGCCGGTTGATTTTCTTTGGAAAGGAACGCAAAACCATGAAATTGCTTGCATTGATCAAGACATATCTGAACCAGATCCTGCGGGGCGTGGTCATCGGTGTGGCCAATATCATCCCCGGTGTATCCGGCGGCACGATGATGGTGAGCATGGGCGTGTATGACACCCTGATCCACTCCATCACCCACCTGTTCAAGGAATTCTGGAAAAGCATCAAGGCCCTGCTTCCCTATGTGGTGGGCATGCTGATCGGCATTCTGGCCTTTGCCAGCCTGATCAGTTGGGGCCTGGAAAACCATGAATTACCCACCAACACCCTGTTTATCGGCCTGATCCTGGGCGGTTTGAGCCCCCTGATCAAAAAGATCGACCGGAAAAAGATCGGCCCGGCGGCCATCATTGCCTTCGTCCTGCTGTTCGCCCTGATCATCTGGATGGGCTTGCAAAACAAGGACAGCATCCAAAACGCCGACACCATCGACATGAACGCGGGCCAGATGCTCATTATGGTGCTGCTGGGTATGGTGGCCTCCGGCACCATGATCATCCCCGGCGTATCCGGCAGCCTGGTGCTGATGCTGCTGGGCTATTACAAAGCCGTTACCGGCGCGCTGAAAACCTTTGGCCACGCCCTTTTGCATGTTGATTTTGCCGCCATGGGCCAGCCGGTTTTGATGCTGCTTCCCTTCCTGATTGGCATCGTGCTGGGCATTTTCGGCGTAGCGAAGCTGATTGAATGGCTCACCGCCAAGTATCCCACCGCCACCTACTGCGGCGTGCTGGGCCTGGTGGCGGCTTCCCCCCTTGCCCTGCTGATCCAGACCAATATGGGTTCCCTGTCCGTGGGCCTGGTGGTGGCGGCGGTGATCACCTTCGCCATCGGCTTTGCCATCGCCTGGCTGCTGGCCAAGCACAGCAAGGAAGACGCCTGAGGAAACGCCCATGATACGATTGATTGCCAGCGACCTGGACGGCACCTTGCTGGACGCCCGAGGACAATTGCCGGAGGGCGCCTTTGACCGCATCCGGCGCTTAAAAGAAAAAGGCATCCTTTTTGCCGCTGCCAGTGGACGGCAGTATGGCAACCTTCAACGGCTCTTTTTCCCCGTGCGGCAGGAAATGGCTTTCCTGTGCGAAAATGGAGCCTATATCGTGGCCGGGGAAAAGCGGCAGTCCAGCCTGTTCCCCCGGGCTATGGCGGAGGAAATCATCCGGGATATCCTGGGCGCGGGCATGGAATTGCTCATCAGCACGCCGGAAACCAGCTATCTTCTCTCCTCCGGCAGTAAAGCCTACACCGACGATATCGTCTACCGCCTGCGGAACACCGCCACCATCATCGACGATCCTTTCGCCTTTGCGGACAGCTATATCAAGCTGTCCGGCTTCCATCCGGAAAGCGTGGCAGAGCGGGCCGTTCCCCTGCAAAAGAAATGGCAGGGCCAATTGCACGTGGATATCGCCGGGGCCAAATGGCTGGATTTTACGCTGGCAAACAAAGGCCAGGGCATGCGCGCCCTATCTGATGCGTTGGGCGTTCCGCTGGCAGAGATAGCCGCTTTCGGCGACCAGTATAACGACCTGAGCATGCTAAAAATTGTGGGGCATCCCTACCTGATGGACACCGCTCCCGCGGGCCTGAAGGAAAAGGGCTTTGCGCCCTGCCGCAGCGTGCTGGAAACGATCGATCAAATCCTGGAAAACACGTAACAGTGCCGAAGCATACAGCATAAAAGACCAAAAACCATTCAATCAGAAAGGGTGATCGTATGAATATCGTCTGCCTGGACCTGGAAGGCGTATTGGTGCCGGAAATCTGGATTGCTTTTTCAAAAGCCAGCGGTATCCCCGAATTGAAGCGCACCACTCGGGACGAGCCCGATTATAACAAGCTGATGAACTGGCGACTGGGCATTTTGAAGGACCACGGCCTGGGATTGAAGGAAATTCAGCAGACCATCGCCACCATCGATCCCATGCCAGGGGCCCGGGAATTTTTGGATGAGCTGCGCGCCATCACCCAAGTGATCATCGTCAGCGACACCTTCACCCAGTTTGCCACCCCCCTGATGAAAAAGCTGGGCTGGCCCACCATTTTTTGCAACACCCTCCAGGTGGCGGAAGACGGCACGGTGACCGGCTTTCAAATGCGGGCTGAAAAATCCAAGCTGGTAACGGTGAAGGCCCTGCAGTCCATTGGCTTTGACACCATTGCCGCCGGCGACAGCTTCAATGATCTGGGCATGATCGAGGCCAGCAAGGCCGGCTTCCTGTTCCGCAGCACGGAACAAATTAAGCGCGATTACCCCCAGTACCCCGCCTTTGAGGAATACAGCGATTTGCTGGCCGCCATTAAGGCCGCGCTGTAAGCTGCCCGGCCCATCGGTGCGGCAGCCACCTGACCCCATTTGCTCAAAGACCTGCCGCAAAACAAGGAGGAATTTATTTGCAGCGTGTCTCTGTCAGGCTTGGAACGATCTTCCTGATGCTTTGCCTGCTTTTGCCCAGCGCTCAGGCATCCGGCCTGTCCCCCATGCCGCTGAACAAGCACATGGCAGGGCCCAAACCCAAAAACGAAAATTACAGCACCACCAATGATTTCTACGAGGATGAATCCATCACCGTTCAGATCAGCACCGGCAAATATAAAGGCGTAAAATACACCACGGCCCACGTCAAGATCGTCGATCCCTCTCAGCTGCGGGCCGTATCAGCCGAGCAAGTGCGCAACCCTTCCGCCGGCTTTAGCGGCAACCGCAGCACCACCGCCACCGGCATCCAGATCTGCCAGGCGGTAAACGCGGTGGTGGGCATGAACGGGGATTACTGCGTCACCGACGACAAATGCCAGGTGATGATGCGCCAGTGCAAGCAGATCCGCAATCGGGCCAATGGTGCCTATGACGTGCTGGTCATCGACAAAAACGGCAATTTTACCGCCCTGCGCAACTGCACCGCCGATGATTATAAGGCCTACTACAAAGCGCACAGCAAGGAAATGTACAACGTGTTCTGCTTTGGCCCGGTGTTGGTGAAAAACGGCAGAACCACCGTCGGCGAAAAATACGAAAACCGTAACATTATCGCCCAGAAAAAAACCCAGCGGGCCGCCATCGCCCAGATCGGGCCCCTGGAGTATATGCTCATCACCGCCGACGGCGATTCCGTGACCTACACCAGCGGCCTGACGGTGGCGGAGTTTTCCGCCCTGTGCGCCAAGCTGGGAAAGGAAGTTCGTGAAGAGGGCTTCCAGCTGGCCTACAACCTGGATGGCGGCAACAGTTCCGCCCTGATCTACAAAAAATGGGCCAAGAACAAGCTGGCCTACCGGAAGCTGAATATGCCCAACATTGGCCGCCCCTTGTCTGATATGATTTGCTTTTTTACGTTGGTGAAATAACATGAGCGAAATTCCCTTTCTTTCCCTTCTGGGCACGGATGTGACCGTGTACAGCCTGCTGACCGCGCTGGCCATTCTGGCTGCCGGAAGCGTGATGCTGGCACGATCCCGGAAAAAGGGCCTTTCGGCCCGGCCAGTGGGGTTGTTTTTCCTGCTGGCGCTGCTGTTTGGGCTGCTGCTGGGCCGGGGTGTTTACTGTGCCGTGCGGTGCAATAGCGTATTTTTCGATGAGCTGGGCGATCCAAAGGGTTGGCTGCCTTTTTTCACCCTGGAAACAGGCAGCGTGAACGCCTTTGGCGTGCTGCTGGGCGTGTTGCTGGGCGCCTGGGCAACAGGCAAAATAGCCGGTGCCTCCCCCGCTGTCCTGCTGGACGGCGCTGCCCTGCCAGGGCTGGGGCTGTTCGCCTTTGAGCGGCTGATCGAGCCGCTGAGCGGCCAGGGGTTTGGCCCGTTGGTCAGCAATCCTCTGCTGTGCTGGCCGCCGCTGTCGATCGATAGCGGATGGGGCGATTGGTCCCTGTCCGTCAGCTTCATCGAAGCTGTACTGCTGCTGATAGCTGCCCTGTTTCTTGTCAAAGCCGCCTGCCGCCGCCCCGGCACTCGAGCCTTGTACGCCCTGGCGCTAATCGCCGGCACCCAAATCATCCCTGAAATCCTGCGGCAGGATGATGTACTGCTGATTCTCATCTTTGGCCCGGTCACGCAAATCGGCTACGCTGTGCTGCTCTTGACTGCTCTGATCGGCGGCCTGCGCAGCGCAGGCAAAAAAACAGCCATCCGGGAGATCCTCCTTCTGCTGCTGGGCGTGGCGCTGATTGGCGGCGGCGAATTTGCCCTGGATAAATCCGATTGGCCGCCCCTGCTGCTCTACGGTGTGATGATCCTGGTGTTGGCCGCCATGACCTGGATGACCCTGCGCCGGATCCGCATGCATGACTGTCCAGCGTGAACACACTTTCGCTTTTTTACGCCGCGCATGTTACTACGCGGCCATTTTTGCGGGCAAAAAAAGAACAAATATCATGTTTTTATTAAAAAAGTGGTGAAATTTTCCCAAATATTTTTAAAAAATCCCGTGGTTTATTGGTCAATTGTGGAAATGATAAGAGCCAGGGGGAATTCACCCCCCGGCCTTTTCTGTTGCTCCATTTAGTTCTGGGCAGCTTCGCTTTCAGTGCTATTCTGAGCAGCTACGATGGCGTCATAGGCATCCTGCGTAATAGTGCCGGAGGAGAGCAGATCCTTCAGCAGCCCATCTTCGCCGTTGGCCGGCAGATCAGCGGGCTTTTCGCCATTGGCAGGCAATTCGGGCAGGTCGGCAGGCTTTTCGCCATCGGCGGGCTGAGCGGCACTCGCGGTATCGTCTTCGGCCGCAGCGGGCGCCTGGGCACTGCCTGCCGGAGCCTGCTGCTTGGGAGCGTTTTCCTGCATGTACTTGATAATGCTGTCATAGGTCTCCTGGGTGATCACGCCGTTCTTGAGCAGATCATCAAAGCTGACCTTGCCCTTGCCGCCAAAATCTTTCTGGCTCTTGCCCTGCTGGCCGCGAAGGGGCATCTGGTTGTCCGGGGTCTGTTGGCCATTGGACGGAGCCTGGGTATCAGGGGTCTGCTGGCTGTTGCCGCCGTCCATGGGAGCCTTCTGGCTGTTGCCGGGCAGCTGGCCATTGGGAACCTGGCCGTTAGGAGCCTGACCGTTGGGGGCCTGGCCGTTGGGGGCCTGGCCGTTGGGGGCCTGGCCGTTAGGAGCCTGGCCATTGCTGGGCATCTGGTTGTTCTTGCCGTTGTTCTTGGGCATCTGCCGGTTGCCGCCAGGCTGCTGGCCGCGGTTCTGGTTGGGCATGCCCTGCTGGCCGTTCATGGGGCCGTTGCCGCGCCGGTTGTTATTGGCGCTTTGAGTACCGGTAATTGCTTGGGACGTGGTGGTCGTGGTATTTTCTGCCGAAGCACCCGCCATCGCAATGCTGAGAACCATAACCAGAGACAGCATCAGAATAACAAGCTTTTTCATTTTCGTAACCTCCATTTTTTTGCTTTCCTGTCATCGTTGAGGAATGAGTTCAGTCATCGGCGCCTTTCTGATGACGGTGTCAGTATAAAACGGCAGGCTTAAAGAAACCTTAAACCAAAAAATAATTTTTCCCAAAAATCTTCAAAAAAGGGATTGACAAAACCAGAAAACAGATGTAAAATAACTTCTGCGTCAAAAGGGCGCACACATCGCGGGCTAGAGCACTACGGTAGCTCGTCGGGCTCATAACCCGGAGGTCGAGGGTTCAAATCCCTCCCCCGCAACCATCTGGCTCCGTAGCTCAGCTGGCTAGAGCATTCGGTTCATACCCGGAGTGTCAATGGTTCGAATCCGTTCGGAGCCACCATGAGGAAAAAGTGAGTGTTTACAAGGCTTTCAAAGCCGCGGGCACTCACTTTTTTCTTGCTTTTCCGGACGCAAAATGATTTGCCCTTTAAAGCCATCCCCATGCATTCTGACGCGACACGCCGATAAAGAAGCCTCAGCCAACGCTTGACTGAAGCTTTTGCCATAGAATGATTTATGGATGCTGTTTAGACTATTCCTCGCTTTATCCACTTGCCAACACGTGTCGATTGATGTACAATTTCATTAATTATATTCAAAAGAGGTGTTTTTATGTCTGTACAGGAACACAGGAATCGGCTATATGAAACGCTCCCGGAAGGCAGCATGGTTGTTTCCTATGCCGGTGTGCCGGTGCACACCAATGAGGACGATTATTACAATTTTGAAGTCAACAGCCAGTTCTTCTATTTGACTGGAATGGAACGGGAAAACATGGCCTTTATGGCAGTCAAAGTCGGCGGCACTGTTCATCAGACCCTGTTTATCGAGGCTGCCGATCCCCTGCATGAGCGCTGGACTGGCAAAATGCCCACCAAAGAGGATGCGGCGCAGGTAAGCGGCATCAAGGACATCTGCTACATCGAAGAGATCGGCTCCGCAATCAGCCGCTACATGGGGCGGTTTGATATCGAATATGCCTATTTTGATCTGTACCGCTGCGGCATGGAGGATCCCGATGACTACAATACCGTGAAGGCCCGGGAATTCGCCCGCCTCTATCCTGCCGTGACGCTGCGCGACCTGCATAAAGCCTGTGTGCCCTTAAGAGAACGCAAGGACACAGACGAAATCAACTTGGTCAGGCAAGCGGTTAACATTACTCGGCAAGGGCTGGAGCATGTGATGAGCACCCTGAAGCCCGGCATGCTGGAATACCAGGCGCAAGCCAATTTTGAATACACCTGCAAATCCCTGGGCGCCGTTCGCTTTGCTTTCAACACCATTTCCGCATCGGGTATAAACGGATGTATGATGCACTATAACACCAATCGGGATGTGATTCAGCCCGGTTCCCTGCTGCTGATGGACCTGGGCGCGAAATATGGCAATTATTGCAGCGATATCACGCGCACCTATCCCGCAAACGGCGTGTACAGCCCCCGGCAAAAAGAAATTTATCGCCTGGTGCTGAAAGCAAATCTGGCCGTGGCTGCCGCGGCCCGCCCTGGCATCACGCTGAAGGACCTCAACGACATCGCAACATCGGTTCTTGGCGAGGGTTTGGTTAGCTTGGGACTGATTCAGGATGTTAATGACGTGGGCAAATACTATATGCACTCGGTCAGCCATTCCATCGGAATCGACTGCCATGATGCCACCTTCGCTGGGAATGTGCTGCAGCCCGGCTGGATTATCAGCGACGAGCCGGGGCTGTATATTGACGAGGAAGAAATCGGCATCCGGATTGAAGACGACCTGCTGATTACCGAAGATGGATGCGAGGTATTGAGCAAGGATATCATCAAGGATCCGGACGAAATCGAAAGCTTCATGCATGGCAAGGATTGACCCATCCAACGTGCAAAATGACTTATACCAAAGTCTAATGTGCGGTTTCGAGCGGATGGGCTTGCATCTCCAGGCGCTTTGGCAATGGTTTACTGAAGGTAAATCGAGAGAAAGCAACGCGGGAATGCTGCCCGTAACGCCGTAAATACATCTTTCCGAATTTAGAAAAACACGCAAACATTAGGGCATAAACCAGGAATCAGTAGAGAGGCTTCTATGTGCCGGGAGGAACGACCGGATCTTTCCTCAGTTCATTTTCCCCCTCGTATCGCTTGATCGTTTGAACATAGCTCGCCAATGAACCGTTTTTTTCGGTATTACGCCTTGAAATACGGTGTGATTTGTGTTATATTAGCTTAGTACAGATGTACTAATTCAAACAAGAGGAGAGGTTCCAATGAAAAAACTGACCTGCATTCTTCTGGCTGTCATTCTGTGTGCCTTTGCCGCTGCCGCTTGCGCGGAGACGGGCGTGGCTTACAATGTGTACCACATGGCAGGCGAAAGCCCGGACAGCCTGATCCGCGCCACCGCGGAAGTGGAAGATGGAAAGCTGACCGCCATTCATTTCGATGAGAAGCTGCTGCCCGTGTCCTTTGGCGGCGCCGAAGGCTGGGCCGAACTGCCCAAGGATGCCACTGTGTCCGGCGCATTGACTTTGAATAACAAGCTCTTCCCCTCTGCTTTCCTCCTGGATGGCCTGAAATGGACCATTGCCGAGGATATGACCGTGAGCAACGAGGAAAAGGGCGAATTTATCGCTTACATCACCACCGAAGAAGGCGGCGATTGGTACTTTGCTCAGGAAAAAGCCGATCTGCTGGACGCGGAAGGCCATGTGGCCCTGACCGTGGAAATCGGCACCAAGGCGTCCATCGAGCATGGCGTGCATTTCTGGGTCAGCCCGATCACCTTCCCCGGCAATATCGCTGCCATTGAGGAATTCCTGGTGAACAACGGCGTGGATTTCACCCAGGATCAGATCAGCCAGAACGGCGACGGCTTCTGGGGCGTGGCAGACGCTGTGTCTGGCGCTACTTTGGCCGGCACGCCGAACTACTTCCTGCTGGCTCAGGAAGCCTATGCCAACGCCATCGAAAAGTAAAACCGATTTATACCAAAGCACTGAGAGCCGCTCTTCATTGGAAGGGCGGCTCTTTTAACATGTTTTCACAGGCGGCTTTGCCTTTTTCCGTCAGATAGGGCCGAAGCACCAGCCAATGCCGCCGCAAAAAATCAGCTTTCGAGGGGGCAGCGCTCAACCGCAGCGTCATGCGCATCCAGACCAAGTGAGTCATTAGCAGCATATCCAGCAGGGCACGCTGGGTTTCCTGGTCAAAATCGGGCGTGAACAGCCCATCCGCCTGGAGCTGGCGGATGCCCACCAGAATACGCTGCCGGATAGCACTGTTGTGGTCGTCCTGATCGGTGATAAAGGCGTCGTCCAAAAAATAAAAAGCGTAGCGCAACAGGGTATCTATCATACGGCTGAATTGATCGTTAAGATCCGCCAGGGACAGGATCGGGTGCTCCGGCTTAGCGGACAGGAAGGCATCCTGCATGATGGCCTGAACCAGATCGTCCTTCCGGTGATAGTAATAGGTCAGGTTGCCCACCGCCATGCCGCATTCCTCGGCAATTTCCCGCATGGAGACCCGATCATAGCCTTTTTCGTTAAATTTCCGCCGTGCGGTATCCAGAATCCCGGTGCGAACGAACGCGTTCATGGCCGCGCCTCCTTTTTTAACTTTTCCCCCTCCATTATAACAAAAAAACACCCGACTGCAAAGGGAGAAAAACGCGGTCCACCATGGGGGGAAGCGAGGATGGCAAAGATGGATATATTTTCGTCGTTTCTGCGTGGGAGCTGATCGGAAGAACCATTGGGAAGCGCGCATTCTCCCCGTGGAAGAATTTTCCCCGCCTGGTTATTGAACGCAAAAGCGTTGGGTGAAGATAGCAAGGGCTCCATAAAAAGATACTATTTGACGTCTAAAAGATTGAGATTCTATTTGTCAAGACTAAATGTTCATAAAACATACTTTGGGTTTATCCTGCGGGCGGCATGATTTCAGGTCATGCCGCCTGTACTGCTTTCAGCAGTTCGTTGATCGGGATGAAGCCCACAAGGTCATATTCGATGCAGATTTCCTGGTGGCGCTTGCCGTCAATCTTCTCGGCCTTGCCAACACGGACAGCGTGGATCAGCTCGCGGGCTGCATAGGGCGTAAGATGGTCCAGCTCATCATAGCGCCGAATCGTCTGGATAAAGCGGTCAAGGTTCTCCGCCTGCGTGCTCTGTGCTTCGATCTCCTGCTGTAAGGCAGCGACCTCAACTTTCAGCGTCGCTTGCTCGTTCTCATAGGCCGCGCTCATGGTAACGTAACGTTCATCGCTGACCTTGCCCGCCACATTATCCTCGTATAGCCGCATGAACAATCGATCCAGCTCTGCAAGGCGCTTC
>JAFUFC010000054.1 GCA_017470095.1 Clostridia bacterium | reverse complement strand
TATTTTTATATTTTCAACTATCACTATTATCACAAAAAGAAAATAATAAAAAATATATACTATAAGTCTTATAGTATATAAGTCTTAAAGTTCCGTCATCTTATCGTCTTTGCGGCCGCTGGCTATTTGGTGCGCTAAAGCCACATCAACCAGACTATCTGAATTAGCAGATTACCAGGCATCCATTGCACTGGCCTTCTTTGTGAGAAATCGTACAAGGTAGGCAAGGGCAAAGGGTGCCTAGTTTAAGTCCAGGGAATATCCTCCTGGCAGAAAGGAAACACAAAATGAATATCATCACTTGTGAACAGGTGTCCAGCGGGCACCCCGACAAAATCTGTGACCAGATTGCAGACGCGGTGGTTACTGACTGCCTGCGCCATGACCCGGCATCCCGTGTGGCAATCGAGGTCCTGATCAAGGACTACCACATCGTGGTCGCCGGTGAGCTGACCAGCACCCACGAGCCGGATTACAGAGCTCTCGTTGATTCTGCCTTCGAGTCCATCGGCAAGAACAGCCTCGGGTATGATCCAGACAAGTTTGAACTTGAAGTACTCGTGTCCAGGCAGAGCCCTGACATTGCGGCTGGTGTGGATACCGTCGGAGCGGGAGACCAGGGCATGATGTTCGGCTGGGCCAGCAATGAGACCATCGAACTTCTGCCGCTGCCTTTTGTGCTGGCTGGAAAGCTGCTGGACAAGCTGGAGGAGTACAGAAAAACAAAGCCCGGTCTTCTCTGCGCTGATGCCAAAGCCCAGGTCAGCTTCGACTACGACAGCGGTAAGATCAAGACCTTCCTGTGCAGCACGCAGACGAAGCCTGGCGCTTCCCTTGCTGCGGTGAAGAAGATTGTGGGAAAGCTCATGAAGGAGGTCGCCCTTGAGTACGCCCTCAACACAGACTTCCAGATCCTTGTCAATCCGACCGGCAAGTTTGAGACTGGTGGTCCTTTCGCTGACTCCGGCGTGACCGGTCGAAAGCTGGCCTGCGATACCTACGGCGGTGTCGGTCATATCGGCGGAGGAGCCATGAGCGGAAAGGATCCCGCCAAAGCAGACCGTTCTGGCACATGTATTAGCCGCAGGATTGCCAGGGACATCGTGGCTGCCGGGTATGCAGATAAGTGTGAGATCCAGATCGCCTATGCCATTGGTGCGGCGGAACCGGTCAGCATCCATGCGGAGACCTTCGGAACCGAACATCAGGACGTCAGTTTTATCGAAGCCTAATGATTACTTCATATTCGTCCATCAGGCATGCTTCCTCTCAAGGTCAGCCATCACATCTTTCAGCGGTCTTCCCTGCCGTGCAATCGCCTGCTGATAACTATGTTCGAGCTTTGCATCTAGCTGCGCTTTGGTCATACCCTCGAGCGTTGCGGGCGTCTTGGCAAGAGTCATGGGGAAGGGAACTCCCTGCTGAATGATGATCTGATGGTACAGCGTGTTGATGACAACGGAGACAGGAATTCCTAACTGCTGAAGGATGTTTTCAGCCTGGGACTTTATGTTTTCGTCAATTCGTGCGCTTACGGTTGCGTCTTTGGTCATGATAGTCACCTCCTGAGCTCATGATGGCACTTTGTAGTGCAGATTGCAATACAAATCTCAAAGTGGACAAGAGGAAAACGCCAGAATGCGCCGGGGTGGGGGCGGGGTCTTATCTCTACAGGGTGCCCCGCTGAAGACCGGCGGCCCCTCTTTTGCGGAAAACCGCAAAATTGAGCCCCCGGGGTCTAGAAGGCTATCGGCGAAATATGAAATATTGAATTCGGCGAAACATGAAAAGCAGGCATGCCTTGGCAACCGATACAATGGATTCGGTCAGCTGCATATGATGGGAGATGACCTGTCCTGGGTAGGGCCCAATTCGTGGCGCACGGAAGGAACATCCTGGACAGATACCTATCAGGTGAAGCCCATGGGGATCCTGTCAGCGCCGCAATTGATTCTTGATTGAAGGCGGGCTGACGCGGCTCACCCCATCCTGGCCTGCATCAGACGGAACAGTTCATCGTTATTCAAATGGTTTTCCATATTGAGGATGAGCATGATTCCCGCATCCTCCGGCGGGTCAAGGAATTGACGCTGCCATTTATAAAAATGCGGACCATCCCCATGATTACGCAGCACACCCATCAGCACGCTCATCAGCCAGGCGGATTGCTTCACATCCGCTTGACAGTCATTGGCGTAAAATAAGTGCCAGCAGCCATGCTCCCGTTCCCGCATGGCGCGGTCAGCGGCAAGATAAGCGTCTTTGGCCTGGCCCGCGGTATAGAAAGCCCGCAGCCAATCTCCTTGCTGAGCGAGCAGGAGGCTCTTCATTGCCAGGCAGGATCCTTCATAGGTTTTCAGGAGGAGCTTTGCCTGCATCATGATGCTGTCTTCAAACAGCACGCGTCCAGGCCCTTGCAGGGCAGGTATCGCAGATTCGCAGGCGCGCAGCAGCGCGGTATAGCCGGTTGCTGCCGTTTCGCATTTTTCCTGATACCAAATGATTTGCTCCTTCAGCGCAGGGGCATCAACGGCCCATTTCATTCCTTCCGATGGAACGGCAGGGTCCTTCATCCATTGGGAAACCAGCATGCGCGCGCAGTGATTGCCGAATTGCTCGCCTGCGTGTTCATCTTCATGCTCGCCATAAGCAAGGGCATGCTGATAAAAAGCCCGAAAGCATGCCGCCACAGCAGCGGCATTTTCTTTTCCGTAATAGCGGCTGCAATAATCCATCAGGTGGGTTTCCGGATCGGCGTCCCCGTCCCGCCAAAGCGCACTGATAAAATCCAGCGTATAGGTATGGGGCTTGATGTTGGAGCAGTTGATCAGCCAATAATCCCGAACTCCCAGAGACATAGCTTCCTTCAGCTCCCTGCGTACAAAGCCCGGAGGATTGGGCAGCATAGTCATCTGCGCGGCGGCCTGCAAATCGTAAAACGAAGCGTGATAGTAAACACCGTGCGCCTCCTGGCTCCCTGCCTGCGGAAGTGCGCGGATGCGGGGATTATGGTTTCCCTGCCGCCGGGTCACCATTTTGCCAAAGCCATTATCCGCCCAAATACGGATGATGTCCTTTGGCAAATGAATATACCCCGCTTGATAAAGCTCCATCACCTCGCCATACAGGTTCGTGCAGCATGGCGCTCCTGGCACGGCCTTCTGTACCATGTCATATTGCCTTTGGATCAGTGAAGAAATGAGCGCACCGCGTTTTTCCGGCGTATCATATTGAGGATCATCCACCCAGAACGGGCAGTCCCCCTGTCCGCGAAAGCCAAGATTCCACACCACCTGACTGTTCTTCTGCTGTTCAATGGCTTCCTGCCAGAGGCCTTCAAACAGTTCCGGATGCTCCGCGTAGGAAGGCGTCAAATCCGGATAGGCCCGTCTGAACATCATCGCGCCTAAGGGCTCGGCATGATGATGGGTAATATATAACCCAAAGTCCGATGCCAGCGCTCGATACAGATGCGCGTTCTTGTCTGTGCCTGGGATCACCAGGTTGCCGCCCAGGCGCAGCAGGGCTTCAAAAGCCATTTCCCAAGGCTTTTCCTTGCTTCCGTCCAGCTTCCAGGCATGCAGGAGCACTTCATCATTGATGAACCAGCCCCGGTAACGCACGGCAGCCGGCTTACTTTCCGCCTGATAATGATCCGGGACAGAGCAGGCTTCCTGCTGTATCAATGGCTGATCGTTCCAGAACCAGAAAGGCTCTATGCCCAGCAGGTCGAAACTAAGCCGGTACAGGCCATAGATTATGCCCAAATCGTCCCCGGCCAGTATCACAACGCTGCCATTCTCCGCATGAATTCGGTACGCTTCCGCAGGCAGGCTCTCCTTCCGCAGCAAGATGGAGGCGCCGCTGTCCTGCCCCGGCAGGCAGCGCTTTCTTATATCCCGCATAAGCGCCAGACAGGCCCTGTGTACGGGGCCTTTGGCCGGGAAGGGGAAAATGGTGGAAGCGGAAGTGATTTTCATAGGGAACCTCCTGCATAACATCCTGTCAAATGTGAAAGCGTTTCAATAAAACAGGGCGGTACTGCCGCAACAGCAGCACCGCCCCGGCTGATATGCTTCGTTTTCGCGGGAAGCGATTTTATTGGGCGGACAGAGAATCCTTGATTTCCTGGGCCTTGGCCAGGTCTTCCAGGCGCATGGCGACAATATCCGCGCCGCCAAGTTCTTCGCAGTCCTTCATCATCTGATCCCAAATGGCGTCAAATTCTTCGTCTGTTTCGGCATAGACCATTTTCCAGGAGCCGGTTACCATGACATCCCGCAGGGCATCCAAGGACAACTGTGTCCACTCGTCCACAGGCGTGCAGAAGCTGGCGACATTGGTCAGCGGGCTGGTGAGGATGTAGGCGTCCTGGGCTTTGAGCAGCTCGGTAAAGGTGTTGAAGCCAAAGTGCTCGCGCCACTGGGTGTTGGATTCGTTCTTGTTCAGCTCTTCCTTGATTTCAGGCCATTCCTGCATTCCACGGGCACGACGCGGACCTTCGGGGCCGGTGTAGGACAGGGCATGGGTGAAGGAGCGCACAGGGCGATCCAGCCACATCTGGGGCTGCTCGCCATTGCTGAAGGTGGCTTCAAAACCTGGCACCAGGTAGCGGTCGGTTCCAAGCTTGGTGGGATACACATGACCATCTTCGCCGGTGTACCACAGGCCCAAATCTTCGGTGCCGTTGTAAATCCGGAAATAGAAGTCGGCATCAGCCATCATGTCAATGAACTTCAGGCATTCGTCCACATGATCGGTTTTGGGATTGATGACAAAGAACATATCGCCGCCGTATGGACTGCCCCAGTTTTCAGCGTAAAGCTTCTGACCTTCCAGGTGGATGGGCAGGTACTTCTGCGGCCAGCCGGGGGTGGAACCGGCAGGGACCATGATCGCGTTACTGGTTTCAACCTTGGCCTTCTGCGTGTTGCGGTCATTGTTGATGGAGTCGGGGTCCAGCACGCCTTCCCGGAAACAGGTGTTGAAGAATTTCAGGCCCTTATAGTACATGCTGTCGCGGCTGACCTCCAGGATGGAGGTATACTTGGCGTTGAACATGTCGGTTTCCAGCAGGTACTGCAGGTTGTCCAGTTCGTAGCCAAACCATTTGTACCACAGCTCTATGGAGCGCCAATACTGGCTGTCGGTGCCGGAGTTCAGGCAGGTGCCCCATGTTTTGGTGCCGTCATCGGCAGTGGGCTTGTATTCCATCATCTGCTTCATGACGGGAATCAGATCGTAGACATCCTTGACTTCAGGCGCGCCAATGGCATAATAAACATCCCAGAGCACACGAATCGCATTGCGGCCGGTATCGTCGCCTTCCGCCTGCACATTGATCAGCGCGGGAATGGCCCACAGCTGCTTGGTGTCGGCAGAGCGGAATTCCCGGACATAGTTGACCGCGGTCATGATGACGGGATCGGCGGTCACATGGGGCAGCTTATCCAAATGCTCTTCCAGATTAAGCACCATGTTGCCCTCGATCATGGTCTGCAGATCCTTGTAGGTGACGTACATCACATCCGGCAGGTCCCCGCTAGCCAGGATGGCGTTGGTCTTTTCGGGAGAGTAGGCCCATACCTGAATGTCCAGGCCTTCATCGTTGAACCACTTGTTGATATAAGAGGGCGGGTTGCCGGATGTTACCGTGGCATCCGGAGGATAAACGGTGACGGTGGTCAGCGTTTTTTCCTCCGCCGCGGCCACAGCGCACATGCTGAGCAGCATGGCCAGCGCCATGAGCAGGGAAATCAGTTTTTTCATTGGGAAAACCTCCTTTTTATTTCTGTTCAGCCGCATGCGCCGCAGCTGATACATTCATGTGGAAATGGCCTCAGCCCTTGACCGCGCCGATCATGACGCCCTTTACGTAAAACTTTTGAATGAAAGGATACACCAGCATAATGGGAAGCATGACGATCACGGTCAGCGTCAGGCGGATGCCGGTGGCACGGATGACGTGCATGGTGGCGTTTACCGCCTCGTCGCCGGTGACGACCGCGTTGCTGGTATTCTTCACCTGAGCCAGGAATTCGTAAAGCAGGAACTGCAGCGTGTACAGCCGCGGATTGGTTACATACAGCTGGGTCGTAAAAAAGTCGTTCCAGTGATTGACCACCAGGAAGAGGGACACTGTAGCCAGAATGGGCTTTTGCAGCGGAAGAACGATTCTGAACAGCCGGGTCATGTATCCCGCGCCGTCCAGCACTGCGGACTCCTCCAGCTCCCCCGGAAGGGATTCCATGCTGGTTTTGATCAGGATCATGTTGTACACCCCTACCAGGCCGGGGACGATGTAAATCCAGAAGGTATTCAGCAGGCCCAGCGCCCGGTTATTCAGGTATTCGGGAATCATACCGGCGGAAAAGTACATCGTCGCCACAACCAGCCGATACCAGAGCTTGCGGCCCCACATATTCTGCTTTGTGAAAAAGTAGGCCAGGTAAGCGGAGCAGAAAGTGCTGGACAGCGTGCCAAGCACCGCGCGGGCAACGGAGATGAGCGCAGCGTTGCCCAGATTGTCCACCTTGAGCACCTCTGCGTAATTCCGCAGCGTCAGCCCCTTGGGCCATATTGTGATCCGGCCAACCTCCACCAGATTGGGATTGCTGATGGTGCAGATGAACAGATAGTAGAACGGGAAGACGCAAATGAAGGCGAAGATGGCAAACACAATGCCGCACAAAGTATTGAACAGAACGTCCTGAGGCGTCATCGGCTTTTTTCTTTTCACGAGCGCAGTCGTCATGGGATCAGACACATCCTTTCATCAGAATACGCTTTCGCCGCGGATCTTTTTGGAAGCCAGATTCGCAGAGGAAAACAGAACCAGCGCTACCACCGATTTCATAATGCCTACCGCAACCGAGAAAGAAATCTGGCCGGAGCCGATACCCAGGTTGTACACATACAGATCCAATACCTCGATATATTGCTTGTTCAGGGCGTTGCCGAAGGTCAGGTACTGGTCCACGCCGGTATTGAGGAAATTGCCGATGGACATGATCAGCAGCACGAAGTAGGTTGGAATCAGGCTGGGAATGGTGATGTACCAAATGCGCTGGATGCGGTTTGCGCCGTCGATCATCGCCGCCTCGAACATATCCTGGCTGATGCCGGATATTGCCGCAAAATAAATGATTGCGCTCCAGCCCAGCCCCTTCCACTGCTGCAGCAGCACCATGCGCAGCCAAACGTGGTCGTCCGAGGTCATCAGATTGAATCCTTCTTCCACCAGCCCCAGGCTTTTGAGCAGATTGGTCGCCACGCCGCTGGAGGAAAAGAAGCTGTTCACCAGCGAATAAATGATGACCCAGCTGATGAAATTGGGCAGGGTGGTCACGGTCTGCACCAGCTTCTGATACCGCTTGCTCTTCATTTCGCTTAAGAAAATCGCAAAGAGCATGGGCAGGGGTGTGAACAGATAGCCCAGCAAATGAATGCCGAATGTGTTGGTCAGCACACGCACAAGATTGCGGCGCATCACAGGGTTGCTGAACAGGAAGCTGAAGTTTTGAAGCCCCACATACTTGCAGTCCAGCAGCGCCTTGCCCGGTTTATATTGGAACAGGGCAAAGGACCAGCCCCACAAGGGCGCGTACCTGAACAGAAGCACCAGGGCAATAGCTGGGAATGCCAGCAGGAATACCTTGTAATCGTCCCATTTATGTTTGGGCTTTCGGCGCATCTGCCCGGCGGAAGTCCGTCCGGAAATCTGCATGAAGCCTTCCTCCTTTATCTATTCACATCATCTTGAGGGCGTCGCTTTTTTCATCCGGATTCAGTATATCAATTTCATTTTGGTTCTGTATATCATAAAAAATAACGATAATGTAGAGAATTAACGAAAAATCCCGTCCCATGGCCTTTTGCCTTGATTCGTCTGTCTTTTGTGCTATATTTATGTCAGTTTATCATACAGGGATCAGGTGAGCGTATGTATACTGTCCTCTTGGCTGACGATGAAAAAAGTATCCTGGACGCGCTGTGCGATACCATCGCCTGGCAGCAGTTCGGCGTGGATCAGGTATTGCGGGCCAGCGATGGCTTGCAGGCGCTGAGCATCATCAGGCAGCAGAAGGTCGATCTGCTCATAACCGATATCCTGATGCCTCAAATGGACGGTCTGACCCTGATCCGTATCCTGCGCCGTGAGTTTCCCCGGCTGCACTGCATCCTGCTTTCGGGCCACGGCGAGTTCCAGTACGCCAAAGAAGCCATTCGGCTGAATGTGGAAAACTATTTGCTTAAACCCCTGAACCGCACAGAGCTGGAAGAAACCGTTGAAATGGCGCTGAATAACCTCTACGACGGTGCGGAAAGACAGCGGCCCTGGGAGGATGAAACGCTGTTTGGCGATAACCTGCTTATACGCTGGCTGAACAATGCCATTTCCCCGGAAGAATTGGGCGAGCGGGCGTCCTTTCTGGATCTGAACCTGTTCCTGCCCCAGTTCTGCGCGGTCTGTATTCAAAAAAAACACGATGATATTGCGATCCGTCCCTTCTGCCAGGTTTTGACGCACAAGCTCAAAACCCGGTATGAAGTTTCTTTTCTCTGGGATAAAAAAGGCCGGCACGTGTTTATTCTGGGCGGTCATCAGCTGGATGCGGAATTCATCCTTTCCTGCTTTCGGGAATTGCTGCCAGCGTACCCTGTGATCAGCCAAACGGCGGTGTGCGTTGGCGAAATCGTTTCCAGCGCCTCCAAGCTGTCGGTCAGCTATCAGTCAGCCTGCCGCACGCTGGACGCCCTCAATCTGCGGACCGACGATTTTGTTACCTATGTGTGCCCTCATGGCGGAACCGTACGCCAGGACGCCCTCTATTCCCATTTGGAGCGCCTGTTTCATATTGCGGACAGCGGGGAAAGAAGCCTGCGCACGCAGGAATTTCTTGCGCTTTTGCTTTCCTCGGCAAGCGCGGAAGACGCCTATGATTTGCTCAGCCGCGCGCTGATGCAGCTGTTCATCCAAAGCTTCCCTGAAAAGCGGGAGCCCCGGTCGCGCCTGGAAAACCGTCTCCGCATGGATAACGCACACTCCAGCGCCGATTGGGGCGAACTGATTGATTTCACCTATCTGCTTTACCAGCACACCCTCAACGAACTCAGCCCGGTGGTGCAAAGGGCCGTCAATTATATTCAGGAAAATTATGCCCAGCAGATATCCATTAAGGAATACTGCGTCCTTTGCAAAATGAGCACGCCGTATTTCGGGCATCTGTTCAAAACAGAGACGGGGATGTTTTTCAATAACTATTTGAATCAATGCCGTATGTGCGCTGCCATTGCGCTGCTGCATGATACGGAACTGAAAATCAGCGACATCGCGGAAAAATGTGGTTTTTCTTCCGACAGTTATTTCATTTCCTGTTTCAAAAAACAAATAGGTCTTTCACCTATTAAATTCCGCGCGCTTCGCGGCTCCTGACCGCCGCTGGCGCTGTCATCCTTCCTGAAGAAAGGAGGCGTTTCCTCTGTGAAAAAAAAGACCCGGCCCAGTCACGGCATCCTTGGTCAAAATGTGTTTTTCTTTCGTCTGTTTCTTTTTTACCTGATTCTGCTGCTGGTTCTGGCAGGCGTTGCCTGCTTCTTTTCCTATCGGCAGAAAACCGCGGAGCTGAATTCACAGAGCAATATGATTCTTTCCGGCCTGGACCGGGAATACCGGGATATCACATCCTCCTTCTGGAAGATCTATATGCCGCTTTTCGAAGCTCGAAGCACCACATTTGAACCTGTTCAGGCATATTTTTCCGGGCAGACGCTCACCCGTGCCCTTCGCAGCGACCTGGAGTATGCTATGACGCAAATGATCCTGCGGGATGACCGGGTGGATTGGATGGTTCTGTATTCTCCTCAAAGCGATACAAGCTGCCTGCTTCTGAGCGATTCCCGTCAGATACAGATGATCAGCCTGGATTTCCCCGATCTTTCCCGGATGACAGGAAGAAGAATGAAAATCCTGGGCATAGAAGCGCTTCCCGGCATCCCGCTGAAAAACGAAACCTTTGCCATGGCGTGCAGCGTTCCCACTACGATGGGCGAAGGCTGTATTATCGCGGGATACCGAACCACCGTCTTCCGTCAGATTTGCGCCGGGTATGATTCTATGCTGGATTCCATGTGCTATGAGATCGTGTCCGACGGTGATCTGGTGTTTTCCAGCGCAGGCCGCAGGGCGCCGCTGCTCAATGTCCAGGCCTCCTGCGAAGGCGTTTTTTCTGATCCTGAAGGGGGGAAACGCTATGTCAAAGCCAGCCCCTGCGGCGACAGAGATTCATTTCTGATTTATTCTGTTCTTGAACAGGAAATGAACCGCTATGTCTATCGGCTCACCCTGCAAATTCTGCTGCTGGTTTTGCTCTTTGCCATTATCTCTTTCCTTCTGTATCTGCTGACGCTCCGGGTCATTACCAGAGAAGTCAATGCCATTCGCCAGGGATTGCTGCGTATTTCCAATAATGATATGGCCACGCCCATCCAAGGCAAGTTCATTCAAACGGGACTTAAGTCCATCGCCCAGGCCGTGAATGATATGGCGCAGCGCCTGAACCGCACCATCAACCGCGCGCATTATTACCAGCTTCGGCAAAAGGAAGCCGAACTGTCCGATCTGCAATCGAAATATAACCCGCATTTTCTCTACAATACGCTTGAAATGCTGCGCAACCGGTGCGAACAGGCAGGCGTAAGCGATGTAGCTGAGCTGATTACGGATTTTTCAGCGATTTTCCGCAGCCTGATTGGCTCCAAAACCTTTGTGCCGCTGGAGGAAGAATTGCTTTCCACGCGGCGCTATCTTTCCCTGCTTGGGGCGCGATACAAGGATCAGGTGGAGGTCCGGTATGATTTTACCCGCGACGTTCTTCGCTACGGTATCATCCGCAATGTTTTCCAGCCGCTGATTGAAAACTACTTCCAATACGGTTTTGACACGGCCACGGATGAGAACGAAATTGTTATCAGCGGAAAGCTGTTGGAGAACGGCCTGATGGAGCTGTCCGTAAAGGATAACGGCAGGGGCATGTCCCCGGAATCCATTGAAGCGCTCCGGATCAAGCTCACAGCGCCTGCTCAGGATTCAAAGGAAAGCTATGGCCTTAAAAATCTGCAGCAGCGGCTGAAACTGTTTTACGGCGATGAGTGCGGCCTGCGGATCGAATCCGGCCGGGAAGGCGGCCTGAGCGTCACCATCATTGCCCGAACGATGACCTGTGAAGAATATGAAAGCTCTCAATCATCGCTCCCCACGCTCATGGAAGAAGATTTCCACGAAACACGCTACAAGGAACGCACGTGAATGATTATTTGGCGTTGCTAAAACAGCGCCCCGCATGATATGAAGGAGGAAACGGTATGGAACCAGACCGGATTTTGTTCGCCCATGGCTGGCGCTTTGCTCTCACCCAGGATGAGGCCGCGCTGCTTCCTGCCTATGACGACAGCGCATGGAGAAAAGTAACGCTGCCCCACGACTGGCAGATCGATCAGCCCCGGTCCCAGGACGCTCCCGGGAAAGGATGTCAGGGCTTTTATCCCCGGGAACACATGGGTGTATACCGTCTGCGTTTCCAGGCGGATCAGGGCTGGCGGCATAAGCAGGTGCGCATCCTGTTCGACGGGGTGCAGCGTTTCAGTGAGGTGTGGTTAAACGGCGTACAGGTGGGCGGCCATGCCTACGGGTATGTTCCTTTTACCGTGGACATTTCCCGCGCGCTGGATTTTGCAAAAGACAACGTGCTGGCCGTCAAGGTGGACAACCGCAGCACGGAAGGCGAATACGCCGCATCCGGCGACCGGTGGTATTCCGGAGCGGGCATCATCCGGGACGTTTGGCTGCTGGTGGACGGGGATACCCACCTGGTGCATGACGGGCTCCGCATTGTATCCGTTCCCATTCATAAGGGCCCCAGCGGTGATGTGCCGGATGTTGCCGGCATCCGCTGCGATGAGGCTGTATGCACCGTCACCTGTGAAGTTGCCGGTGACTGCGCCGGGCAGACGGTCACATTAACGGTGACCGCGCCGGATGGAAGCACCGTCTGTCAGCAGGAGCAGGCGGCCCTTCCCAACACGCAATGGACTTTTCCCATCTCAAAGCCCAAGCTCTGGTCGCCTGATACGCCCGATCTTTATCGCGCCCGGGTCACGCTCAGCGGCGGAGACACGCTGGAAAGCGCCTTTGGCGTGCGTTCCGCGGTATTTGATACGGAGGATGGCTTCCTCCTCAACGGGGTGAAAACCAAGCTTTGGGGCGTGAACCTCCATCATGACGGCGGAGCCGTAGGCGCGGCGGTGCCTCCGGAAATCTGGAAGAGGCGCTTGAAAGCTCTGAAGGAAATGGGCGTGAACACCATCCGCTGCGCTCATCATCCCATGCCGGAGTATTTCTACAGCCTGCTGGATGAACTGGGTTTCCTGTGCATGGATGAATTGATGGACAAGTGGGAAGGCTGCCACATGTATTTTGACCGCACCTGGGCAGACCGTCATGAAGACCTGAAAGCCATGATCCGAAGGGCCGCGAACCATCCTTCCATTATCCTGTGGAGCGTGGGCAATGAGGTCAGCCATCAATTTTCCGAAAAGTTTTACGCTTACCTGAAGGAGCTGACGGAAGCCGTCCGGACGCTGGACCCCACCCGCGCGGTCACCTGCGTGCTGATTTCCTGCGTGCTGAAGGATTACAACGACGTGACCCCCATGGGGGTGAAGCTGGCGGCCCTCAAGCGCTATGCGGAACTGGTGGACGTTTTCTGCGGCAACTACATGGAGCACTATTATGAAAAAATGCGGGAATACGGCATCCGCATTCCCATGATCGGCACGGAAACCCATACGCTGTACCGCAAGGACGAGCATGCCCTGAACAATGTGCAGTTAAGCACCGAGAGCCCCTATGCCATTGTGAAAAAGTATGACTGGGTGTGCGGCTCCATCATCTGGGCAGGGATTGACTATCTGGGAGAATCCGTGCTTTGGCCGCAGCGCGGCTGGCCCGGAGATCCCCTGGATTCCACCGGGGATTGGAAGCTGCGGGCGTATTACTGCGCGTCCCAATTCAAGCGGGAGCCCATGCTGAAAATCTGCGTGTATGATGAAACCGAACCCTGGGACGGCGCCCGGGCCATGTGGGGCTTCCCGCAAATGCGGTCCCACTGGAAATACACCCATTTTGAAAAGATGGTGCATGTAGCGGTCATGACCAACTGCGACAAGGTGCTGCTGTACCAAAACAGCCAGACCGTGCGTTACGGCTTCCGGCGGGAGGATGACGACGGCATGGTGCATTTCTATCTGCCTTATATTCCCGGCGTGCTGCGGGCGGAGGGCTACATCGGACAAAACAAAGCGGCGGAGGATATTCTTTACTCCGATCACGAGGCCCACAGCCTGACCGTTACGGCGGACCGTACCGTTCTGCCTGCCGATGGGCGCAGCGTGGCCATGGTTGATTTAGTCATCCAGGATCAGCATGGACGGCGTTTCATGCTGGAGGACAAACGCGTTAGCGTCCAAGCCGATGGCGCGCCGGTGGAAATCCGCATGGATAACGGCAATGTTTGGGATGTATCCCCTTTCCTGCGCACGGAATGTCCCACTTTTAACGGCCATCTGCTGGTGCTTCTGAAAGCGGGAACGACGCCCGGCGAGGTCCGGCTCACTTTGGATACAGAAGGCTTCGGCCAGCGTGAAATCCAATTTACGCTGCAATAACGAAAATACCCCGACCTATGGACAGGCCGGGGTATTTTCGTTATACAGTAAGCGTAAAATAGACACCCGTTCCCAAAACTTTCAGATGCTGCTGCAAATCAGCAGTGTCCGAAAGTTTTTTTCAGTTTTTTTGAAAAAGTACTTGCATTATTTACTCGAAGTGGCATAATAGGTTGACACCTATTTTAGGAGGAAAGTTGCCATGATTGAAAGTACGAATCCTCATACGATTGCACAGTCAAAGTATGACAAGCAGCATACTGTTCGAT
>JAFUFC010000053.1 GCA_017470095.1 Clostridia bacterium | reverse complement strand
TCATCTGGCCAAAGTAGATTTCCGGCTGGTTCTGAGGATCCCAGGCATTGCCGTTGTCCATGGTACCCTGCTTCTTGGGGCAGGATTCCCAAATGGCGTTGGCCTTATTGGCCCGCTTCCACTGGGAGTCGGAGCGCTGCTCATACTGCTCCTGGGTCATCAGGTAGCGGCCGTTTTCCACATAGTAGTCTTCGCCTTCGATGCCCCACTGGAGGATGGTCTGCCATTCGTCGGACAGCAGGGTTTCAAACATCTGCACCAGGCGTTCGGGATCCTTGCAGGTAACGGAGATACCAAAGCCCCGGTCCTTGTTCATAACGGTGCCGTTGAGGTAGTGCTCTTCGATCACCTTGCCGTCCACATATTCGGGATCGTATACCAGGGGCAGGGCCAGATAGGTGTTTTCATACATCTTGCTGGCGGTCAGAGAATCGGTGGCGGTGCCAAAGTCCCAAGTCTGGTCGAACATGCCCAGCACAGTGCCGTTGGACAGGGCCGCGATATACTGGTCGTAGTTCATCACGAAGGTGTCCTTGTTAATCAGGCCCTTGTGATATTCTTCGTTCAGCTTGGCGTAGTAAGCCTTGGCGTAGAGTTTATCAATGAAGGTTTCGGTGTGGAAGCCAGGATCGTTCACGTCGATGAGCACTTCACCGTCGTTGGGACGGCCCATCAGGTGCTGCACGGGATTGATCAGGCAGAAGTGACGCCAGCCTTCGCACAGGATGGCAAAGCCGGTGTAGGGCGTGCCGTTGGCAGTGGTGGGATTGGCGGCCATGTAGCGCTCGATCAGGTCAAAGTACTCGTTCAGGGTGGTGGGCACTTTGTAGTCGTTCCAGGCAATGACCTGCTTTTGAATAAAGAAGGCGGGGCCGTTGCAGTAGTTCTGGATCTGAGCGTTATAGTTGATGCCGTAGTTGGGAATGATGAACAGTTCACCGTCATCGTTCACCAGCTGCTTGATGCGGTCGTTGGTGTAAAGGTGCTTGTAGAGGTTGGGGGTCTTTTCCTCGGAGATGTAGGGCAGCAGGTTGATCAGCACGCCCGCGTTCTCCAGGGTCTCGGCGCTGTTGCCGCCGTCGAACAGATCGGGATACACGTCGTCAGCCAGCTTCAGGCCCAGGGTCTCATCCAGGTTGCCGGCCAGGAATTCGATTTCGAATTTAATGCCCAGTTTTTCCTCGATCATCTTGTAGATCTTGTTGTCTTCGGTGGGCTGGTCACCGGGATCGCCCCGGAACACGGTCACGGTAATGGGTTCCGGCGTTCCTTCAGCCAGAACGGAGGGAACCAGCGAAATCAGCATCGCCAGTACCAGCAGCGCGGACAGCATCTTCCTCATGTTTGTTTCCTCCTTACGTTTCATCTGAGCATTTCCTGCTCTTTTTTTACATGATACGAAAGTGGTCCTGCCACTGCAATGGATGATCAGGCTTTTCATGCTCATTCCTTGCGATAAAAATAATCAAATCCTGCGATGGAAAGCAGGCTTTTTTTCGCAAAATCACAAGGAAAATCAAGATATTTCAAAGGCAAACGGCCTCTTCAATTTCATTTTTTCCCGTTTCAAAAGCATGTATTTTTTGGTTTAAATATCGCATATAATTGCATGCTAAATTTTTGCATGTTCGCTCAAAATTCCAAAAGAAAAATGTCATAATGCGTAAAGAATGATCAATTTTTGTTTCTCAGTGAGGTATCCGGACAGTGCAATTTTCAAGCAGGCCGCAGCGGCCGACCCTTGTTTTTACGCCTCGTCGGCAGAAGCAGGAAATGGCGCTTGAACGGTGAACATATAAAGGGCAAAGCCATCACAAGGGAGGTTATAACCATGAAAATCGCATTGCTGGAGCCTTTGGGCGTAAGCCGGGAACTGATTGATGAATTGTCCGCGCCCATTCGGGCCCAGGGCCATGAGTTTGTATACTACGATACCAAGACCACAGACATCGAAGAGCTCAAGCGCCACAGTGCTGGATGCGAAGTGGTGATGATCGCCAACACCCCTTACCCTTCGGAAGTGGTGGCCGGAACAGACCGGCTAAAGCTGTTGAATGTGGCCTTCACCGGCATCGATCACGTGGGCCTGGATGAATGCAAACAAAAAGGCGTCGCAGTATGCAACGCCGCCAATTATTCCAACCAAACGGTAGCCGAGCTGGTGATCGGCATGACCATCGCCCTGCTGCGGAAAACAGCGGAGGGTGACCGAGCCGTGCGCCAGGGCGGCACCTCCGCCGGTCTGCGTGGCAAAGAAATCAGCGGCCGAACGGTGGGCGTGATCGGCACAGGCCGAATTGGTATGATTACAGCCAAGCTGTTTCTGGCCTTTGGCGCCCAGGTGATCGCCCATGATATCCGGCCCAATGAAGAAGCCCGAGCCTTGAGCATCCGCTATGTGGGGCTGGAAGAATTGATGCGCGCCAGCGATATCGTCACCCTGCATACGCCCAGCAATCCCTCCACTCATCGGCTCATTAGCAAGGATCTTATTCATCTCATGCAGCCCCACGCCCTTTTCATCAACTGTGCCCGGGGCCCCATTGTAGACAACGCCGCCCTGGCCGAAGCGCTGAATGAAGGAATCATCGCCGGCGCGGGCATCGATGTGTACGATACAGAGCCGCCTATTCCTGCGGAACATCCCCTGCTTCACGCCCAGAATACCCTGCTGACGCCCCATGTGGCTTTCCTGTCGGATGAATCCATGATCCGCCGGGCCCGCATCGCCTTCAATAATACCATGGCCTATTTGAAGGGGCATCCAGAAAACGTGTGTGAGCTGGAATGACCCAGCCTCATCAAAAAGAATGAAGATAGCGTCTGGTTTTAAAATGAGGAATGTGCAGTTTCGAGAGGATTAGGCTGCCATTCCAGTCGCTTTGACGATGGTTTACTGGGTAAATCGTGGAAAGGCAACGCGGAAGCGCAGCCTGAAATACCGAAAACGAGTCCTTCAGAATGTAGAAACAGGCTTTAGTATAAGGCCCATCCGTTCGTGTTAAACGGATGGGCCTTTTTTAGCAACGGGAGGAGCAAAAGCGGAAAATGTTCATTCGGCGCTTTGGGCCGTGCCTGAAACGTGATGTTTTTTATTCCATCGTCAACAGGCACCGGGCTGTGTCGGCATCCGTAATAAGCACGCTAATCCGTTTTGTCATCAGCGCAGCGTGGATGGCCTGGGTTTTGCTTTTCCCAAGGGCGCAAGCAATGATCCGTCCTTTTTTCAAATCCTTCAGTTCCACTCCGATGCTCTTATTGGAAAGAATATCCACTTCTTTCCCGTCCGCGTCGTAGTAGGAATTGCACACGGAGCATACCGCTCCCGCTTCCCGAAGCGCATGCAGATCTTCTTCGCTAATGCCGCCTGCCTGGGCCGTAGTAGAATGCTCATCCACATTACCAATGCCGATGATGGCCGCGTCGCAGTGCCGGCCTGCTTCCAGCACCTGGGCAATGGTGGCTTCCTGTTTTAAGATTGCCGCGGTTTCCGCATTGGAAACCACCAGCGGCGCATTGAGCACCAAGGAGGTGCCGCCGTATTTGGCAGCGATCTGCATGGCAATGGAATTGGCATGCAGGTCTGAACTGGCTGTGCCGATGCCGCCCACCAGAGGCACCACCAGCCCCAGATGCTTTCCGTCGTTTTTCATGTATCGGGCGATGGTGGAAACAGTTTTGCCGCTCATCACACCCAATTGCGTGCCATTGGAAAGGAAGGTGTCCAGGTAGGCTGCCGCCTCCCGGCCAAATTGCGCATCCCGCTCCGCTTTATCCGCGCCCGCCGCGTCAATAACCATGGCGTCTTCCAAAAAAAACCGCGTAAGGAGCTGATGCTCCAGGGTGGTTTCCTCCCGATGCGGATTTTTGATGTGGATTTCCACCATGCCATTTTCGCGGGCCTGCGCAATGATGCGGCAGATATGGGGCCTGGAAATTTTCAGCCGAGAGGAAATCTCCTTCTGGCTCATATCCCGCAAATAGTACATTTCGCAAATTTTGGCCGCCAACCGCTGATTATTGATCACACTCACGAAGCATACCTCTCACCCGTCAAATTTCCAATGATAAATTATACCACATCAGGACGTGCGCAAGCAAGGCCAATTATTGCCTGTACCATGTCTTCAGCGCGCCGTACAGGCCAGTGTACCGGCGATATTGGCGATCGTAAAACGCGTGCGTTTCCGGGTCTGGCAGATAGTTTTTTGCCTGCCGGTCCGTCTGCAACCCTTCCACAAATTCCCGGTAATCCGGCGCAACGCCTTCCCCAATCAGTGCCGCAGCCGCAATGGCCCGGGCTGGCAAGGTATCGGCGTTTGAATACGCGGTGAGGCGCATTCCCAGAACATCCGACAGCATTTGGCACCAAGGGCCCACCCGGCCGCCTCCGCCAATGACGGATATATCCGTAGGTTTTTCTCCAATCGTTTCTATTCCCTGTCGGATGGAATACGCAACCCCTTCCAGCATAGCCCGGGCCAAATCTTCTTTTCGGGTTTCGGGCGTGATGCCCATGAAAGAGCCCCGGACAGCCGCGTCCAACACTGGGAAACGCTCCCCTACCAGGTAAGGCAAGGCAAATACGCCGTCGGAGCCTGGAACGCTCCGCTCCAGCAGCGTCTGCACCCGGCCATAATCCGGCTCCTCCGTTTCGGAAAAAAGCCGGCAAACCCAGCGATGCACATTGCCCGCGTTGAGAAAAGGCACCACATTAATCACCTTTCCTTTGGGCATGGCGGCCAGATTAAAAATGCCGCCTTCGCTGCTGAGCGCATTCTCCGATACGGTGGCTACCCAGCCGGATGTGCCCAGGTTGATGTTGTATTGGCCTTCCCGCATGATGCCGCTGGCCAAGGTGGTGGCCCCCGCATCGCCCACACCGGCGTAAACCGGCGTACCAGGCAGATAACCGGATGCCATCGACGTCTGCTGGGATACCGTACCTACCTGTTCGTGGGATGCGAACAACTGGGGCATTTTTTCTTCTGCCACACCGGCCGCGGCCAGCAATTCCCGGTTCCAGGCTTTGGAGCGGATATCCATGGCGCAGGCAGTAGAGCAGGCGGTATAATCTCCGGCGCATACGCCTGTCAGTTGGGCGATGACGTAATCTTTGGAACTGATGAGGAAACATTTGGTTTTTTCATACCAGTCCGGCCGGTGCTTTTTCAGCCACATAATCTTGGGCAGGGACAGGGAGCCATCGCAATGATTGCCGGTTATGTCCTGGATTTTCTCTTCTCCCAGGGCATCGCGCAAGACTTGCGCTTCCGCTTCTCCCCGGCCGTCGGAATACAAAATGGCCGGACAGACCGGCTGCAGCCTTTCATCCACAGGAATCACGTCCTGCATCTGGCCGCTCATGACGATGCCCGTCACCGTATCCGTGGGGCACTGTTCCCGCATTTCCCGGGATAAATCGCAAAAAGCCTGCCACCACACCCGGGGTTCCTGTTCCTTGCGATCGCCGTCAAACAGCGTGGGAATATCCCGGGAAAGGCTGGCCAGAAGCTGGCCGTCATAGCCTACCAGCACAGCCTTGACCGCGGTGGTGCCAATATCAAAAGTTGCTATACAGCGCATTTACGCCACGCTCCTCACCACGTTATGAACATTTCGGATGAACTGATAAGCTTGATCCTGGCCTTCCTGTAAAAGCTTCATGATGGCGGAGCCAATAATGGCTCCGTGATAGCCGTTTTGCAGCAATTCCTCCACCCGTTCGGCCGAATTGATGCCAAACCCCGCAAACAGCCTGGCATTGCTGGTTTCCCTGGCATAGCGCAGCAAAGGCAGATAGCTGCTGTCATTGTGCGCCACGCCCGTAGGGCCGCAATACAGCTGAT
Organism: Clostridia bacterium; assembly: GCA_017470095.1. Classification (GTDB taxonomy): domain Bacteria; phylum Bacillota; class Clostridia; order Christensenellales; family Aristaeellaceae; genus RUG563. Next base: position 8,429 of record JAFUFC010000053.1, on the reverse strand, counting down.
GATATATCAGATCCGTCCCTCGAAGCGCCCGATCCACATCTTCCCGGGTTTGCTGGCCATTGATAAAGCCTACCACCGACACGCCGAAGGGCCGCAGCTTTTTTCCCAGTTCTTCCCGCTCCTGCTGCTCCATATCCGGGATCACCAAAGCGTCGTAAAGCCCTTCCTCTGCCAAACGAAGATAGATGTCCTTCTCCATCAAGTCCTGCCTGTACCCCATCAGCCAGATGGGCACGGAAACGGCCTGACGCACCTGGCGCCAATAGGTCAAATCCTGGCCCAATGCCTTATCCACCCGGGCCTGAGCCTTTCGGATCACTTCTCCATCCATGGATGCGTCCCGTGCCGGGAACCCCAATTCCAGCACATCCAGGCCCGCTTCGCAGCATGCTTTCATGATGTCTATACTTTCCGCTCGGGAAGGATAGCCCGCCGTTAAATAGCCCACAAAGCAATGCTTTTGATGGTCCACATGGATTGTATCACATTCCACTGTTTTCCGCCTCCTTTAATTCGCATTTCCTTTGCCCAGCTTCTGCATGATCACCGCGAAGATGATGATAGCGCCGGTGATGATGTCCTGCATGTAAGTAGGCATTTGCAGCATGGTCAGGCCGTTGGTCAAAATACCCAGAATTGCGCAGCCCACCAGCGTGCCCAGCACGTTGGGAATGCCCTTCTTGGATACCGTGCAGCCAATAAACACGGCGGCGTAAGAGCTGAGGAAATAGCCGTCGCCAGCGGTAGTGTTGGCCGATCCCACACGGGACGCAATCAGCATGCCGGTAATACAGGAAAGCACGGCGCACAGCGCAAAGGCGATATTTTTGTATAGTGGCACATTGATACCGGCCACTTTGGACGTTTCCTCATTTCCGCCAATAGCATACAAACGACGGCCCAGCACTGTGTGGCGCATGATAAACCCAAACAGCACCACAAAAGCCAGCATGATCACGGAAAGCAGTGGAATTTCTCCAATTTTGAAGGTGCCCAGCCAGGAAAAGCCCTTGGGAATATTCTGAAACACTGTGGCGCCGCCGGTCAACCGGTAAATCACGCCGGAAAGCACGGTGCTCATACCCAGGGTGGTGATGAAAGAGAGCACCTTGAATTTGGCCACGATCCAGCCATTTATCCAGCCAATAACCAAACTGATGAGGATGGGCAGCAGGAAGCAAAGCGGCAGCGGCAGGCCGTTCACAGCCATCAATGCGCTCATGACGCCGCCCAGGCTGGCCATGCTGCCCACGGAAAGGTCGAATTCGTTGATGCTCATGACCAGTGTAGCGCCAATAGAGATGATCACCATCAGGGAAATCTGCCGGCTGATGTTAATAAAATTCCGCACAGTGAAAAAAGCAGCGGGGCGGAGAATGCTGAATACAAGGATGATGATGGCCAGCGCCAGCAGCGTACCGTACGCCTGCAAGCTTTTTTTCATATTTTTCATGTTCGTCAGCTTCCTTTCTTTATTGGTGATAGCAGCATGCCAGCACCTGTTGGGATGTGATCCCGTCGTTTTCCAGCAGTTCCCGGCTCCTGCCGCCGGAAATAATTTGAATACGGTCGGCAATCTCCATCACTTCTTTGAGGTCGGAGGACATAAACACAACGCCGCATCCCTGGTCGGCCTGCTCCCGCAAAAGCCGGTGAATTTCTGCCCGGGTCATCACGTCCACCGCCTGAGTCGGTTCATCGCACAGAAACACCTGAGGATGGGTCATCAGTGTTTTAGCGAACACAACCTTTTGCTGGTTGCCGCCGCTCAGTTCAATGGCCCGCTGTTCTTCGCTGGCCATTTTCACCTGAAGCCGTTTCACCATTGCGCTGACAGCTTCCCGTTCCTTTTTTCCTGAAATCACGCCGCCGGCAGCAAAATCGCCCAAGCAGCTCAAAGCCACATTCTCCCGGATGGCCAAATTGCCAATCAGCGCCTTGCCTCTGCGGTCTTCGCTGATCAGCGCCAGGCCCTTGCGGATAGCCTTGCCCGGCGTTAAATTTTCTTCCTTTTTCCCTTTTAGCATCACTTGTCCGCCCTGCATGGGGCGATAACCGTAAATACATTCCAGCAATTCCGTCCGTCCGCTTCCCCCCAGGCCGAAAACGCCCAGAATTTCTCCGGCATGCACGGAAAGGCTGGCGTCTTTAACGATGCCGTCCTTGCTTTGGATGTGCTCCGCCCGCAAAAGTTCTTCTCCCATCCGGCGGGATGAGGCAATGGTTTCCGCGCTCCAGTTATCGGTCATTTTGCCGATCAGGCTATCTTTATCCGTGTCCTTGGTCCACACCGTTTCCACCATCTCCCCATTTTTGAAGATGGTAATTCGGTCCGTCAGGCGGAAAATTTCGTCCATCCGATGCGTAACGTACAAGATGGCTGTGCCCTTGCTTTTTAGCGTATCAATAATGCCAAAAAGCAGTTCGCTTTCTTTGTCGGTCAGGGAAGCGGTGGGCTCATCCAGAATCAGCAGCTTACACTCGTTCATCATAGCCCGCACGATTTCCAGGCAGGTGCGCTGCGGCGGCGACATTTCCGCTGCCATTTTGTTCAAATCCAGCTCAATTCCCAGTGCCTGCGCCGTTTCGCTGACGCGACGGCGCATTTCTTTCCAATCCACCCGACCGCCCTTGCAGGGATAGGCCATGCCCAGATAGGCATTCTCTATGCCTGTAAAAGTGGGCACCAACGTGCGGTCCTGATGGATAACGCTAATGCCAATCCTCCGGCTCTCCACCGGCGTATGGAGCTGAACGGGCTGGCCATTCCACAGCACTTCTCCCTCTTCCAGGGAATACACCCCGGTGAGGATCTTGATCAACGTGGATTTTCCTGCGCCGTTTTCTCCTACCAGTCCGTGAACCTCCCCCGCCTCCAGAGAAAAATTGATATCGCGCAAGGCATAAATGCCATTGAATTGCTTGCTCAGATGTTTTGTTTGAAGCAGCATGCGCTTTCCTCCCTTCTCCCAATTTCCGTTTGATAAAAGGGGCGCCCAACAGGACGCCCCCTATCCTTGTACGCCCGCCTTATTTCTCGATGAATTCATTCACGTTATCCAACGTGATCAGCGTAGCAGGGGCATACTTTTCGCCTTTTTCAATTTCCTGGCCGTCAAACAGTTTTTCCATTTCTTCCACAACGATCTTGGCCATGCCTTCAAAGTTCTGGGCCACAGTGGCCTTCAGGTTGCCACCTTCAGCGATCAGAGAAATGGCCTGTTGGTTGCCATCCACACCAGTGACCAGCACTTCGTCCCGGCCCGCTTCCTTCAGGGCCTGGGTAGCGCCGATGGCAGGTTCATCCCAAGCGGCCCAAATGGCAGTGATGCTGTCTTTTTCCGCATTGGCCAGCAGCAGGTTTTCCACGATGGTCTGGGCATCGTTGATAGGCTGTTCGGCAGGAACGTGCTGTTCGGTGATCAGGGTAATGTCGGGATATTCCTTCAGCAGATCGTCAAACGCGATGCAGCGCTTCACCACGCCGGGATGGGGACGGTGGGTCAGAGCGATGACGGTTCCTTTGCCGCCCATCAATTCATCAAACACATACTTCACGATCAACTCGCCCATCTGATAGTTATCACTGGTAGCGTTGACCGCCATGCCATCAATAAATCCGCTGTCGCAGCCGAACACCGGGATACCGGCTTCAAAGGCGTCCTGCAGCTGGTTGGCAATCTGGGAAGGATCGGCGCTGACCAGCACGATGGCGTCGGTCTGGCCAGAGGTGGCCACGTCCTCGATGCGGCTGGCCAGCATGGCAAAATCATTGTTGGTATTGATCACGGTAACAGTAGCGCCTTTGGATTCCAAATCGGTTTTCATGTATTCCACCATCTGGTTGGTGGTTACAGAACCCAGATACGGGGTCATCAGGGCAACCTGTTTGCCTGCGATTTCGGCGTGCGCCACTGTGCCAAGCAGCATCATCAGAGCGAGAACAACAACCAAGAGCTTTTTCATTGTGAGGTTCCTCCTTTTTTATCTGGTAGCGCCTTACCGCGCCAAGGAAACGATAGAATAAATTTCTTTATTTGAAATTTTGTACACACAGATTATATGATTTAATTTGCAAGCTGTCAATATTTCTTTCAAAGAAATTAATTTCCTAAAAATTTAGGGCAGTGTATTCCATGCAGCTGCCTAACATCATCTGCTATTACATATGGGAATCATGAGCGGCATCTATTTTTTATAAAAGAACGCTTAAAATGCATGAATATTGACGAAAGCATATATGTGCAACGTAGTAAAAAGTAAACTTTTTTTGAAATTTCTCCAGCAAAATACATCGATAAGCTGTATTCAAAGCAAAAATATTATCTTTTTTAGCATTTGTTTAGCTAGTAATAAATATTATTTAATAGAAAAATCTATGTCAAATACATAAAAATTTAGATATCGTCACCAGTAATAGCGTGTATTTTGCTTTTCGTTATTCAAGTACGCTCTACACGCGACTTTTTTACACAAATCATCGCGGCATATATTGACACAAAAAGCGAATCGTGCTATCCTATAATTGTAACTTGCAGATGAAAGGAGTTTTCGAAATGGCCGAGCGTGAAAAGAGCGCCATGTACCCAGCAGCAACATGGGGCGAGTGCCTTGACTTCATCAAAACAATTGATTCTTTACATTTTAAGTCCGTTTCTTATCAGGAACTGGCCAAAAAATATGGCCTTTCAAACCCCAACACAAAATCATTTATGACAAGGATCAGCGCGGCAAAGCAGTTTGGCTTGCTCACAACCATTCAAGGCAACACCATCCAGCTTACCAACGAAAGCAAAAAGCTGCTTTATCCAACCGGCGAATCTATGCGGAATATCGAGCTGAGTTGTTTTGCTCAGCCGCCGTTGTACGCTAAACTGATCGAAAAATACGACGGCGTGGCATTGCCTTCGCAAGAACTGCTGGCAAATATTTTGATGGGTGAGTATAGAATTACGCGCTCGGTCAAAGACGCCGCGGCGAAGTGTTTTTTTGAAAGCGCGGAGCAGCTCGGCCTGATCCAAGGCGGCATCTTGTGCTACTCCGATACCCAAAATGAGGAAGTGGCTGTTGCCGATTCCACGGTGCCTTCCGAAGATGTCGAACCGCACGCTCCCGCCCTTCCTGTGCCAACGACAGCAGCGCAAGCACAACCTCTTATCTCCAACGAATCCGACTACATTACGCAGGCCATTCCGTTTACTTCTGGTAAAATTGCCCGTTTTATCATCCCAGTAGACGCATCCGAAGACGATTTGCTCCTCCTGCACGATATGTTTGATGTTCTCCTTAGGCGCAAGTTTAAGATCAACATTTAAAAAGCAGACCGCCCATAGGTGATCTGCCTCTTGAACCTGTGTTGCCACACAGATTTCTCCGACAAGTATGCCGGGGTGCATGAGTCGCACATTTGAAATGTACCATACTTTGTCGCAGATTTCAAGAGGACCTTCAAAAAAAGGAGGCGACCGCCCTATGGATAAAGATTATATATTGGTTTTTACTCCATACATCACTCGCAAGGGCGTGCGTATTTGGGCCTATCAGCATGGTCTAAAAGCGTTCTGCCTTAAGATTCCTCGCGAAAAATATTACCACTAATTTCAACAAGAACCTGTTCCGGCGCAGGTTCTTTTTATAATAATCATTACGATAAACCACCATTTTACAATGAGGCAAAAAAACGACCATAACATGAAAAAACCAGTCATTTCTGACTGGTTTACTGGAGCTGATACCCAGATTCGAACTGGGGACCTCATCCTTACCAAGGATGCGCTCTACCGGCTGAGCTATATCAGCAGGGGCAACGGTGATATAATACAATAAAAGGGAAAAAAAATCAAGGGGTAAATACATTTTTTTTGAAAAAAAATTTTAATTCTTTTAAATTGCTTATTTTCCTGCTGACATGGAAAAATTTGGGAGGAATAAACAGGATGAAAAAGGAAAATATAGAAAAGTTGACCGGGATATGACGCCAAAGCAGCTTCGAAAGTTGAAATGCGGGATCAGCCTTTCTTTCTCTGTCCGTTGATTTATGGGCCGTTTCCTGTTATACTGCCCTTGATCCCTTGGTTGAAAGGAGCAACATGATGCTGGAATTAAAACACATTACCAAAGATTATTCCGCGGGCGATACTCAAGTAGAAGCCTTGCGGGGCATTGATTTGCAGTTCCGTAAGAGCGAATTTGCCGCCATCCTGGGCCCTTCCGGCTGCGGAAAAACCACGCTGCTGAACATTATCGGCGGCCTGGATCAGTACACCAGCGGTGATCTGATGATTTCCGGCCGCTCCACCAAACAGTTTCAAGACGGCGATTGGGACAGCTACCGCAATCACTCCATTGGTTTTGTATTTCAAAGCTACAATCTGATCCCTCATCAGACGGTATTAAGCAACGTGGAATTGGCGTTGACCTTATCCGGCGTTAGTCGGGAAGAACGCCGCCGTCGGGCCATCGAAGCCCTGGAAAAAGTAGGCTTGGCCGACCAGATCCGCAAAAAGCCCAACCAAATGAGCGGCGGCCAGATGCAGCGGGTGGCCATCGCCCGGGCGCTGGTGAACGACCCGGAGATCCTTTTGGCGGACGAACCCACCGGCGCCCTGGACAGCGAAACCAGCATCCAGGTGATGGATATTCTAAAGGAAATTTCCAAAGAAAAGCTGGTGATCATGGTCACCCACAATCCCGACCTGGCCCAGCAGTACGCCAGCCGGATCATCCGGCTGCTGGACGGAAAAGTAATCAGCGATTCCAACCCCTGCCAGGAAACGCCCCTCTCCCCCGGCGACAACCGTCGGCAAAAAAAGCCCTCCATGAGCTTCCGCACGGCGCTGGCTCTGTCCCTGAATAATTTATTGACCAAGAAGGGCCGCACCATCCTGACCGCCTTTGCCGGCTCCATCGGCATCATCGGCATTGCGCTGATTTTGTCCCTGTCCTCCGGAGTCAATAACTATATTGAGCGTGTGCAGCAGGATACCCTGTCCTCCTATCCATTGGAAATTGACGAGCGCACCATGGATATGACCGATACCATGACCAGCCTGATGGGCCTGTCCGGCAGTGGCGAAGCTCATGAGGACGGGAAAGTTTACTCCGGGAGCCGCATGACCCAGCTAATGAGCGCCTGGATGAGCGGCATTACCGAGAACAACCTGGCCGCCTTCAAGCAATTCCTGGAAAACCCGGCTTCCGGCATTCAGGAATGGGTGACAGGCATCCAGTACGAATATGATACGCCCCTGACGCTGTACCGCCTCGTGGAAAACGAAGCGCCCATCCAAGTGAACCCATCCACCGCCATGGAAGCCACCGGCATGATGAGCATGATGCCAACCGCCTCCACCGCCGGTTTCCAGCAGACCATGATGAACGCTTCCATGCGGCGGATGAACGTGTTCGAAGCGCTGCTGGACAATCCGGATTTGCTGGCCGCCCAATACGATGTTCTGGCCGGACGCATGCCGGAAAAGATGGATGAAGTGGTGGTGATTGTCAACAGCCGCAACGAGCTGAGCGACTACACCCTGTACAGCCTGGGGCTCAAGGACCAAAGTGAATTGAAGAACCAGTTCGACGAGCTGATGCAGGGCCACTCCATCGAAAGCGAGGACATCTCATTCACCTATGATGAATTGCTGGCCCTGCGTTTTCGCCTGATGATCAATACTGATTATTACGAACGCCAAGGCGATGCCTGGGTGGATCGGCGCGGGGATGACGCTTACATTGCGGAAAAGTTGAAAGACGCTATGGAAATCCGGGTGGTGGGCATTCTTCGCCCTGCCGAAGGCGCGGTGGCCACCTCCGTCAGCGGCGCCGTGGGCTACCGGAATGAACTGATGGATCATTTGCTGCGCCAGGTGCGGGAAAGCGAAATTGTGCAGGAGCAGCTGGCCCATCCCGGGATGGACGTCTTCACAGGGCAGCCCTTCTCCGTGAGCAAGGAAGAAATCCTGTCCCTGCTGGACAGCATGGAGCTGGATGAATTTCTTTCTCTCCTGGAAAGCCAGGGGATGTTTGACAGCGCCATGGTTCCCGCCGGATACCGGTCGATGCTCACCAAGGATTTATTGAAAAAAATGATCAGCCAAGCCCCGTCAGTAGGTGTCAATGGTTCATTGGAAGAAAACCTTTCCAAACTGGGCGTCAGCGATGCAGCCAAGCCCGCCGCCATCTACATCTACCCCAGAAATTTTGAAGCCAAAGAAAAAATCACCGCCTTAATTGACGCCTACAATGCCGCGGCAGGTGAAGAAAACGCCATCCACTTCACCGATTATGTAGGGCTGATGATGTCCTCCGTCACCACCATCATCAACGCCATCAGCTATGTTTTGATCGCGTTTGTGGCCATTTCGCTGGTAGTGTCTTCCATCATGATCGGCATTATCACCTATATCAGCGTGCTGGAACGCACCAAG
>JAFUFC010000052.1 GCA_017470095.1 Clostridia bacterium | reverse complement strand
GGTATCGCCAATTTCCGCCCGCAAAATGCCCCCGCCGAAGGACACGGTAACGCCTTTTTTCAGCCGTCTTCCAGGGCGCACCAGGGTTTCCCAGGTGTCCTTGTCGATGCGCTTGAGCAGCAGAAGTTCCACTGGCACATGAGTTTCTTCTTTTTCGCCCAACAGCCTTGCAGGGATCACCTTGGTTTGATTGATCACCATCACATCTCCGGGGTGTAAGTAATCCGGCAGATCCCGGAAAATTTTATCCTCCCGTAAGCCGGTATCCCGATGGATGACCATCATTCTTGCGGCGTCTCGGGGCTCGATGGGGGTTTGAGCGATGCGCTCTTGGGGTAGATCATAATAAAAATCACTGGTTTTCATGGATTTTCTTCTTTCGAGTATTGATATGCGATCCGGGGATCGCCATTGGCCAAATGGATGATGCCGCAGCGGCAAAAGCCGTGCTTTGCCACCACGTGCTGCATGGTTTTGTTGTCATGATGGGTGTCGATGCGGATTTCATCGCACTGTGCCCGGGCAAAATCAAACGCCTTGGAGAACAGGCCCTTCACCTGCCCGTCGCTGGCTACCCGGTGGATGGTGCCGTAGGGCCTGTCGTTGGGCCACGCGCCGTCCTCAATGACGGCATAGGTGGGATCAGCGCCCAGGATGAAGGCGAACACGCCGTGCACCACGCCGACTTCTTCAACCACGAACAAATGGTTATTTTCAATGTCGTTTTCCAGCAATCCTCGGCTTGGATAGCCCGAATCTACCCATTGATGGGGGTTTCCGGTGCGGGCCATGTAGGCCCGGGCGGCGGCGTAAACCGCTTCGATGGCGGGTAAATCGCCCATGTTCGCTAATCGGATGCTCATAAGGGGCCTCAGAAAAGTTGGGTTTGTTCCACGCCGGCATCACCGGAGCCCGGCTGCTCAGTGGGCGGCGTTTTGCCCAAATGTTCATAAGCGGCGGGGGTGCAGACCCGGCCCCGGGGTGTGCGCATGATGAAGCCCAATTGCATGAGGTAAGGCTCATATACGTCCTCAATGGTGACCGCGTCCTCGCCGGTGACGGCGGCCAGGGTGTCCAGCCCCACAGGGCCGCCGCCAAATTTTTCGATCATGGCGGAAAGGACGGCTCTGTCAACCCGATCCAGGCCCAGGTTGTCAACGTCCTGCATGTTTAGGCTGTCTCGGGCTACTTCGGCGGTGATGCGGCCGTCGGCGCGGACCTGGGCAAAATCCCGCACTCGCTTGAGTAGCCGGTTGGCGATGCGGGGCGTGCCCCGGCTGCGGCGGGCAATTTCCATGATGCCGCCTTCGTCAAAGGGCATGCCCAAAATCCCGGCGGAACGAGCCACGATCTTCGATAGTTCCTCCGGCGTGTACATTTCCAGACGAAACACGATGCCAAACCGGTCCCGCAGGGGAGCGGACAGGCGGCCTGCCCGGGTGGTGGCACCCACCAAGGTAAACTTGGGCAGATCAAGGCGCATACTCCGGGCCGTGGGGCCCTTGCCGATCATGATGTCCAGGGCGTAATCCTCCATGGCGGGGTAGAGCACCTCCTCCACTGCCCGGGACAGCCGATGGATTTCATCGATAAACAGGATGTCGCCTTGGTTCAGATTGGTTAGAATTGATGCCAGGTCTCCAGGACGCTCAATGGCGGGGCCGGAGGTGACCCGGATGTTTTGGCCCATTTCAGCGGCCACGATGCAGGCCAAGGTGGTTTTGCCCAGGCCCGGCGGGCCATAGAGCAGGATATGATCCAGCGCGTCATGCCGTTTCAGTGCCGCGCTGATATAAATTTGCAGGCTGTTTTTCACCTTTTCCTGGCCGATATATTCCCTCAAATGCCGGGGACGCAAGGAATTTTCCAGTTCCTCATCCTCTTGACGCATGCCGGTCATGACCAGCCGATCATCTATGGCCATATGTGTGCTCCTTTTGAAATAAATGGCGGGGCCCGCTTGGTGGTCAAAAGCGGGGTTTCGCACCCCTTCCGAAAACCGGTTCGGGATATTGCGTTTTTCCGCTTTCGCTTTTATAACTCCCCGTGGTGATTTTAAAATCCAGCCATATTGCGCAAGGCCAGCCGCACCAGATCGTTGGCCGAATCGCTTTGGCCTTTCACTTGTTGGATGGCCCGGGCAGCCTCGGCAGGGGTGTAGCCCAAAGCTTGCAGGGCGGCCAGGGCCTCTTGGGCGGCGTCCTCCTGCACGGCGGTGACGGGAGCGACGTTGGCCGGGATATAATCCAGGTCGCTCTGCTCGACCTTTTCCTTTAGCTCCAGGGCCAGCCGCTGGGCCGTTTTTTTGCCCACGCCCGGGGCCCGGGAAAGGGCGGTGATATCCCCGGTGATGATGGCCAAAGTGAGATCCCGCAGGGGCATGGCGCCCAGGATCGACAGCGCCACCTTGGGCCCGATGCCGCTGACGGTGAGCAGCCGGGTGAACATGTTTTTTTCCTCCTGGGAAGCGAAGCCGAACAGCTCCACCGCGTCCTCCCGGACGGAAAAGTAGGTGTATACCTTCATTTTTTCGCCCACAGGCGGGGTTTCCTGCAACGTGTTCATGCTGACCGCCAGCAGGTAACCTACGCCACCTACATCGATTACCAGGCTGTTTTGTCCCTTATCGGCTACCAGGCCGTTCAAGTATGCGTACATATTGCGCCGCCTTTACTTCATCAAAAATTGTTCTTTCATCCGGCCCGATGCCGCGTGGGTCAATGCTGCGGCCACCGCGTCCGCCGCGTCGTCCGGGCGGATGATTTGGGGCAGGTTCAGCATCATTTTCACCATTTGCTGCACCTGCATTTTATCCGCCTTGCCATAACCGGCCACTGCTTGCTTGATCTGCATGGGCGTGTATTCATACATGGGCAATCCGCTGTCGGCGCAGGCGCACAGGGCCACGCCACGGGCGGCGGAAACATTCATGGCAGTCGTGATGTTTTTGGCAAAAAACAACTCTTCAAACACGATTTCTTCCGGCTGGTAGGTGACGATCAGTTCCTTCACGCCTACGAACAAATGGTGCAAGCGCCGCTGGATGGGCATGTCCGGCGGGGTAATCAGCGCCCCGGTGCCCACCAATTGCTGCTTGCCGTTCGCCGCGTCGATCACGCCCCAACCCATGGTGGCAAGACCAGGATCAATCCCCAAAATACGCATGAAGCGCCTCCTTCCAGAACCCTTCCATTATAGAACAACTGTGCCCCTTTTGTCAATGAAAGTGGGCGGCTATTTTACGTCTTCCGGGGTGACGCGAAGGGCTAAATCCCGGGTCAGGGAGAGGGTCAGCGCTTCAGGAGAAACAGAGACCAGCTTATCCAGCTTTCCCGCGCGGTTCAGGATGTCGTCAATCATCAGGCTGCGAAGGAAGATCAGCATATCCTGCTCAATCCAGTATTGGAAAATGGTGCAGGGGGACAGGCGCTCCATTTTCCGGCAGCGCAGGTACATATCGATGCCGTCGCCTACATCGTGCCACAGGTCGACAAAGGCAAAATCGTATTCTTCTTTTGCCATGGGGCCGGCAAGGTAAGAGAAAGCATCGCTTTGTACGATGCGGATTTTTTCCCGGTGGGGAAATTGGGACAGCAGATGATCGAGAAACAGGGAAACCACGTCCCTATCCCGTTCGATGATGGTGACGGACGCTACTTCCTTTTTTTCTGAGGCCATCAAGGCGAAGTACCCCAGCCCCAGCCCAAACACCGCGATTTGCCCACGGGCGGCAGCCAGCGGTCCTGCCATGGTGGCAATTTCGTTGGGCGTGACGGTCATCCATTCCCGGCCGTTTTCCAGCACGGCGGGATAGGAAAACGGCACGGTAAAATAACCCAACAACGGAATTTCCCGGCCTTCGTCGTTCAGGCGCATGTGGCCGCAGGGGAACAACTGATAAGGCGCGTAAGATAAATGGGTGAATTGCCAGCGGCCCTTGGATACTTCCGGGAAGACAAGGGCGTGACAGTAAGCGTTATTCACAAATGGCTGCGGGCTCAGCGCGGTGACGGCAGGGGACAGATAGCGGCTGATCCAGGCCCGGTCGTTTTCCATGCCCAGGGTAGCGGATACAAGCAGGAGGAACGCTTCATGGCTTGTCAGGCCGCAATTGTGAGCAAAATCATCGACCTCCTGAGCGGTATACCATGCTCCGTCCATGCTCAATAGCCGTGCAAACGCTTCCGCCGCTCGCAGGTTTTCCTCGTTAATTTGCCGCACGTCTACCATTTTTCCACCGTCCTTCTGTCCCATGATATCACAGAAGACGCTTGCTGGGCAAGAAAAAACATGCGTATTGTACTTTTCCGGTACTTCGCTTGACAGGCCGTAGTTTTTCGATACAATAAAAAACGAAATCGGGCGAACCGTTATGTGTTTGCTCGATAGAATAGAGGCGCGGCGATCATGAGTACGCCCCGGGAGCCGGCAAGCGGCTGTGAACGGTGCGGAAAGGGAAAGCCGCCGAAACAGGCCCCGTTGCGGGGGCGCTGTTGGGCGGAGGGAGAAAATCTTTCCGACTGTCACGGATCTGAAAAAGACCGTGGGGCGCTATTCGATGGTTTTATCGGCAGATAGAGGCAGCGAGGCGTCATGCTCCGCTGCTTTTTTTGATCTGATCACGCTGCACATGATAAGCTTAAAGGAGGATTTCCCATGAAGAAGACGATGGCGTTGTTGGTTGCTGTGATGCTGCTTATGTCCTGCGTTCCCGCGTTGGCGGAAGGCACGCTTCGAGTAGGCATGGAGTGCAATTATGCCCCGTACAACTGGACCCAGACGGAGGAAACCGAATTCACCGTGCCCATCGAGGGCGGTATGGGCTATGCCGACGGTTACGATGTGCAGATTGCCCGGAAGATTGCCCAAGGGCTGAATAAGGAACTGGTGATTGTGAAAACCGAGTGGGACGGCCTGCCTATGGGCGTGCAGAGCGGCATGATCGATGCCATCATCGCAGGCATGAGCCCCACGGAAGAGCGGAAAATGAGCATGGATTTTTCCGATCACTACTACAATTGCGAGTTGGTGGTGGTGGTGAAGAAGGACAGCCCCTACACCAACGCCAAGACCCTTGCTGATCTCAGCGGCGCGGTGATCACCGGTCAGCAGAACACTTTCCACTACACCGTCATTGATCAGATCCCCGGCGTGATCATCGGCACCGCCATGGAAACTTTTCCGGCCATGACCATTGCCACCCGGGCCGGAGCCATTGACGGCTACGTGGCCGAGCGTCCCGGCGCGGAAGCAGACTGCATGGCCAATCCTGATTTGACCTACATCCAGTTTGAAGATGGCCAAGGATTCGAAGCCACCATGGACCAGACGGCCATCGCTGTGGGATTGCAAAAGGGCAGCCCCCTGCTGGAGCAGATCAATGCGGTTCTTGCCGGGATCGACGAAGAAACCCGGGTGCAACTGATGCTGGATGCCACCTTGCGCCAGCCGCTGAACAACTGACATTTTTTGGGCCGGGGAGCGGTAAAAGAAAAACCGCTCTTCCGACTTTCCTACGCATGACGACGGACGGGGACCAAGGAGGATTGCTTCATGCCGACCACCTTCTGGGGCTGGGTCAGCCTGCTGTTGGAGAAATACGGGCCGCTTTTCTGGAATGGCACTTTGTATACCATGCTGATCGCCATCAGCGGCACGGTGATTGGTTTTATCATCGGTCTGCTGGTGGCTATTGTGCGCACCATTCCGGTGTCGCCCAAGGCATCGATCGTGAAACGCTGGGGAATGAAGCTGATTTCCTTTCTCCTGAACGTTTACATCGAGGTCTTCCGCGGCACGCCCATGATTGTGCAGGCTATGGTGATTTACTATGGGGCCATGATGTACCTGGGCTTGCGGATGCAGGCCCTGGGCGCCGCTATTTTCATCATCTCTATCAATACTGGTGCGTATATGGCGGAGATCGTCCGGGGCGGCATCATCAGTGTGGATAAAGGGCAGAAGGAAGCGGCGCATGCCATCGGCATGACCCACTGGCAGAGCATGCTGCATGTGGTGCTGCCCCAGGCGGTGCGCAATATCATGCCCTCCATCGGCAATGAATTTGTGGTCAATATCAAGGATTCCAGCGTGCTGAACGTGATTTCAGTGAGCGAACTGTTCTTCATCGGCAAATCGGCCGCAGGTACCTATGCCCGGTACTTTGAGGCTTTTTTTATCATTGCCGCCATTTACTTTGTGCTCACCTTCACTGTCACCCGGCTGCTGCGGCTGCTGGAGAAGAAAATGGACGGAGGCAGAAACTACACCATTTGCGGTTCTCAGAGCGATTCGGAAGCTACCATTACCATTCATCCGGAAGGAGACGTGCCCAATGATTGAGAAACAATCCATCCTGGAGATCCGCCACCTGAAAAAGGATTTTGGCACCCATCAGGTGCTGAAGGATATTTCCTTTTCCGTGTTCGGCGGCGATGTGATTTCCATCATCGGTTCCTCTGGTTCTGGTAAAAGCACCCTGCTTCGGTGTATTAATTTCCTGGAAGAGCCCACGGAGGGTACCATCCTGTACCGAGGAAAGGATGCCGAAACGCTCAACCGGGCGGAGTATCACAGCAAGGTGGGCATGGTGTTCCAATCCTTCAATCTGTTTGCCAATATGTCGGTGCTGGCCAACTGCACCGCGGGGCAGAAGCTGGTGCTGCACAGAGATGGTAAGGAAGCGGAGGACAAGGCCCTCTACTTCCTCTCAAAGGTGGGTATGGATGCCTACCGTAACGCCCGGCCCGGCCAATTATCCGGTGGGCAGAAGCAGCGGGTGGCTATCGCCCGGGCCCTGGCCATGGATCCGGAGGTGCTGCTTTTTGATGAACCCACCAGCGCCTTGGACCCGGAGATGGTGGGGGAGGTGCTGTCCGTCATGCGTACGCTGGCGGAAGGCGGATTGACCATGCTGGTGGTCACTCACGAAATGAGCTTTGCCCGGGATGTGAGCAGCCGGGTGATTTTCATGGATCAGGGCGTAATTGCAGAGGACGGCGATCCTCATGAGATTTTCACTGCGCCCAAGCAGCCCCGCACCCGAGAATTTTTAAGCCGGATTTTGTAAGGAGAAATTGCCTATGTGGATTCGCTTGGCAGCGCCTGGGGACGCCGGGACGCTGCTGGCCATTTACGCGCCTTATGTGGAACAAACCGCCGTGTCCTTTGAATATGTTGCGCCTACCGAAGTGGAATTTAAAAAACGCATTGTTCATACCCTTGAAAAATATCCCTACCTGGTGCTGGAGGATCAAGGCCAGGTGATGGGCTATGCCTATGCTGGGCCTTTGAAGGCCCGGGCTGCCTACGATTGGTCGGCGGAGGTGAGTATCTATCTGCGCATGAACGCTCGGGGAAAAGGGTACGGAAAGGCATTGTATACGGCGCTGGAGGACGCCTTAAAGCAGATGGGCATCCGCAACCTGTATGCCTGTATTGCTTTCGCGGAGCAGGAGGATGAATATCTGACCCAAGCCAGCCCCCGTTTCCATGAGCGTATGGGTTACCACCGCTGCGGCACCTTCACCCAATGTGCCTTCAAATTTGGCCGATGGTATGATATGATCTGGATGGAAAAAATGATCGGCGATAATGAAGAATAGGGGCAAGATGAATTCACCCATACAATCCAAACGCCATTCGGATGCTGTTCAGCCCGAATGGCGTTTGTGTTTTGCTTTATTCCTCCCAAATATCCGGCAGAGGGGCGTTGGGGTCCAGTTGGCTGGCAGCGTCCATGACGGTCAACGCACGGGACAGGATGGTTTGGGGATCCACCGTCGGGGACAGCCAGGCCTGGGCGGCGTCCTCATCCAGGAGCACCGGCATGCGGTTGTGGATGAAGGCGATGTCCGGTTCCGCTGCCCGGGTGAGCACCACGAAAGCGGGCAGGCGGGGGTCGTTCTCATAGCGGTATAAACAAGCCAAATAACGGTGATCTCCTGCGCCTTGGGGCGTCAGGGCAAATTTCTGCCGTCCCTTCCCAGTGCGTTGCCATTCGTAATAGGATGCGGCCGGAATCAAGCAACGACGGTTTTCAAAGGAGGAGGAAAATAAGGGCTTCCGATAGGCCGTTTCACTGCGGGCGTTAATGAGCAGCCGCCCCTTGTTATCCTGGCGGTACCCCCAGCGCATGAGAAACGGGCCAGCGTTTCCGCTTGTTCCCCGGGCCAGTACGGGCAGAATATCTCCCGGCTGGGCCGTGCCCTTTCGCCGCCAGGGTGCCGGAAGGGGAAGGGAGGCATATTTCCGGTCGATTTCCGTCTCCCATTCCGCCAGGCCCTGCAGGGGCAATTCAAACTGACCACACATGTCCTTTCCTCCTTTGTACAGAATGGAAAAGCCGTCCTGGTGACAGGACGGCTTCTTGCAAACGTATCTTACGCGTTCTTGGCGATTTCCACCAGCTGAGCGAAAGCAGCGGCGTCATTCACGGCCAGGTCAGCCAGCATTTTGCGGTTGACTTCGATGTTCTTCTTCTTCAGGCCGTTGATGAAGGTGGAGTAGCTCATGCCGCTCAAGCGGGCGGCGGCGTTGATACGGGCGATCCACAGGCGACGGAAATCCCGCTTGCGCATTTTGCGGCCTTCATAGGCATAGCGCAGGGAACGGCGCACCTGTTCGCTGGCGGTACGGTACTGCTTGGATTTTGCTCCCCAATAGCCTTTCGCCAGCTTGAGCACCTTGCGGCGTTTCTTATGGGCGTTCACAGCCCTCTTAATGCGTGCCATTGTTTATGTTCCTCCTTTAGGCGATCGGCTTATTTGTAGGGAATCAGCTTGCGGATGGTAGCGGCCTCGGCGTTGTTCTGCAGGGTGCCGCCCTGACGCAGGTGACGGATGCGTTTGGTGGTCTTCTTATTGAGAATGTGGTTCACATTCATCTTCTTGTGCTTCACCTTGCCATTCTTAGTCAGGCTGAAGCGCTTGGCTGCGCCGCGATGGGTCTTTTGCTTGGGCATGGGTGTTTCCTCCTTCCGGAAAGTAGTGGGTTATGCCTGGGGCTGCTGCGCCTTGGTGACGCGCTCGGCCTTGCTGGCTTTTTCCGTCTTGGGCACCAGAATCATAATCATGTTGCGCCCTTCGATCATGGGCCGGCGTTCAACCGTGCTGACGTCCTTTGTTCGCTCTGCGAAATCCTGCATCACCTTCAGGCCAATGTCCGAATGGGCGATCTGACGGCCGCGGAAGCGGATGGACACCTTCACTTTATCCCCGCCTTGCAGGAATTTGACGGCGTTCTTGGCCTTGATGGCCACATCGTTTTCCTCGATGGTAGCAGACAATTGCACTTCCTTGAGCGATACGACCTTTTGATTCTTGCGCATTTCGCGCTCACGCTTGGCCTGCTCGAAGCGGTGCTTGTCATAGTCCATCAGTTTGCAGACCGGGGGCTGAGCCGTGGGAACGATTTTCACCAGATCCAGTTCGGCTTCTTCCGCCAGTTCCAGCGCCTGCTTGGTGGGCATGATGCCCAGCTGAGCGCCGTCTGCGCCGATGACGCGCACTTCACGATCGCGGATTTCTTCATTGATGAGCAATTCAGCGGCTATGGTTGATACACCTCCCAATTATTCGGCCAATAAAAAATTGGCGGGTGAAGCCACCCGCCAATGCATACTGATCGCAAGAAAAGGATGCCATATACCCGCGCAAAACGGAATTCGCGTCGGAGAGAAGCGGGCAGCTTCTGCTTGAAACATAGCTATTATAGGGGATGAACCCCCGTTTGTCAAGGGCTTTTTCCGGTTTTTCCGCATTTTTCCTTTAGGATTCGTTGACCAGTTTGCCGGTAATGTGTTCCGGCGTCAGCTTTAAGAGCAGGGTGCCAGGGCCGGAGCGGCGGATTTCCTGTTGGATGTACTCCTCGTCCTGGGTAAATTTGTGGCTCAGCTTGGTGGAGATATCTACGATGGCGTCCCAATCATCAATGATTTGGATCCGGCCGAATACGATCACGCTTTTTATGTTCAGCGCCCAGTCGCCTTCGTTGCGGTAGCCCTGGTCAAACACGCAGAAGGAGGCTCGTTCGCACGCTTTCAGCGCGTCGGTACGGTGGCTCCTTTGCTTGCCGCAGTGGAAGTAAAGGCAGCCATCCGCGTCGTTATAGTAATGGTTCATGGGCGTGCCGTAGGGGTAGCCCCCGTCGCCCAGAACGGACAGCACGCCCCGGTTTTCGCTTTTCAGCACTTCGATGCAAACTTCGCTGGGCAGCTGCTTGTTTTTTCGGGTCATTTCCCGGAAAGCCATAACGCTTCCTCCTTTACAGGATCAAATCCTCCACCACATCGTCCAGCACGGCCATGACGGTGGGCTTGCCTTTATCGGCCAGGTCCTGACAGGGAAGCTCGTCGCTCAGCATGGGAGTCATAACGCCCCCGTGCTGCACCACAGTGAAGGGACGGGAGGCGGTGATTCGGGCAGCGGCGGCCACATAGGTGCCGGTAGAGCCGGATTTATTGAAAGAAACGCACTTGACACCCTTGCCGGCCCGGCCCTGGGCATCGAACATGGCGCCCATCAGCCGCTTGGCATAGCCCCGCTCCGTGAACAGAACAATTTGATCGGACACGGCCAAGGGCGTGGCCAGGATGACTTGGTCCTCGTCGTCTACCTTCATGCCCTTCACGCCGGAGCTGACCCGGCCCATTTCAGGCACGCCGTCCAGTGCATAACGGATGCACATGCCCTTCCTGGTGATCATCACAATGTCGCTGCCCTCTTCGGCGGGCATCACAGACAGGAGCGAATCGCCCGCTTTCAGGTTGATGGCGGCGAATTTGGAGCGCTTGACGTCGTATTCCGCCGCGCTGGTGCGCTTCACCTGGCCCTGCTTGGTGAAGAACAGCAAGTCGCCCATGCCCATCAGACTGCCGGGGGTGACCAGCATGAGGGAGACGCACGTTTCCTGGTTGTCCAGCCCGGCTAACACGCTGGTCAGCTGGCCGCCACGGCCCTGGGGCTTGGTCGTTTCCGGCAGGGCCCCTACGCTCAAAGGATAGCAGTTGCCAAGGTTCGTAAAGAACAAAAGGGTATGGTCGGTCTGGGTGTGGAACAGCCACTTTGCCATGTCGCTTTCCTGGGTGGGCATCTCCTGCTTTTCAAACTGCCGGGGAGCCATGCGGCGCAATTGTCCGCCCCGGGTGAGGAACAGCACCGCTTCTTCAGGCAGCGGCGCTTCCTCTATCACAGGCAGGGCTTCCTGCGGCTCTTCTTTCAAAATCACGGTGCGGCGGTCGTCCCCGAACTGATCGGCAATTTCCCGCAGCTCTTTCTTGATTACGTTCAGCAGCTTTTTTTCGCTTTTGAGGATGCCTTCCAACGTGTCGACCAGCTTGAGGATATCGGCGTATTCCTTTCGCAGGGCTTCGATTTCCAGGCCGGTCAGGCGCTGCAGGCGCAGATCGAGAATGGCCTGGGCCTGCACGTCGGTGAAGCCAAAGCGCTCCATCAGCTTGGCCTTGGCTTCCTTGCCGTTCTTACTGGCGCGAATCAGGGCGATAACCTCATCCAGGTTGTCCACCGCAATGATCAGGCCCTCTAAGATGTGGGCTCGGGCTTTGGCCTGCTCCAGTTCATACTTTGTGCGGCGGGTGACCACCTCTTTTTGATGACGGATGAAGTGAGAGATGACCGTTTTTAAGCCCATCTGCACCGGTTTTCCGGCGGCCACGGCCACCATGTTCACCCCGAAGGTGACCTGCAAATCGCTGTACTTGTACAGGTAAGCCAGCACCTTTTGAGGATTGGCCTCTTTTTTCAGTTCGATCACGGCCCGCATGCCGGTGCGGTCGCTTTCATCCCGAATATCGTGGATTACTCCCAGGGTGGCCTTCTTTTCTTCGCTCAGCTTCAGGATTTTTTCCAGCATCTGGGCCTTCGCTACGCCGTAGGGCACCTCGTGGATCACCAACAGCGTGCGTCCGGCGGGGCCGGGCTCGATGGTCACTTTGGCCCGAACGGTCAATTTTCCCCGGCCGGTTTCATAGGCGGCGCGGATTTCCGGCGTATCCAGCAGCACGCCGCCGGTGGGAAAGTCCGGGGCGGGAACGGCGCGCATGAGTTCGTCCAAAGTAACGTTCTCATTATCGATCTGCATGCACACCGCTTCCGTCACTTCCCGCAGGTTGTGGGGCGGAATGTTGGTGGCCAGGCCCACGGCAATGCCGCTGGCGCCGTTGACCAGCAGATTGGGGAAGCGGGCGGGCAAAAGGTCCGGTTCTTTTAAGGTGTCGTCAAAATTCAGGCGGAAAGGCACGGTATCTTTTTCGATGTCCCGCAGCATTTGCAAAGCCAAAGGGGCCATGCGAGCTTCGGTGTAACGCATGGCAGCGGCACTGTCGCCGTCGATGGAGCCGAAATTCCCGTGGCCGTCCACCATCACGCCTCGCAGGGAGTAGGGCTGGGCCATGCGGGTCAGCGCGTCGTACACGCTGGTATCTCCATGAGGGTGATATTTACCCAGGCAATCACCCACAATGCGGGCGCATTTGCGGTGGGGCTTGTCCGGGGTCAGGCCCAATTCATGCATGGTGAACAGGATGCGCCGCTGCACGGGCTTGAGCCCATCCTCCACCCGGGGGATGGCCCGCTCCAAAATGACGTACTCGGCATAGGGCATCATGCTCTGATGCAGCACTTCCTCCAGGGGGGTTTGGATGATATCCTGGGGAATGGGGGCAGGGGGTTGCTTGGCCATAAGGCATTCCTCCAATGGGAGCAGTTATTCAATGAAAAGACGATATGGATAAAAACGATATGGATTCTATTGCGCTGTGACAGGCGAGACGGTTTTGATGTGCTCGTCGAAATGATCGGCCTTATTGAATTCGGCGTGCTCGATGATGTATTCCCGTCGGGGCTCCACTTTGTCGCCCATGAGCACGGTAATCAGGGAATCGGCTTCGGCGGCGTCTTCGATGGTCACCTGCATAAGCTTGCGGTGCTGAGGGTCCATGGTGGTTTCCCACAATTGCTCTGGGTTCATTTCGCCAAGGCCCTTGTACCTTTGCAGGGTATAGCCCCGCAGGCCGGTGGTGACTTTTTTCAGTTCCCGGTCGTCATAGGCGTACTGGATGCCGCTGTTCTTTTTAACGGCGTACAAAGGCGGCATGCCGATGTACACATGGCCGTCCGCCACCAATTCCCGCATGTAGCGGAAGAAGAAGGTGAGCAGGATGGAGCGGATGTGGGCCCCGTCCTGGTCGGCGTCAGCCAAGATGATCACCTTGTGATATTTTAAGGAAGAAAGATCAAAATCCTCAGCGATGCCGGTACCCAGGGCCGTAATGATGGAGCGGAATTCATCGTTGGCCAGCACCTGGTCGATGCGTTTTTTCTCGGCGTTGAGGGGCTTGCCGCGCAGGGGCAGAATGGCCTGGAACCGCCGGTCCCTTCCCTGCTTGGCGCTGCCGCCGGCGCTGTCGCCCTCTACGATGAACAATTCGTTATCCACCGCCTTGCGCCCGGTGCAGGCGGACAGCTTGCCCACCAACGGCGCGGCTTCTAATTCGTTCTTGGCCCTGGCCAGGTTCTTGGCCTTCCTTGTGGCTTCCCGCACCTTGGCGCTCTTTACGGCCTTTTCGATGATCTTCTGGCCCAGCTCCTGGTTTTTCAAATTCTCCAGGAATTCGTACATTTTTTCGGTCACGATGGCTTCGATGGCCGGGCGCACCTCGGTGTTGCCCAGCTTGCCCTTCGTTTGCCCTTCGAACTGGGGGTTTTTCACCATGGTGGTCAGCACCACCGTGATGCCCTCTCGAAAATCTTCGCCTGCCAGATTATTGTCCTTTTCCTTCAGTGCGCCAATTTTTCGGGCGTAGTCGTTGAGCACTTTCGTCATGGCGGCGCGGAAGCCCGTTTCATGGGTGCCGCCTTCGCCGGTGGGAATATTGTTGACGTAGGAGAAGAAGGATTCGGTGTACCCGTCGGTGTACTGAATGGCGGCGGAGCAGAGGATATCGTCCCGCTTGCCTTCAAAATAAATGGGTTCGTCGTGAATGGGGGTTTTGTCTTTATTAAGAAATTTCACATAATCGATAATGCCGCCGGCAAAGCAGAATTCGCAGTACGCCTTGCCTTCTTCCTTGGTGCGCTCGTCGGTGAAGGAGATTTTCAGGCCCTTGTTTAAGTAGGCCAGTTCCCGCAGCCTCCGGCGCACGGTATCGCCGTTGTACACCGTTTCTTCAAACACCGTATCATCCGGCAAAAAGCGCACCAGCGTGCCCCGCTTCCTGGTGTTGCCCACCTTTTCCAGGAGCGTGACGGGGTGTCCGGCCTTGTATTTCTTTTCTTTGGGGTCGTAATAATTTTCGTAGCGCTGGGTATAGTGGCTCCAATCCCGGAAAATATCGACGGTCAGCCACTTGCTCAGCGCGTTGACCACGCTGGCACCCACACCGTGCAAACCGCCGGAATAAGCGTAGTTATCATTGCCGAATTTTCCGCCCGCGTGCAGGCGCGTAAAAATGACCTCCACGCCGGGAATGCCCAGCTGGGGGTGGTTATCGACGGGCATGCCCCGGCCATTGTCCCATACGGAGGCAGAACCATCTTTATGCAGCGTTACCGCCACTTCGGTAGCAAAGCCGCCCATGGCTTCGTCGATGGCGTTATCGACAATTTCCCATAACAAATGATGCAGCCCCCGGCTGCCGGTGGAACCAATATACATACCGGGCCGCATGCGCACCGCATCCAGCCCCTCGAGAATTTTTATGCTGCCCGCGTCATAAGACTGCGCCATGGCTTCCATCCATTCCTTTCCTTGGCTTGGCGGTATCCGGCCGCTTAAGGCGCATAACCGCAACATATAGTATACCATACTTTTCCGGGAATTGCAAAGGTTTCCTCAGGATGATGTGGCAAACCCTGAGATAAGCCACAAGAAATTGCGTATTAATATCTGGTTTTCCCTTGACTGAAGAACCAAAATGTCCTACAATATGCGGGAAAATGAATTTTTGGCGGAGATGAGTAATGGGTATGACTGGTTGGAAGAAAGCGGCGTTGGCGCTCCTTGTGCTCATGTTGATGCTGGGCGGCACGACTCTGGCGGAAGAAACCGTCGTTCAAACGGCCCCGGCTGCTGCGGACGCTCAGGCGGCAGGCAGCGATATTTTTGCGGAAGACGCTGCGCTGACCATAACGGCGAACAATCATCCTTCCACACTGGCGGCTGGCAAATCCCTGATGCTGAACGTGGCTTTTGCCAACCCGGAAAAAATTAACCGAGAAGCGGAGAACGACGGCATCGTTTGGCGTATCATGCGCGCCGATGGAACGGCGTACACAGGTTCGTCCGTGACAATCAGCCAAGAAGGCAAGGTGACTACTTCCGCTAAGATGAGCAAGGCCACGGACGTGGTGTTCGTTGCCACTTCCACTCAGTTTGGCACGGAGGCAGAATATCCTCTGCTGGTTTATCCTCGTGTGAAAAGCATTGCGGTTAAGCCCCACAGGCCGGTGCTCTATGTGGGCGGCGAGCCGCTGAAGATCACCGCCGCTACTACGCCTGCTGGCCTGTCCCGGGTGCTGAAGTGGAAGGTCAGCAACAGCATGGTGGCCAAAATACAGCGCAACGCGGACGGCTCTATTTATCTGGTTCCCCGGAAAGAAGGAAAGACCAGCCTGACCGTTTCGTTTGGCACCGGCGTGAGTCAAGTGGTGTATGTCACGGTTGCGAAACCCGCTACCAAAGTGGTGATCGTGGGCGAGGATTCCGTCCGGCTGGGAGAAGGCGTGGTGCTGACCGGCAAGGTATATCCCCGGGATATTCAGAACAAAGATGTGAAATGGTCTTTGGATGTGGATAGCAGCATTGCCACCATTGACAGCCGGGGCCGCTTGAAGCCCACCTCCAAATGCCCTGTGGGTACGGTGATCACTGTCACCTGCACTGCCAAGGGCACCGATAAAAACGTGTATGCCACCAAGAAGATCACCGTCGCCTACGCCCGGCAGAAGCTCAAGTAAAAGGAGGGCAGTTTTTCGCCCGGAATGGATTGACTTATGCCTGGCTCTGTGATAGAATAAATTGAAATTTGATGATCAATGGGAGGTTATTTCCAATGAAACACATTCAGACTTTGAATACCCGCAACCTGTGCGAAAGCGCCAAGAACGGCGGCTGCGGCGAATGCCAGACCTCTTGCCAGTCCGCCTGCAAGACCAGCTGCGGCATTGCCAATCAGCAGTGCGAGAACACCTCCAAGGAAAGCAAGTAATCGGCTCTTCCGGAAATGCCGCCAGTCAGGCGGCATTTTTTTGATCAGGATTGATTTTTTGTACGAAGGGATTCGTTGCGTATGATTCATCAGTATAAGCTGGGCGGGCTGCCCATTGTGCTGGATACTTGCTCCGGCAGCGTGCACGTGGTGGACGATATCGCCTATGACATCATCGCTCTGTATGAGGAAAAAAGCCGGGATGAAATCCTGTCTGCCATGATGGAAAAATACGGCGGCCGGGAGGATGTTACCCCGGAAGAGCTGGCCGAATGCTACGACCAGATCGGCGAATTGAAAGCGGCGGGGCAGCTCTTTACCGAGGATACCTTTGCGCCCATGGCCGGAGATTTGAAGCGCAAAACGGGGGATGTGGTGAAGGCTTTGTGCCTCCACGTAGCCCACACCTGCAACCTGAACTGCTCTTATTGCTTCGCCAGCCAGGGAAAATATCATGGGGACCGGGCTCTGATGAGCTTTGAAGTGGGCAAGCAGGCGCTGGATTTCCTGGTGGCCCATTCCGGCAAGCGGCAGAACCTGGAAGTGGATTTCTTTGGCGGCGAGCCGTTGATGAATTTTGATGTGGTCAAGCGCTTGGTGGCGTACGCCCGGCAGATCGAAAAAGAGCACAACAAGCACTTTCGTTTTACATTGACCACCAACGGCATGCTGATCGATGATGATGTGATTGATTTTGCCAATCGGGAATGCAGCAATGTGGTGCTGTCTTTGGATGGGCGTAAGGAGATTCACGACCGGTTCCGGGTGGATTATGCTGGCAACGGAAGCTGGGAGAAGATCGTGCCCAAATTCCAGAAGCTGGTACAGGCTCGGGGCGGCAAAAATTATTACATGCGGGGCACTTTCACTCACGCCAATCCCGATTTTTTGAAGGATATTCAAACCATGCTGGACCTGGGCTTTACGGAACTGAGTATGGAGCCGGTGGTGTGCGCGGAGGACGATCCCAGTGCCCTGACCCAGGAAGATCTGCCCATTGTGCAGGAGCAATACGAAAAGTTGGCGGAACTAATGCTCAAGCGCCGGAAAGAAGGGAAGCCTTTCACCTTCTACCATTACATGATCGATTTGACCGGCGGTCCCTGTATCTACAAGCGCATTTCCGGCTGCGGCAGCGGCACGGAATATATGGCTGTCACCCCCTGGGGCGATTTGTATCCCTGCCATCAGTTCGTGGGTGAGGAAAAATTCAAGCTGGGGGATGTATGGCAGGGCGTTACGAACCTGGCCGTGCGGGAGGATTTTGCCGCCTGCAACGTCTACGCCCGGGAGGAATGCCGGGATTGCTGGGCCCGGCTGTACTGTTCCGGCGGTTGCGCTGCCAACGCTTATCATGCTACCGGTTCTGTGCGGGGCGTGTACAAATACGGCTGTGAATTATTCAAAAAGCGCATGGAATGCGCCATTATGGTGGAAGCCGCAAAAGCGCTGGAGCAGCAGGAATGAACACGCCCATTTGCGATTTTGTGAAGCGTTATCAGGAAAGGGACACCCTGCGGCTCCATATGCCGGGTCACAAAGGGCGGCCCTTTCTTGGCATTGAACAGATGGATCTTACAGAAATTGCCGGGGCGGATGAACTGTATCATCCGAATGGCATCATCCGGGAAAGCGAGGAAAACGCTGCCGCCCTGTTTGGCGCGGGCCGGACGGTGTATTCTACGGAGGGCTCATCCCTGTGCATCCGGGCCATGGTGTATCTGGCACTGCTAAATGGCAGGAGCCGGGGCCGGAAGGCTTTGATCCTGGCCGGGCGCAACGCTCATAAAGCCTTCCTCTCCGCCGCCGCGCTGCTGGACACGCAGGTGGAATGGCTGTATCCCCAGAAGGAAAACAGCCTGATTTCCTGCAATATCGATGAACAGACACTGGAGCACGCACTGGATGCGCTGCCGGACCTGCCGGCGGCAGTATATATCACCACTCCGGATTACCTGGGCAATTTGGTGGATGTTCGTTTGCTTGCGGCGGTGTGCCATCGCCATGGGGTGCCGCTGCTGGTGGATAATGCCCATGGGTCGTACTTGCGTTTCCTGTCCAAGGACCGCCATCCCATCACCCTGGGGGCGGATCTGTGCTGCGATTCGGCCCACAAGACGTTGCCGGTGCTCACCGGTGGCGCGTATCTGCATATCAGCAAAAACGCGCCGGACATTTTCCGCAGCCAGGCAGATCGGGCCATGGCCCTATTTGCGTCCACCAGTCCGTCCTACCTGATCATGCAATCGTTGGACGCGTGCAATGCCTACCTGGCGGACGGATACCGGGAAAAACTGGCGGTGCTGGCGGAACGCACGGCGGAGATGAAGGGACGGCTGCAAAAACACGGATACGCAATGGTAGGCGACGAACCTATTAAACTGACCCTAATGCCCAAAACTTTTGGCTATACCGGGGATGAACTGCACCGACTTTTGCGAATGCAAAACATGGAATGGGAATTTTCGGACCCGGATTTTTTGACGGCCATGCTCACACCATCGTTCACCGTGGAGGATATGAACCGTTTGGAAACTGCGCTGCTGGGCGTTTCGCGCAAGAAAGCCATTGCCGCACAGCCGCCCGCCTTGCCGCATCCACAACGCGTGCTCTCCATGCGGGAAGCGGCGATGGCGTCCAGCCGGGAAATGCCGGTGGATGACGCCTTGGGCCGCATTCTGGCCGACGCCCATGTGGGCTGTCCGCCCTGTATTCCCATCATTGCCTGGGGTGAGCGGATCGATGAAGACGCCTTGCGGTGCTTCCGGTATTACGGCATCGATACCTGCTGGGTGGCTGAACAGAACCGATGTAACAATACAACATGAAAAAGCAGCATGCCACAGAAAAACGCGCGCTTCTCTGTGGCATGCTGCTTTTGAACAGGAAAACAGCTTATTTAATTACTTCCGCTGAAAGATCATAGGTGTCCGCCCCGGTGATTTTTGCCTGGACGAAGGCCCCCTCTTTCAGTGGCTGCTGGCTGAACAGAAGGATTTCCCCGTCGGCATCCGGCGCTTCCCAGGCGGAACGAGCGGTATAATTGGTGCCGTTGTGGCCGGTGACCAGCACTTTTTCGATGTTGCCCAGCCGGCTTTGGTTTCTTTTCAGGCTGATTTTGGCTTGCAGGGCCATAAGATGGTCCAGCCGCTCCTGCTTGATTTCCTCGGGAATCTGGCCTGGCATGGCAGCGGCTGGGGTATCTTCTTCCGGGGAATAGGTGAAAGCGCCCATGCGGTCAAAGCCAATTTCCTCCGTGAAATCCATAAGCTGCTTGAAATCATCCTCCGTTTCCCCGGGAAAGCCCACAATGAACGTGGTACGCAGGCAAAAGCCCCGCTCCCGGGCGGCATGAAGCAATTGCCGGGTGTGGGCCATATCGCCGCGGCGATTCATTTTTTTCAGCAAAGTGGGAGAAGCGTGCTGCAAGGGCAAATCCACATATTTGCAGATATTGTCATGCGCGGCCATTACATCCAGCAAGCGCAGGTCCGTTTCGTCAGGATACATATACAGGCTGCGGAGCCACTCCACCCCGGGAATAGCAGCGGCTTCAGTCATCAGTTCCGCCAAGGAGGAGCCGATATCAATGCCGTAGCGGGTGGTATCCTGGGCGATGAGAATGTGCTCTTTTACGCCCTTTTGCGCCATCTGCCGAATTTCGCTCAGAATGGCGTCCTTGGGCCGGGAGCGGTAGCTGCCCCGGATCAGGGGAATGGCGCAGTAAGTACAGCGGTTGTCGCATCCGTCACCGGTTTTGATGTAGGCAGAATAGCCCGGCGTGGTCAGGATGCGGCCGCACTCCAAAAAGCCGGCGCCGCGCTTCGTATCGGCTTCCCGATGGCCGGTCAAAGCCGCTTCCAAATGCTCCCGAAGCCGAGCGTACTGGCTTACGCCCAGCAGGCAGTCGATTTCCGGAATTTCGTCCATCAGGTCCTTTTCATAGCGCTGGGCCAGGCAGCCGGTGACACACAGCACCTTGCACCGGCCGGTCTTTTTATATTCCGCCATTTCAAAGATGGCGTCAATGGATTCTTCTTTGGCCGGGGCAATAAAGCCGCAGGTGTTCACGATCAGGATATCTGCTTCCTGGGGTTCGTGGGTAATCTGACAGCCCACTTCGGTCAGTTGGGACAGCATCTGCTCCGAGTCTACCCGGTTTTTCACACAGCCCAGGGAAACCATGCCAATTTTCAAGCCGTTTAGGCTGTTCATTCGTTTCATCCTTCCTTTTGTTTGGAATACAGGTGTGGAAAACAACATATTATAACATATTTCACCGGTAGGAAACAAGCCCGGAGGGGATAAATGTAAAATTTCCGGGAGCGGTTGACAAAACCAGCGGAACATAATAAGATGGGCATGAATGAAAACGAAAGGGAGCGCGTAAGCGTGTTCAAGCGAATGTTGGCCCTTTTGACGGCTTGCCTTTTGATGGTGATGGCGATGCCGGCAATGGCCATGGGGGAAGATACGGCGGGTACGGATGATCGCCAGGTGTTCATTGATCGGATCATAGAAACGGGGCATCAATTGTTCATCAAGGCCAACGGCAAATTGCAGCGGGCCCATTATGCCAGCGATATTTACGTGTGCAAAAACTTTACCGTGCACGTGTTCAACGAAAACGCAGGGGATTTTTGCATGGCGGAGTATCCGGACACGCCGCTGATCATTCCTAACAATTTGCCTGCCAAGGAATGCAAGCCCTACGCCTATGGTTTTTATTGGGAAGATGTGGCACCGGAGAAGGGCAACCCTTTCTATGTGGCGGCTCAGTTTAAGTATGATACCAGCCTGAGCAAGAAAGAAAATATGGCCCAGGCAGTGGAATTCATGAAGCAGGTGCGGCGTGGGGATTATTTCCAGATGTCCGCCAGCTATTACTATGGCGTAGGCGCCCATAGCGCCATCATGATTTCCGATTACGATCCGGATACCAACACCGTCCATTGGATGGACAGCAACATGGCAGGGGAAAAGAAAAACGGTATCCGCTATGGCAAAGTGCAGTACGACGCGGTGAAGGACGTCACTTGGTGGGCGGAAGCGTTTTGCCACAAAACCCGGGGCGCCACGCTCTATCGCCTGCGGGACGATATTGTTAAAAAATGACAGTCCAAAAATCACGCCATTGGCGCTTTTCTCAATTTTTCTTTTGAGAAAAGCGTCATTTTTTGTAGAAAATAAACAGAATATTCATATTTCCTGCTGTTTCAGGGATTGAAGATGGGGAAAAAGCATGCTATAATAATATGAAAAGTTTTGGTTTCCTTTGCTGATAATTTCTTGCCGAAGACAGAGAGAGGATGCTGAAATCATGGATAACCGGTTACTCTTTCAGATTGAGCAGGTTTTTGCCCGGCTGCAAACGCCCATTTCCTTGCTGGATGCAGATGGAAACAGCCTGATTCCCAACGACGATATTCGTTTTTCTCTCCCTGCGCTGACCGCGCCCGGGGTGCCGGTGTACCGGGACGGCAGGCTGTATCAGCTATGCGCTTCCGCGCCGGATTGGGTGATTATGACCACTGCGGTGGACGCAGACAGTGCCCGGGATGCCTTCGTGCTGTGCGACGCCATGATTGGCGCGGTGATCGCGGCCAATGAGGCGGGGAATGATTTAAATAACGCCTACCAGCGGATTTTGCAAAATGAATTGTCCCTGGCGGAATTGGACGCGGTGGCGGATGAGCATGGCATTACGGCCACGCTGCCCCGGTGCGTGCTGCTGATGCACATGGTGCAAGTGCATCAGCGCAGTGCCTATGAAATCCTGGAGGAGCAATTGCCCAGGAACGTGAACGACGTGCTGGTGGCTATGGATAAGCATACTGCCGCTTTCATTAAGGATGTGAGCGGCATAGAAGATGAGGATGAATTGCGCCAATTCGCCTGCGCCGTGCAGGAAACGCTGATGAACGAAGATGCCCTGTCCGTTACCATCGGCATTGGGGAAGTGGCCCGGAACGTGGGCGAATTGCACGCTTCTTATCGCCAGGCCCGCCGGGCTATCGAGATTGGCCGTGTGTACGCCCCGGAAAGGACCATCCATGTTTATCGCTCCATGCTGCTGGAAAGGTTCTTGTCCGAATTGGCTCCGGAAACGGCGGAACATTATCATTCCTTGCTGTTTAACCGCTCCACGGCCCGGCTGTTTGGAGAGGAAATGCTCTACACCATCGAAATGTTCTTTAAGAAGGACCTGAATTTGTCCGATACCGCCCGGCAATTGTATATCCACCGCAATACGTTGGTGTATCGGCTGGATAAGGTGCAGCGCCAGGTGGGATTGGACCTTCGAAAATTTGAAGACGCGGTCACTTTTAAAATGCTGCTTGAGATGAGCAAATGCGGCAATAATAAAGCGAAAGGCAAAAAGGCGACCTGATCGCCGGAAGGAGCAAAGATGAAAAAAAGGCTGATAACCCTGGGGGTCGCGCTGGTGCTGATGGCCGGGGTGCTGATGGTGGGCGGCCAGGCCTCCGGTCTGTTTGATTTTTCATTTCAGAAGAAGAACACCGTCACCATTTCTCAGGCGGAGTATGACCGGCTGAAGCGCTATTCTCAGATGGATGAGATCATGCAGTATATTGAAGCGTGGTACCTGGAGGAACCAGATACTGCTATGCTGATGGAATACGCCACCCGAGGCATGATGGCCGCGCTTGGTGATCCTTATACCTTCTATTATAACGCCGAAGAATGGGCTGATTTGCAGGAAGAAATTGCGGGAGAATACGGCGGCGTGGGCATGCAGCTGCTGGGCAATGTGGAAACCAACCTGGTTACTGTCACTCGGGTGTTCCGGGATGCTCCGGCGGAAAGAGCCGGCATCCGCAAGGGTGATATTCTGGTGCGGGTGGAGGATATTGAGGTCAACGCTTTCACCATGCAGGACGCTGTGGACGTGATGCGCGGCACATTAAATGAAGAAGTGGAAATTGAGGTCAAGCGGGGTGACGAGTATCTCACTTTCCGCATGAACCGGGCCATCGTGACCATCAACCAGGTGGAATATACCATGCTGGAAGGCGATGTGGGCTATATCCTGCTGTATCAATTTGAAAACAACTGCGCCAAAGAAGTGAAAGCGGCGCTGGCAGAATTAGAGAATCAGGGCGCTCAAAGCCTGATCCTGGATCTGCGGGATAATCCTGGCGGCTATGTGCAGGAAGCCATCGATATCGCTGATCTGTTCCTGGACAAGGAGTTGCTGATGTACAGTGAGGACCGGTACGGCGATAAGGACGAATATTTTACCAAGGAAGGTAAGCATAGCATCCCACTGCTGATCCTGGTGAATGGCAATTCGGCCTCTTCCTCGGAAATTCTGGCTGGCGGTCTGCATGATAATGGCCGGGCCACCCTGATGGGCACGCAATCCTTCGGCAAGGGCATCATCCAAACGGTGATTCCCCTGAACGGCAATACGGAAGGCTTCCAGATGACCTATGCCCAGTATTTCCTGCCTTCCGGCTCGCCGGTGCATAAGATCGGCATCACACCGGATATCATTTCCGAGATGCCGGAAGAACTGGCCAGCGAAATGTTCGAACTGGGCGATTTGAACGACCCGCAGCTGAAAGAAGCCGTCGAATACGCCAAGGGCATGACGGCAGTGAAAGACTGACAAGGACAAAAACGAGCCGCAGAGCGATATGCTTTGCGGCTGTTTTTTGAGTTATTCCTTCATTTGTAGCACCAGTTTTTCCACATGCATCCGGGCGTAGTTGGCTCCGGCGGCGGAATGATCCTGGCTTTCCGGGGTATCGCCCATCAAGCCCAGGAATTGGCTTACTTTCAGGCCCAGGGCTTCCTGCATTTCCTGGTCGCTGCCCCGGGGGGACACCAGGTAATAGCACAAGAGCGAATCTTTTTGCCCAATGCGATGGGCCCGGTCCTCCGCTTGAGAGTGAACGGCGGGGCTCCAGTCTAATTCCCCAAATACTACACATGTGGCTCTTTGCAGGTTTAAGCCGCTGGCCGCCCGGAGGGAGATACAGCACAAATCGGTTTTTCCGGTCATGAAGCTTTCGACCGCTTCTTCTTTTTTGCTGCCTGTTTCCCGGCCTGTGATGAACACGGGATGCTCTTGCTTCAATTCCTTTTTGTATTCATCCATCACCGCGTGATGATGGGCAAAGAGCAGCACCTTTTCTCCGGCGTTTAGCAAGGCCCGGACGAACTGGCACACATAGGGCGTTTTCGCCAGGCCGGTGGCTTGCCGTTCTTCTTGAGAGATTTGATCTTCCAGCAGCGCCCGGGCAGAGGCAGTCAATTCCCTGTCCCGTTTCCAACGGTACAGCTTTTCCCACACTGGCAGCATCAATTGTTGGTACAGCGCGTCGTCAGCGTCAATTTCCTGCACCAGGCGACGCTTTTCCGGCAGCTCCGGCAGCACTTCCTGCTTGGTACGGCGCAGCATCAGCCCTTCCCGACGCAAATGTTCGCCCAGCAGCTGGGGTTTTAATACGATTCGGTTGCCGTACCCGGCACACCACTCCCGCGAGAAAGATTCCCAATCACCTAAAAAATGGTAATCAATAATATTAATCACGTTCCAAATTTCGCCGCCGTAATTGTAAATAGGCGTGCCGCTTAGGCCTATCACCCGTTCGCAGCTTTCGGAAAGCAAACTGGCCGCACTGTATTTTTCTGTGCCTGCTCGGCGCAATTCCTGCACCTCGTCAAAAATCACGGTGTGGAAGTGCAGCTTGGGAAGCACCTGCTTCCAGCCACGCAGCAGCAGATAATGAAGGATATACACATCAGCCGACGGCAGATCATAGGGCGTTAGTCCTTTGATCAGGTGGATGCGGGGCTCCCGGCCATTGACGCGCAGGAAACGCCGGGTTTCCGCCAACCAATTGCGAGCCAAGTGGGGCGGCGGCACGATCAGCAAGGGGAAGACGCCTTCCTGGGCAGCACACGCAAGTGCCTGTACGGTTTTGCCCAGGCCCATTTCATCGGCCAGCAGGGCACGGGGGGTCAGCAAAAGCCAACTAAGTCCTGCCTGCTGGAACGGCCGGAGTTGTCCGTCAAACACGGCCGGTGAAAGCTGCTGTGAAATGGGGGCAGTACGGGCCTTTTCCCGGGCGCGGTAATAGTCTCGGGCGTCTTGCAGGGCCTGCTGCCAGCGTTCCTTGTCCCGGGAAGCAATGGACAGAGGGTACCGCAGCATCAGCCAGTTCACATCGCCCACAATACGCCGGTGAGCGGTAAAACGGGCTTCGCCACGCTTGGCGTCGCTGCCGGGGAAGAGACGTTTGGCCAGCTCTGTCACCGCTGGATCGCCCTTAATCACCCAGCATTTCCGGCGGGCATTGTAGGACAGGGTGCCATAAGTGGTTCCGCTGTTTTGCGGCTGCCGAAGGAAAGGAGGAACATCCTCCTCCCACAAATCCTGTAAAATTTTATCCTCCAATTGGGGCTGGATGGGCGTGATAAAGGGGAATGACATAGCGGATGGTTCGCTGTCTTTCTCTGCCGCTTTTTCTGAAATATTTTCTTTTATATCTAATTCATCATATCGTTCATCTGCCACGATTCCCATATCCGCTTCAGGAAGCGGCGTGAAAATTGGTTCAATGGGAGTGGCTGGAGTTTCTGTTTTAGCAGCTTCCTTATCGCTGCCGCTCACCGCAGCGATGCCCCACAGTTTTTGCAAACTGACGGGATAAAGCGGGATACCAGCAATAAACCCAGGAAGGGGGCGGCTTTTTTCTGATACCAAAATGAGAGCGGAAAGCTTGCCCGTTTCAGCGTATCGGCGTAGCTGGCTTTCCAAGGGAATACGTTCCGGCCGCCCCCGTTTGATTTCAATGCCTACATTGTCGCATAAAAAATCAATGCGGCATCGGGGAGCCAAAGATGCTTCGTGACGGAAATCAATATCCGCATTTTGCAGCGCTTCGGCTACCAAGCCGTGTAGGTCGTATTCATCCTGGGGCTGTGGCGAACGGATCGCTGCCAAAGCCAAAAGTACTTGCTCTGCCGTCATTGCTGTCCTCCTGTGGAATCTCTTTCATTATACTATGTTCCGGACAGGAAGCAAGAACAAAATTCATCTTTCGAGGCTCTTAAGGAATAAAAACAGGCGAAATTTCATGAAAAACCGACGTTTCGATGTTTTAAACGGCAAATATTCAGACAATTATTTTAAAAACAGAACGAGTTATTTTCTGAAATTATATTACAATTGTATAAATAAACAATGGCAAAAAAAGCATCAAATACGATGGCTCAAATATACAATCACAATATCAAAAGATT
>JAFUFC010000051.1 GCA_017470095.1 Clostridia bacterium | reverse complement strand
GTTTCCGAAACGAGATATTTCATTCTCTGGCTGATGTGGTTGATCGTTTGTGTGAAACGATCTGCCGTTTATCCAATGACATGGTCAAAAGTATTACGGGGCGTGATTGGATTATTCAATGTTTTAGATAGGAATTTGTATGAGCCGTTTTCACCGTGTTTACAATGGGCCTGACGGCAAAGAAAAAGCGCCCCGCATGGAGACGCTGATTGTTACTGTACAGGCATACCATATTCATAGATTGCATCGCTTGGCAAGTCTATTTCATCATTCCAGAATATGCACGTTCGGCTCCTGTCAAGCTGAACCTGCTGGAACAGCCCTTCAACCTCCCGCAGCAAGGCGTAACCCGGCAGGCTCATATCGTCCTTTACGTCATACAGCACCTTCTTTCCATCATCGAAAGATACGGAAAGAACATAATCCGGCAAAGGCTTGACGGTGCGGATTCGCTGGATCATAGAATCACTCCTTATTCCAACGGCGGCAATTTGCTGATTTGCTGACTATCCCACATGGCTTGCAATTCACTTTGATGAGCTGAAAGCCATTCCTTCACTAAATCCTGCGCTTTCTTCGGTAAGTCACCCTGTATCATTTCCATGGTACGGATATTGAACTCTCCCAGATATTCACCATACAGGGCATGGATGTGACTTGGTTCATGCTCCTTTGGCTTGAAAAACATCTTGATTACAATACCATAGAACCGCGCTATCTCAGGCATACTATCACCCTTTCATTTCTTTTTATTCGACGCGGCATGCCTGATTCCTGCCTTTCAATCTGTCTGAAAACTCTTTTATGATTTCTCACAATCTTTGGACGCAGACCGTTTCCATACAAAAATATTACTCGAAAAACAAGTCTTTTCTGATATTTTTATTCTTTATTTTTCGCAACTCTTTATGTAGTTTAGCATTTGACTTTTTGCTAATACCATTTTCTTTTTGTATTTCATTTATTGATGTATTGGGCGGGAAGTAAGAATCCGAAAAACCATACCCATAAATTATATATTTCTCCTGAGAAGATAGTCCACATATAAAATTCAGTCCATTTCCACAAAAGATTCTCTTTTCCATTTCAAATGAATTAAGATCAGCTTTACTTGGCGACAACAGATTCCAATACCTTGCCTGCGTGTGTGGATGATTGTGAAATGATATTACTGTATGTGGTCGTGGATGAACTGGCCGACCTCCTGCTGACTGACAAAAAGACGTTTCTGCCCTTGATCCAGCGTTTGACGCAACTCGGACGTGCGGCCCGTGTCCATGTCATAGCGGCGACGCAGAATCCAACGGCAGACGTAATTCCGGCCCCTATCCGCGTCAATTTTGATAGCAAAGTGGGCCTTCGTACCTCCAGCCGACAGGACAGCCGCAACATCCTGCAAATGTCAGGTTGTGAACTGCTCCCTGATCCGTCAGAGGAACACAGGGCACAAGGCTATTACAAGCACGGATGCCGGATTGACCTTTGCGATATTCCTATGTACCCCGCCGCCGAAGGAAAGCGGCTGATCGAATACTGGAGCAATCCCAAGAACTACTTGGCATGAAAGGAGAATGAATATGTTGACTTTGGGAAACGGAAACAGCCGATACACCATCACAGACGGAACCAGCCCTATTTGCGGTTTTGAAAAACTATATGAAGCCGCCCATGTTCTGCGCTACCTGAACAATGGCGAAATGAGCGAAGATGAACGGGAAACCGCTTTGGCGCTTATGGCCCGCTATGATAAAGAAATCGAGAAGCACCACCAGGAATATGAGGAAAAGCGCCGGAAACAGCGGGAGAAGGCCGCAGCCGCAAAAGCAGCCAAGGCAGCGGAGAAGGCAGAGGGAGAAGCAAAATGAGCATTATGGAAATTCTGGACAGCATCCCTACCGAAGCGAAGGAATGAAAAAAATGTAAGGAGGGCAGAAAAATGGAACTCATCCAAACTGGTATTCTTGCAATGGAAGAAGCAAGCCATGTCCTAATCATCAATCAATCCGGCATGGAGCCTGTGTTACAAGATGGTGACATTGTCTATATCCGTTTACAGAGTGAAGGTTTTACCAACGGTGACATTGGCATAGTTGTGGAAGAAGAGCAAGCGCACGTCGGCTATATTTATGTTAATGACAATCAGGTGATACTTGTTCGCCCCCATAGCTACTTGAAAACCTTTGAACTCTCCGAAACTTGTTATATCCTTGGAAAAGTCATCGGCTTTACCAGGACATTCCATAATCCCACCCAGACCGACAATAACACGCAGGAGGATGAATCAGACGATGGGAAAAACGGAACTGACCTTGAAGCAGCGGGTTGAACGCTACCCTTCCTTGATGGACGAAAGCAATCCGATGGACAAGGGAAATTACAGTTGATCCTTAAATTGATAGATCGAGTGTACATTGGAAGGGAAATCTGGTGAATGAACTATGAAAGGGGTGCTGATTGATGAACGCACAACACAAAGCCCAGCTTGTAGAACTGTTTTATTTGTTTGCCTGTCAAACAAAAGAAAACCAAATGAAAATCCTTGCGATTGCGGAAGCAATAGCGAATAAGGACGCAGACGAAGAAAGGTTGATGAAGGAATACGTCAACGGGAAAAAAGACGCATTGCAGCCGATTTTTGACAGGTATTTCCCTGCATTGGAAAAGGAACTAAAGGCAAGACTTATTGCCCGTAAAAAGAAAGAGGGTGATGCCTGATAGAACACAATTACCACGAAGGAGGCGATCACCGACACCACGACCCAGGCGGCGAGAAATCGCCGCTTGTTTTTTGGAAACCGCCGTTCTGAGAATTTTCGGAAATCGGGCTTTCTACGCTCCTCCAGCATTTCCGCATAAAGCAACACGCCGGAGAACATTGTCCCCCGACGTGTGCTAATAGCAGCATTTGAGCAGCTTTATTGTAGCAGTTGGACGGCGAATTGTCAAGCGATTGCCAGCTATGGAAACAGGCAGAATTACCGCTGAAAACGCCCCGAATTTTTCTATAAAGTGTAAAATAAAGTGTAAAACCCTTTTGAAAGCAAAAAGAAAAGCCCTGAAACGCTTATGTTTCAAGGCTTTCCTATTGGCAGGGGAAGAAGGACTCGAACCCTCAACAAAGGTTTTGGAGACCCACGTGTTACCATTACACCATTCCCCTGTGCAACATGCATATTATAGCCGAAAGGAGCGAAAATGTCAACATAAATTTTTACCCTTTATATATTCTCAAAATTCAGCAGGAAAATGTGTTGGCATGTCGAAGATTACCACAGCTAATATTACACGAAAGGATGATTTTTTCTATGGGCGCAACCTGGCTGAAGGACGCTGTGTTTTATGAAATCTATCCCCAATCCTTCAATGATACCAATGCCGATGGCATCGGTGATTTCCAGGGGATCATTGAAAAGCTGGATTATATTAAAGGCCTGGGCTGCAATGCCCTGTGGATCAATCCTTGCTACGATTCGCCCTTCAAGGATGCGGGCTATGACGTGCGGGATTACAAGAAAGTAGCGCCCCGGTACGGAACCAACGAGGATCTGTACCGCCTGTTTGACGAAGCCCACAAAAAGGGCATCCATGTGCTGCTGGATCTGGTGCCTGGCCACACCAGCGAAGAACACGAATGGTTCAAGCAGAGTTCCAAGGCAGAACCCAACGAATTCTCCAACCGCTATATCTGGACCAACCACTGGTTCATGGGATGTAAGGATATGCCCTACATCGGCGGCGAAACGGAGCGGGCAGCCACCTATATCCTCAATTTCTTCAAGTGCCAGCCGGCGCTGAACTACGGTTTCTACCGTATCGACCAGCCCTGGCAGCTGCCCACAGATCATCCCGATTGTATTGCGACCCGGGAAGCCATGAAGGATGTGATGCGCTTCTGGCTCAGCCATGGGTGCGATGGATTCCGGGTGGATATGGCCGCGTCGCTGGTGAAGTATGACGATGAGAAAAAGACGGGCACCTCCGCCGTGTGGAAAAACGTGCGGGAGATGCTGGACAAGGAATTCCCCGAAGCTGCTATGGTGGCCGAGTGGAGCGAGCCCAAGCTGGCCCTTCGCTGCGGCTATGATATGGATTTTTATCTGAACAACTGGGGGAACGGCTATTCTACCCTGATGCGGGATTATGAGGACAAGGAAACGCCTGACAACAGCTTTTTCCGCAAAGCCGCGCCGGAGCGTGATATCCGCCGGTTCTTGAACGTATACGAGGATTGGTACAATGACACCAAGGACAAGGGATACATTTCCCTGCTGACTTGCAATCATGACACCATCCGGCCCCGGTTCAGCCTGGCCTATGACGAATTGAAGCTGGCTTACGCCTTCTTGTTCACCATGCCCGGCGTGCCCTTCCTGTATTATGGCGATGAGATTGGCATGCGGTATCAGCAGCTGCCCACCAAGGAAGGGGGCTATTTCCGCACCGGTTCCCGCACGCCCATGCAGTGGAACAACGGAAAAAACCTGGGCTTCTCCGATGCGCGAGCTGAGGAACTGTATCTTCCTGTGGACCCCAGCGCCGACGCGCCCACCGTGGAAAACCAGGAAGCAGATCCTGATTCCTTGCTGCACACCGTGCGCGCCCTGCTGGCCCTGCGCCATCAGGAGCAGGATTTGCAGGCTGATGGGGCTTTTGAAGCCTTGTGCACGGAAAAGAACAAGCCCTTTGTTTATCGTCGGGGTAAAATGATCCTGGCCGTGAACCCCAGCGGGGAAGCTTTATCCGCCGATGTGGCAGTGAATGGCCGCAAGCCCATCTTCACCATCGGGCAAGCCAACGTGGAGAAAGACCGGTTGACGGTGGGGGTCCAGTCATTTGTGGTATTGAAATAACGTTTGCGGTATTCCAATCAAAACAGGGGCCGTGCAGGCCCCTGCTTTTTTGTTGACGGGGCTGATCCTTTACTGATAGCTGTCCGCGAAGGGCACGTAGGACCAGGCGTTAACTTGCTTATCGTTGAACATTTTCTGAATCACTTTATAGTGGGCACTCTGGCCGCGCCAGTCCCCGCCGGTGCCGCTGGCCGTCCAATTGATCTTGCAGCTGGGCAAGGCCTTGCGAATAGCGTTCTTCACGCTGCCCGGCATCCTGTCCTTGCTCATATCGTTGCCGTAGCTGCAATTGAAGGCCCACAGCCGCTTGAGGGAGGTCATTTCCGCGAACAATTCCGGATCCTTGACCTTGTTGTTGGGGATGTTCACATCCATCAGGTGGGTGCAGGACAAAAGGGGCTCCACGCTCTCAATTTCATTGGTAAAGGCCTCCAGGTATTCCAAATCGGGACAGGAAGCCAGCGGCGACAGATCCTTCACGTAATTCCGACCGATGATCAGCACCCGCAGCTTGGGCATATACCGCAAAAAGTCCAGGCTGGTCACTGCATTGTGTCCAATGTCCAGGGCCATCATGTTCTTGCAGTATTTCAGGATTTCAAAATCCGCGCTGGAGTGGCGGCTGCACTGGTTGTTGTGGAAAGTGGAAAAGGCGGTGGCATCGGTGCGGATTTTGTGCACGTTCCTCTCCCGATGGGCGGGGTTGTTGCAGGAGATGCACATGGTCCAGCCAAACTCCACCTCCGGGAAGGCCCGCACCAGCTTGTTGATGTCTTTGGCGTATACGGGCGTGGCGAACATATCCGCCTTTTGCAGATTGGGCAGCTTGTGCAGGAATTTGATCAGGTCGTCTATGGATTTGGCTTTTACGTCCCCCAAATCCACGTATTCGGCACTCGACTGCACGGTCACTTTTTTCTGGAAGGTGACCGTGTCGCCCTCCGAAAAGGCGCCAAAGGGCAGAACAAAAAGCATGATCAGCAGCAAAGCAAGCAATCGTTTCATGATGATCCTCTCCCGTTATTTCTTGGTGTACGCGGGCACAAAATTCTGCATTGCGCCCACGCCGTCCACGTAGGGCTTTAGCTTGAAGGATGTATCCCGCTGAATTTGTTGCAGCACCGTTTTGGCATTGCTGCCGGACACCAGATGGGGCTGATAGGTGTTCATTTCCTTATCGGCGGAGGTAAAGGCTGGGATGATGTTCAGCTGGTGGCCCAGGTACTGGTTATCTTCATCGAAAGAAAAGGTGAATTGGAACAGCGCGGTGTATAGTGCCCGTTCCTTTTTAATTCGGGCGTTGCCGCCAAAAACGAAATTGCCCAGGGAATAGCAGATAGTGGCGCCTTTGGTGACCTCGATGCCTTGGAGCACGTGGGGGTGATGGCCAATCACGACGTTGCAGCCGTACTTGATCAGCCGGTGGCTGATATTTTCCTGGGAATAATCTCGCTGCGTGGCATACTCGGTGCCGCCGTGGTATACGCCTACGACCACCTGGCAGCCATCTTTTTTCAGCTGCTTTACTTGCTTCTCAATGATTTTTTGGTGCTTTCCCCAATAGCCAATCTCCATGCCCAGGAAGCCGATTTTGATGCCGTCCTTTTCAAAAATCCAGGTTTTGCGGTATACGTCGTTGCTGCCGAACCACTTGACCCCGGCTTCGTTCAGAGCGGCGGCAGTGCGCTTCATGCCGGTGGCGCTGTAATCCAGAGAATGATTGTTGGCCACGTTTACGCATTCCACGCTGGATTCTGTTAGCACGTTCACATACCGGGTGGGACCCCGGAAATTGTAAGTTTTTTTCATTTTGTTACCGGCGGAGTTGGAAAAAACCCCTTCCAGGTTGGCCACCGTCAGATCGTCGCTCCCGATGATGGGTTGCACCTTCTCGAAAAAGTAGGTGTAATCGTTCCGATTGAGGTAGCTGTCAAAGGATGTTTCCTGTTCCCGCAGCCGGTCCTCGCCGCCGATGGTGCAGTCGCCCACAAAGGTGATCACGATCTGCTTGTCTTCGCCGTGGGCCAGCAGCGGCAGCAGGAGCAAGAGAAACGCCGTCACCACCAAAGGATACATTTTTTTCAAAGGCAAAGCTTCCCTCCATTGATCAACATTCCGCTTGTTATCATATCGTTCCGGGCCACTTTTGTCAACCGGCCCGCCCAGGGCGCATATTGAAATCAATCTGCATTTTAAGATGGCTTTTCTTGTGTTTACAGGCTCAATTGCTGCAATTTTTCCGTCTGTTCCTGCAAGATCAGGGCATCGATGATTTCATCCAGATCGCCGTCCAGGATGGCGTCAATTTTGTATAAAGTCAATCCCACT
Organism: Clostridia bacterium; assembly: GCA_017470095.1. Classification (GTDB taxonomy): domain Bacteria; phylum Bacillota; class Clostridia; order Christensenellales; family Aristaeellaceae; genus RUG563. Next base: position 12,607 of record JAFUFC010000051.1, on the reverse strand, counting down.
CGATGGTCGGTCACCCGGCCCTGGGGAAAATTGTAAGTGCGGATGCGCTCGTTGCGTTCGCCGCTGCCCACCTGGCTTTTCCGCCTCTGGGCGTAGGCGGCGTCCTTCTCGGCGCGGAACAGGTCGTACAGCCGGGATTTTAACACCTTCATGGCCTTTTCTTTGTTTTTGAGCTGGCTTTTTTCATCCTGGCAGGTGACCACCAGGCCTGTGGGCAGGTGAGTGATGCGGACGGCGGAATCGGTCCGGTTGATGTACTGGCCACCATGGCCGGAGGCCCGGTAGGTGTCGATGCGCAAATCCTCCTGCCGGATATCCACCTCTACGTCCTCCGCTTCCGGCAACACGGCCACCGTGGCGGTGGAGGTGTGGATGCGGCCGCCCGCTTCGGTGATGGGCACCCGCTGGATGCGATGCACGCCGGATTCAAATTTCATCCGGGAGAACGCGCCGCCGCCGCTGAGGGTGAACACCGCTTCTTTGATACCGCCCAGTTCGGTGTCCGTTATATCCACCGGTTCAAAAGCATAGCCCTTCCGCTCAGCATAGCGTTGGTACATGCGCAGCAGCAGGGCGGCAAACAGGGCCGCTTCTTCGCCGCCTGCGCCGGGTCGGATCTCCATCACTACGCTGCGGTCGTCGTTGGGATCGTGGGGGATCAGGAATAGGCGCAGCTGCGCTCTTTCGTTTTCCTCCCGGGGGAGCAGGGCCTTTAATTCTTCTTCTGCCATTTCGGCCAGGTCCGGGTCATTGCGCATTTCCTTGGCCTGGGCAATTTCGGACTGCAATTGCCTGTACTGCCGCCAGGCGTTGACCGCGGGCTCCAACTGGGCGATCTCCATTAAAATGGCCTGCCACCGGGGCACGTCGGCAATGATTTCCGGCTGGGCGGAGGCAATGGTTAATTCTTCCAGACGGCCTTCCATGGTTTCAAACTGCGCTTCCATCATAGGGCTTTCCTTTCGGCCCGGATCACCCGGGGCAGACCGTTCAAATCATGAATCAAGGTAATTTCATCAAAGGCGGGGGTCAGAAGGGCCCGGACGGCATCAAACTGCCCATCGCCAATTTCCAGCAGCAGATGGCCGCCGGCAGGCAAATGGGCGGGGGCGTCCCAAGCGATGCGGCGGTAAAAATCCAGCCCGTCCGTCCCGGCAAACAGGGCCAGAGCCGGTTCCCGCTCCACCTCCGCCTGCAATTTCCCTTGCAGCCCCACGGGAATGTAGGGCGGATTGCTGACGATCACATCAAAGGTTTCATCCACCACCGGAGCGAACAGATCGCCTTGCAAAAAGCGCACGTCAGCATGCAGCGCGGCGGCATTTTCCCGGGCCAGGGCCAAAGCGTCGCCGCTCACATCAGACGCCGTAACAGCGATGCAGGGACGAAGCTTTTTAAGCGCAATGGCCAATATGCCTGTGCCGGTGCACAGGTCCAGCACCCGTTTGCCGGGGGAGAGGAGCGCCAGCGCTGCCTCGCACAGGGCCTCTGTGTCGTTCCGGGGAATCAGGGCCCGGGGATCTGTTTTGAATGTTAGGCCCATGAAAGATTGGGTACCCAGGATATATTGCAGCGGCTCTCTTTTTTCCCGGCGGGTGACCAGCGCGTCATAGGCGGCTTTTTCCGCTTCCGTCAGCTCCCGGCGTTTGTCCAGCAGCATGTTCAGCCGGGGCAGACCCAGCACGTGTGCCAGCAGATATTCCGCGTCCAGCCGGGGATCGGGGATGGCCGCCAGGCGCTGCTGGGCGGCGTTTAAGGCTTCGTAAACTTTCATCAGGGGCTTTATCCTTCCATGTCAGGGAAAAACGGTTGGTGTGACGACATGAAAAATCCCCAAGTGGTTTTCTTGGGGAGGGCGCGGGAAGGGGATTCTTCCTCACTGGAAAGAATCCCCTCTCGCAAAATATACGTTTCTAAGCCTGGGCAGGGTGCAGAATCACCCAGCCTTCAGGGGTTTTTTCGCCTTCGGGCAGGCCATGGAGGGCAGCGTTCATGGACGCAATGGCCACTTCGCACTGCGCATCGCTGGGCTGACGGGTGGTGAGCCGCTGCATCTGCAATCCGGGCCAGCGCAGGATGCGCACAATGGGCCCTTCGTGATGGGCCAGGGCTTTCAGCGTTTCATAGCTGATTCCGGCAATGCAGGGCAGCAAAATAATGCGGCTGAGTACCCGCAGGAAATAATTCGCCCCCAGGTCAAAGCCAAAGATTTGCAGCACAAGCACGTCGATGACCGAATAAAACAGCACCGACAGGATGAACGTGAGGATCAGGAAGCTGGTGCCGCATCGGGGGTGCAGGGTGGTGAACCGCTGAGCGTTTTGGGGGGTCAAGGGCAGATTGTGCTCATGGCAATACACCGTTTTGTGCTCGGACCCGTGATACTGGAAGGTTTTGCGCATATCCGGCACCCGGCCTACCAGGGAAATATAGCCGATCAGCAGGGCAATGCGGATGATGCCGCTGACCAGATTTTTCAGCAGCAGCGTGCCCCCGGTGGCATTCTTCGGAAACAGCATGATCGCCAAATTGGGCAGCAGCACAAACAGGCCGATGCTCAGGCACATGGCCATCACGATGGCCATGGCCATAACCACTTTGTCCACGTTCTTGCCCAGCTTTTCCGCCAGCCATTTTTCAAATTTGCTGGGTTCTTCCTGCATGCTTTCGTCGCCGGACATTTTCATGCTGTCTTCCAGCACGCGCATGCCCAGGCCCAGCATCTGCACCATGTTGACCGAGCCGCGGATAAAGGGCAGGCCCATCCACTTGTGCTTCTTGGCTGGGGATTCATATTCTTCCCGCTTGACCACGATATCCCCATTGGCGCGGCGTACCGCCACAGCGATGGCGTCCGGGCTTTTCATCATTACGCCGTCCAGCACGGCTTGGCCGCCGATGTCCACCCGGGGGCACAGGGCGGCGTTATTGTTTGTTTTGCTCATTCAAAAACTCCTTGACATGTATGCTGATCACATCCAGAGATACCGGATATGTTGACACAATTCATTTACAAGCAAAAAGCAGCATACGCCTGTACGTGCCAGACCATGCTGCTTTGATGGGGCTTACATACCGAAACGCTTCTTGAAGCGATCGACGCGGCCGCCGCTGTCCACCAGCTTCTGCTTGCCGGTGAAGAAGGGATGGCACTTCGAGCAGATTTCAACGCGCAGTTCCTTCTTGGTGGAACCAGTTTCGAAAGTTTCACCGCACACGCAGCGCACGATGGCCTTTTCGTACTTGGGATGGATCTTTTCCTTCATTTGATTTCACCTCTTTTGCCCTGCAATCTCGGATTCATGGGGGGCAGCCCATGAGCCGCGATCAGTATTATATCATGAGAGACAGCAGAATGCAAGTGTTTTGCGGAAATAATTCAGCCGCGGGGATTTGCGGAAATGATTCGGCCGTGGGGCATCCCGGTCCTTCCCGGCTTTTTTATTTTGCCATGGCCTGAGTTACTTCCCAGCCATAAAGGATTTCCTTTTGATGGCTGACGGCGTAGGGACCGGTGGCTTCCGCCTCGCTCATGACCCGAGGGAAGTGGAGGCAGATATGGCCGTCCAGGTTGTTGCCGCTGGTGTGGTCCACGCTGTGGCCGTGGCTGTGGATGGAGCCGATGTACACCCGGCCGTCGGTGAAGATGACCCAGACGTAGTGGGGGGTCCAGCTGTTCACGCCGCAAATCTTGTTGAGCACTTCTGTGTCGGCAGAAGTGGGGGTTTCTGAGTCGGCGTGTTTGCCAAAGGAGAACATGTGCAGGTTGAAGTGCAGCCCGGTATCCGGATCATAGATCACCACGTTGGGCATCAGCTTGGCCCGGGCCCGGATTTCGGAGAACCAGTTGGCGTTGCGCACCTCGGAAGCCGAAGGCACTTTAAAGGCAGCGGAAGAGGCATTGGCAGAAGTGGTGACGACGGTCGCAGTATTCTGCGAGGCGCCGGCTGCGGCGATGGCGGAGGAGGAGTTGAGCTTGTTCAGCGTCATCTTGCCTGCGATGCCGTCCGCCTTCAGGCCATTTCGCTTCTGGAAGGCCACCACGGCATTGTAGGTGCGCATGCCGTAGATGCCGTCGGCGGCGTTCAGGTAGCCAAGCTCCACCAGCCGTTTCTGCATGGCCTTCACTTCCTTGCCCGTATCGCCGTTGCGCAGCAGAGTGGCGGTGGTTGTTGCGGCTGCGGCGTCTGTGGGCTTGGGCGTCGCTACGGCCACGGCGCTGCTGCTGTACAGCTTGTTCAGCGTTTTAGCGCCTGCCACACCGTCCGCGGTCAATTTGTTGGCCCGCTGGAACTTGGTTACGGCGGCGGCGGTGCCGGTGCCAAATTGGCCGTCCACCTTGCCGGTGTAATAGCCCAAGGAAGCCAAGCGCTGCTGTAAGGCCTTCACCGTCGCTCCGGTGCTGCCGATGCGCAGCACTTCATTGGAAGGAGCGGGGGTGGCGGTGGCCACGGTGGTGATGGGAGCGGAGATGATATCTGTGTTTGGATTGCTGGCCGCGGTAGGCAGGGGCACGGTGGTGGCCGGCAGGGCGGAATCGGAATACAGCCGCTGCTGAGTGGCCAGGCCGGCGACGCCGTCGATGCTCAAGCTGTTTTTGGCCTGGAAAGCTCGGACGGCGGCAATGTCATCGGCGTTGTATACACCATCCACGTTGCAGGTGTAATAGCCCAGATCCATCAGCCGTTGCTGCAAGCGCTTGACCGCTTCGCCGGTGGTGCCATTGCGCATGACCACCACGTTTTTGGCAGTGATGGGCGTGGGCGTCGCAACGGGCACGGCGGTGGGCACCGGCGTGGGGGTCACATACGGCGTGGGCGCGGCGGTGGCGCTGAGCAGGTACAGCAGCTGCCGGGTCTTTTTGCCCACAATGCCGTCCACATACAGGCTATGCTCTTTCTGGAATTGCTTTACGGCCATGGCGGTGGCGCTGTCAAAAGTGCCGGTGGGCTGACCGGTGTAGGCGCCCACGGAGATCAGCCGGTTTTGCAGATCGACCACTTGCTGGCCCTGGTCGCCCTGCTTCAAATCCACATCGGCAATCAGGGGCAGCACCTTCACATCGGTTCTTTTGCCCTTGCTGTTCAGGGGCCGGCCTTCCAGGATCAATTGCTGGATTTCCGGGGTGGCGATGGCGTCCTGCCGCAGCCCGTTCTTTTTCTGGAACGCTTTCAGGGCGGCGGCGGTGCTGGCGCCGAAACTGCCGTCCGCGTTGCCGCTGTAAAAGCCCAGCTCCTTCAGGGCTTTTTGCAAAACTGCTACTTCCTCGCCGGTGGAGCTGGATTGCAGATAGGGGTAATGTTGCCGGGCATTGCTGTCCTCAGCCAGGGTTTTGCCGGGCAGATACTGCTCGGGAATATTCACATATTCAGCGGCGATATAGCCGGTTTTTTTGTTATAGGTGGCCTTCACAAAATCATTACCGACGGAGAGCACGGTTATTTCCGCGCCCCTGGGAACGGTTAAAAGCCTTGCGGAGGTGGAAGAAGCGCTCTTGCGCAGGTTCACCGACTGGTAGGTATAGGTGGTAAAAGGATAGGCGGCGGCCGGCGCAGCGGTGGGCTTGGGGGTGGCGGTGGCCTTCATGCCCTTGGACGTGGCCGTGAGCTTGGCGACGACGGTGCTCCGGTTGTTGTAGAGCAGATTCTGGGTGGCATAATCGGCGCGGCCGGTTTGGCTTAGGCCGTTAGCCTTCTGAAATGCCTTCACGGCGGAAGCGGTGCTGCTGCCATACACACCGTCCGCGCTGCGCTTGTAATAGCCCAGCTCGTTCAGGCGCTTTTGCAATTCTTCCACGGCGATGCCTGTGTTGCCGGTGGACAGGGCGTATTCCAGCACAGTGGGAGCGGTCTTCACGGTGACGGCTTTGCCCTTGCTGTTCTTGGGCTGGCCCTCGTAGAGCAGCACTTGGGTGGCGGTGTCGCCTGCGCCGGTCTGCCGGATGCCGTTGGCCTTCTGGAAGGCCAGCACGGCCTTGCGGGTGCCGTTGCCGAACATGCCGTCCACCTTGCCAGTGTAGAAGCCCAGTTCCTTCAGGGCCTGCTGCAAAGCCACAGTGTGGGTGCTTTCATTCTTCAAGGCCACTTCCACATAAATGGATTCGGAGGAAGTGGCGGCGGTGCCGCTCTGGTTGGTCTGGATCAGGGACTTGGCGACGTAGCCGGAAAAGTGGCTGTAAATTACCACATAATAATCCCCGGATTGCCGGGTGATCAGCACCTGGGTGTTGGCGGGGATGGCAGTCAGCATTTTGGCCCCGGGCTCCGCGCTGTCATACAGGGCCGCGGCGGCGGTGGTGGTGCCGTAAATCAGGCTCACCTTTTCATCCGCCTGGGCGGAAAACAGCGGCACAGCAACAAGCAAGGCCAGTACCAGCGCCAGAAACCGTTGGGTAAATCCATTCCGCATAACCAAATTCCTCCATTCCAGGAAATCGGGAAAATTCTATATGAAATCAATTTATTTTATTTCATTTTCTTAACGATGTCAAGACAAGATTTTCATAAATTCGTAATATTTTCTTGGAAATTCGGAGAAAAAATGTGCACAATAGGGTTGATAAGGGAGTGATCAGATGAACAAAAAGGGAATCGCACTGTTTTTGGCGGTGATGATGCTGCTTCTGTCCGCCCGAACGGCATACGGGGCGGTGGCCTGGGGGGATCGGGGCAGCGATGTGACCCGGATCCAGCAGCGCCTGCGTCAATACGGCTACATGGACGCTCCGGCGGACGGCATCTTTGGCCAAGCGACCTATGATGCGGTGGTATGGTTCCAACGCAAGAACGGCTTGAAGGCCGATGGGGTGGTTGGGCCGGCTACGGCCGCGGCGCTGGGTATCACGCTGAAAAGCGGCGGCAGCGCGGTGACTGCCGGCAGCGGCTACAATGACAGCGAAGTGTACACCCTGGCCAGGCTGGTGCACGCCGAAGCCCGGGGCGAGCCTTACGTGGGCAAGGTGGCGGTAGCGGCGGTGGTGCTCAATCGGGTAAAATCCGCGTCCTTCCCCAACACCATCAGCGGTGTGGTCTACCAGGCCGGCGCCTTTGACTGCGTGGCTGATGGACAGATTAACCTGACCCCGGACAGCGATTCGCTCCGGGCGGCCCGGGACGCTATGAATGGCTGGGACCCCACCGGCGGCTGTATCTACTATTATAATCCCGCCACGGCTACCAGCGCCTGGATTTGGAGCCGCGAGGTGCGCTTAAGCATTGGGGCCCATTCCTTTGCTGTCTAATTGAGGAAAGAAGAATATGAGAAAGAAACAATATCAAACGCTGCTTGCGGTGCTAGCTGTTGCGCTGGCCGTTACGGCGGGCATTGCGGCCCGGGCCATGCACCGGGAAAATGAGGTCAAAGCTCGGCTGAACGAGGTGTATCAGGGGGCAGTGCTGTCTGCATTGCGGCAAATGGAGGATATCGAAATTTCCTTAAGCAAGGCCCTTTTGTCCGGCGAACAGGGGGCGGCGGACCGGTATCTGTCCCAGGTCAGCGCCGGGGCGGCCCAGGTGCAGCGCAGCTTATCCTTGCTTCCTCTTTCTCATCCGGCGGGGCAAGCGGCAGTGAAATTCGCCAATCAGGTGGCGGATTACGCCAGCACCCTGACGGGCCGGGCTTTTTCTTCCCAGCATGCGTCCCAGCTGGAAAGCATGATCGCCGCCTGCCGGGAATACACATCGGCCCTCTATGAAGCCCGGGACACCCTGCCCATTCAGGCGGCCCGGAGCGTGAACGCCTTTTACGCCGCCGATGAAGCGGGGGACAATGGCAGTTACGATAGCGGCGTATCCTATCCCACGCTGATTTACGACGGGCCCTTCTCTGATGCCCGGGATTCGGGCGACGCCAAGGCGCTGGGCAGCATCACCGTGACCAAAGAGGAGGCCATGCGCATCGCACGGGAAGCGGTGGGGGCCGAACGGGTGAAAAGCGTTTCTCCCGGAGCGGACATGGGCGGCAGCATCCCCTGCTGGGGCGTTACGCTGCAATTGCAGGATGTGACCCTTCAGGCCGCCGTTACAAGGCAAGGCGGCAAACTTCTGTGGTTAGCGCCGGATACGGCGGATTTTGCGCAGGAAAAGAGCGTAGAAGAGTGCCGGGAAAATGCCTTGGCCTTCCTGCGGCGCAATGGGTATGAGAACATGCGGGCCACCTATTTCCAGGTGTATGAGGGCGTGGCAGTTATTTCCTTTGCCGCCACCCAGGGCGACATCCTGCTGTACCCCGATCTGATCAAGGTGCAGCTGCGGATGGACACAGCTCAGGTGGTAGGCGTTGAAGCCCGGAATTATTTGATCAACCACGGCCCTCGGGGACTACTCACGCCCGGTCTTACCGTGGAGGAGGCGGCAGGCGGCGTCAGCTCGTTTCTGGCGGTGGACCAGGCCCAGCTGTGCTTGATTCCCACCGACGGGGGAGAAAAGCTGTGCTACGAATTCCAAGGCACCTATGGCGGCCATACCTACCTGTGCTACATTAACGCCCACACAGGGGCCCAGGAGCAGCTGCTCAAGGTGATCGAAGGAGAAACGGGCATTGAAGCCGTTTGACTTTTTTCCAGCGCCATGCTATCCTACCATCAAACAGGGAAAGGAGCGGACGTCCATGAGCGGCAAACAGGCCCTGGCGTGCTTTGATTTTGACGGCACCATGATTCGGGGTGACAGCATTACAGAATACCTGAAGCTGGCGCTGAAGCAGGGTGAAATCAGCAAAGGGGAATATGCCGCCGTGGGCTGGCACACCCTGCGCTACTTCCTGGGGCTTGAAAATGGCGACGCAGTGAAGACCCACGCCCTCCATTTCCGCAAGGCGCTCACGCCGCAAAAGCGGGAACAGCTGGATCAGGAATTTGCGTCCCAGTACCTGTTGCCCCGGGTGTATCCCGACGCATTGCAGTGCTGGAAGGAGCACCAGGAAGCGGGACGGAAAATGCTACTGGTGTCGGCGTCCACCGATCATTATATGCAGTATGTGGCCAAGGCCCTGGGGGCCGACGCGCTGCTGTGCACCGCTGTGCTGCCGGATGGCACAGTCAGCGGCAATTGCAAAGGGGATGAGAAGGTGCGCCGCATCCGCTCCTGGCTGGACGCCAACGAAATCACGGCGGATTTTTCCGCTTCCTTTGCTTATGGCGACAGCGCCAGCGACCTGCCCATGCTGCTTATGGTGGGCCATCCCGTGCAGGTCAACCCCAAAAAGAAACTTCGCCAGGAAGCGCCGCAGATGCCTTGCGTTTCCTGGACGGAAAAATCTTGATAAATAACGCGCAAAAAGAACCCATCCTTTCTCAGCAGAAGAAGAAAGGAACCAAGAGACTGAGCCTGGATAGCAGGGGCCGCGCAGGCCCCTGCTATGCTTTATTTCAGCTCTACAAACGCCATAATGTCGGCATCCTTGTTCTTGTTGCCCCACACGGTGCGCAGGTGGTCTTCTCCCTGCTTGTGGCGCAGGAGGGCGGAGGAGGGGCCGCCGTCCAGGTCGTAAGCCCAGATGGGATCCACCGTTTCTTTCAGCCAATCGATGCACTGCAGCAGGGTCAATCCCCGCTTGCTGCCCTGGTTGGTCACGGTGAGAATGACGTAGTTGTGCGCGTCCTTCTTGGCGATGATGGTACGCATGGCGTGAGCGTTGGCAAAGCGCCATTCGGTATCCACGATGCTTTCGTGGTTTTCAATCAGGGGGCAACCGGTGTAGAAGGACCAGGTCTGGCTGGGGCTGGCGGCCAGCACCGTTTCGTTATCGGCGTTTACGTACATGTGCAGCCCATCTTCTTCCAGCGTCAGGCCGTAGTAGCTTACGCCCTCCAGATTGCGGAAAATTTCGCCGTTGGTGATGGTCAGGCTGCCCAGGGGCGTGTAGTAGTAATCGCTGTTGGTGCCAGGGTAATCCTCCGGAATCCAGGGAAATTGGGGGCTCACGTAGCCGCTGCCGTTGATGACCAGGGCCGGGTCCTCGATCTGCTGGGCCATATCGCTGGGCAGGAGCAGGTTGGTTTCCCACTGGGACGTGGCTTTTTTGATTTGCTTCCCTGGGTCCTCCATGCAAATGGCGGTGACGAAGCAGGGCTCTTTGGCGATTTGAATTTTGTCTACTGTGAAATACAGGCTGGGGGAAACGAAATCCCCGATCCGCTTGCCGCGCAGCTGGTAATCCACCGGGATCAGCTCCGCTATCGCCGCGGGGGACAGAAGCGTCGCCAGAAGCAGCACGGCAAAGATTTTCTTCATCCTTTTCATGATCATTTCACCCTTTCCTGCTTTGATTATAGCACAGGGCCCGCTGGAAGGAAGCACATTCTTTACACAAATAAATCCCCTGCCGGAGCAGGGGATTTGCTTGTATTGCCAGCTTATTTGGCGTATTCCGTGCTGCGGGTTTCGCGGATCACGTTCACGCGGATCTGGCCGGGATATTCCATTTCCTTTTCAATGCGCTTGGCGATTTCCTTGGCCAGCACCTTGGTGCCCTCGTCGGTCACATCTTCGGGCTTGACCATGATGCGCACTTCGCGGCCGGACTGGATGGCGAAGCACTTTTCCACGCCGTTGAAGGAATTGGCGATCTCTTCCAGCTTGGTCAGGCGCTTGATGTAGTTTTCGAGGGATTCACGCCGGGCGCCGGGCCGGGCCGCGCTGATAGCGTCCGCCGCCTGCACCAGAACGGCTTCCACCGTTTGGGGCTCCACGTCGTTGTGGTGGGCCAGGATGGCGTGGATAACATCGGGGCTTTCATTGTATTTCCGGGCCAATTCGCCGCCCAGGGATACGTGGGTGCCTTCCTGTTCATGGTCGACAGCCTTGCCGATATCGTGCAACAGGCCGGCCCGCTTGGCCAAGGCCACGTCGGCGCCCAGCTCGGCGGCCATCAGGCCCGCCAGGTGGCTGACCTCAATGGAGTGCTTGAGCACGTTCTGACCATAACTGGTGCGGTACTTCATCCGGCCCAGCAGCTTAACCAATTCGGGGTGGATGCCGTGCTGACCAGTTTCGAACACGGCCTGTTCGCCAGCTTCGCGGATCTGGTTGTCCACTTCCTTCTTGGCCTTCTCCACGCATTCTTCGATGCGGGCGGGATGGATGCGGCCGTCCATGATCAGCTTTTCAATGGCGATGCGGGCGATTTCGCGGCGCACCGGATCGAAAGCGGAAACGATCACGGCTTCGGGGGTATCATCGATAATCAGGTCCACGCCGGTGGCGGTTTCCAGGGCGCGGATATTGCGGCCTTCCCGGCCAATGATGCGGCCTTTCATATCATCGTTGGGCAGGTTGATGACCGACACGGTGGATTCGGCCACATGGTCGGCGGCGCATTTTTGAATGGCCAGGGCGATAATGTTCCGGGCCTTCTTTTCGCCCTCCTCCTTGGCGCGGCTTTCAATTTCGCGCACGGTGGCGGCCGCGTCGTGGAACGCTTCCTTCTGCACTCGGTCGATGACCATTTGCCGGGCCTCATCCTGAGTCAAGGTGGCGATACGTTCCAGCTCGGTGATTTGCTTTTGCTTAACGGCTTCGGCTTCTTCTTCCAGCTTTTGCACGTCGGCGTACTTTTCGTCCAGGCTTTCTTCCCGGGCGGCCAGGGCGTCCTTGCGCTTATCCAGCTGGGCTTCCCGCTTGTCAAGGGTTTCTTCCCGCTGCTCCATGCGGCGTTCGCTGCGTTGGATTTCCGTGCGGCGGGCGCGGCTTTCCTTATCCAGTTCCGTTTTCAGGTGCAGGATTTCTTCCTTGGCGGCCAGGATCATTTCTTTTTTGCTGTCTTCTGCTTTCCGGGTGGCGTCGTCCAGCAATTTCTTGGCGTATTCTTCCGTGCGGCCGATTTTCTTTTCGGTCACGCTTTGGCGGTACCGGTATCCGATCAATGCGCCGATGGCCAGGGCCGCCAGCGCAATCAGAATGGCTACAAAGGGATGCACAGGCTCTTTTCGCTCCTTTCATAATGAATTTTTTCATGGTTTTTTTCGGATTTTTGCATGCTGAAAACCGCACAGAAACAAACCGTTTCCGCACGGCTAAGCTGGATTCTGATATCGCGCGCTGCCAGCACGCAAGCATTTTGAACTATACACACACAAACGCAGCCCAAAACACCATCATACCTGGGCGGCGCAATATGGCAAAGCGGCAAACGCCTGCAAAAAAGAACAAGGGGGCAACAGGATCTATCCGAAAACAGCTTCCCAACGCCCAGCGATGGACGCCGGTTTTCAGCCGAACATATTTATTTTACAGGACGCACACCGGTCTGTCAAGGGATTTTCCCGTCGTTTTTGGCATAAATCGATGATTATTTTCCTATTTTTTTGGCAGTTCATGGAAATCCTGGCAGCGCTGTTTTCTTGCGGCAAGGGAGGAAATGTGGTATAATCCTGCCGCGGGCCGGGAAGACCCAAGATTTCCGGGAAGGGGAGAGGCGGATGAAGCGATGGCTTTCAGCGCTGATGGCGCTGGTTTTGACGTTGCTGCCCGTGTGGGCCTGCGCTCAGCAGATGAGCGAAGATGAGTGGGCCATGGTGACGGCAGCCTTGGCGTCGGATGAAAATGATCCGGTTCCGGAAAAGTGGCGCATATCCGTCCGGGATGTTCGGCCTGCACCCAACCTGGAT
>JAFUFC010000050.1 GCA_017470095.1 Clostridia bacterium | reverse complement strand
ATACCAAACCCTCCTTTTTATTTTATTCTTTTTCAAAGAATAATCAAGTTTCAATGCGTTTCCTCGCATATTGAGAAAATAAATCATCGAATCAAAGTGAAATTTCTAAACACGCTCACCAAAGTGTTGGCAACAGTGGACATGGTCTTGATGAAAATGTCCAAAGCTACACCCACCACGTCCTTGCGGGTATCGCCCACAGTATCGCCGGTGACGGCTGCTTTGTGGGCAGCGGTGCCTTTGCCATACCCTTTGAGCGCGCCGGATTCGATGTACTTTTTCGCGTTATCGAACGCGCCGCCGGAGTTACCCATGAACAGGGCCCTGGGAATGGCTACGATGGTGGCGCCAATCAGCAAGCCGCCCACAAATTCCACGCCGAACACGAAGCCGCCGATCACGGGAATAATCATGGCCAGCACGGAAGGCACCAGCATCTTTTTCAATGCCTGCCTGGCGGCCAGGGAAATCATGCGGTTGTAGTCCGGGGTCTTTTTGCCCGCCAACACTTCGGGCGTCAGTTGCTTATCGCCCTCATCCGCCATCAGTTTGGCAGATTCGATGGTGTTGTCGGTCAGCATGGCGGAGAAGTATTCCACCAGCGCCCCGCCAATGATGGCCCCTGCCACCACCACGAATGAAGCGATATTCAGCGTCATTTCCGCGGAATAATTACCCACATAGGATACGATCAGGGAAACCGTGGCGAAAGCGGCGGAGCCGATAGCAAAGCCCTTGCCCACAGCGGCGGTGGTGTTGCCCACAGCGTCCAGTTTGTCGGTGATCACGCGCACATTGGCATCCAGATGGCAGCTTTCCGCCAGTCCGCCCGCATTGTCGGCGATGGGGCCAAAGGCGTCGATGGATACGGTGGTGCCAACGAAGGCCAGCATCCCCAGGGAGGCCAGCGCCACGCCGTAGGTGCCCGCCAATTTACCGGAAATGAACAGCGCGATGCCGATCACTACCACAGGCAGCAGGCAGGAGCGGGAGCCGATGGCGTCGCCCTTGGTGACGACGAAAGCCTCGCCCTCCGGGGCCATTTCAGCCAAAGCGCGGGTAGGTTTGTAATCCGTGGAGGTGTAGTATTCCGTAATGGAACCGATGGCCACGCCGCTGCCGATGCCCAGCACGGCGCAGATCCAGGGCGAAGTCCAGCCGGCAGTCCAGCCGTAGGTTTCCTGCAAAATCGTGGCATCCACATTCATAAAACAAACGGCAGCCGCGCCCAGGCCCAGGATCACGGTAAGCCCGGCGGAAATCCAGGTGGCCAGGTTCAGTTCGCGGGAAGGATTATTTCCCATTTTCTTTTTCGCCGCGTAGAACAGCCCAAGCAAGCAGGAGAGCAGGCCTGCACCGGCCAGCAGAACAGGATAAGCGATGGTGTCGTTGAACACGCCCTCCAGGGCGGCCTTGGCTTCCGCGAACTTTCCTTCATACTGCTGGAACAGGATCACGGCGATCATTAGGGTTGCGGAGATCGTCGCAACGAAGGACTCCAGCAAGTCGGAGCAGTTGCCGGCGATGTCGTTCACATTGTCGCCGATAAAATCCGCGATCACGTTGGGCACACGGCTGTCGTCCTCCGGCAGATCGTTTCTGACCTTTGCCAGAATAGCCGCGGAAATATCGGCAGCTTTGGTGTAGTTGCCACCAGCCACGCGGTTGAACATGGCCACCAGCGAACAGCCCAGAGAATAGGTGGATATCCGCATGATGGTGGGGTTCACGCCCTCGAGCGTGGTCAGGATACCGCCGCCCAGCACGTCATGGCGCACGTTGCCGAAAATCAGCAGCACAGCAACTAAACCCAGCAGACCGAACGCCTGGACACCCAGGCCGGAGATAGAGCCGCCGCACAGAGCTACCTTCACCGTTTCGCCGATGGAGAGGCTTTCCCGTGCTTTGTTTGCCGTTCGCACGTTGGCGTAGGTGGCGGAGCGCATCCCGATCACGCAGGCACAGGAGCTCATCAGCGCGCCGAACAGGAACGTGATGCCGCTGGTCACTTCCACAAACAGGCTGAACACCGCCGCCAGCAGGATCACCACGATGATAATAGTGCGGTATTCCGTTTTCATGAAGGTATTTGCGCCGGAGCGGATGATGCCGGCCATCTCTGCCATTTCTTTTGTTCCCTCAGGCATCCTGCGGATGCGCAGGAAATTGTAGGCCACATAGCCGATGGTGGCGGCAATGACAGCCAATACCAGGATATACCAAACCGTGGACATTGCTGACCCCTCCTGTCATTTGTTTGTGTTTTGGATAGATCATCAGATAGCGGAAGAAGCCTCTGCCTGCTTCTCTTCTTTCATCCGTTCCAGGGCCTTTTTTTTTTCACGCTTCATGATGGGCCACCATTCCGTGAACGCCAGCACATAAGGCACGAACAGCCCGAAGGGGCCCACCACCAGGCAGTTGACAAATTCCTTTTTCGCGTCCTCATACTCCTGACTGTACATACGGTTCACCTCTCCTTTTTACATCCCGTTCATCATACTATAAAACCCCGCTAATTTTCCGGAAAGGATTTTGACGAAAAGCCCAAACGGACGGTTTCATGCTATAATGGAAAATGGGTTTGGAGGAATTTTTATGGAGCGAATAAACGTAAAGAAGCGATTGTTGGATTTTCTTCGGTTTGCGCTGATCCTTGGGGCGGCGATGGCGATTTCTTTTGTATTGGCCCGGGTGAACGACGATAATAACCCCTTTGCTATGGCCATATTTATTCTGGCAGTAGCCCTGGTGGCCCGGGTGACCAGCGGATATTTTTGGGGCATTGCGGCGTCTGTGGCGGGCACGTTCTGCGTGAATTACTTTTTTTCCTATCCCTTCTGGGCTTTTGATGTGACCTATCCCGGCTATCCTCTCACCATGATCGTGATGCTGGTGGTATCTATCCTCATCAGCACCCTGACCACCCAGATCAAGCGGCAGGAGCAGTTAAAGCTGGAAATGGACAAGGAAAAAATGCACGCCAATTTGCTCCGGGCCATCGCCCATGATATCCGAACGCCCCTTTCGTCCATCCTGGGAGCCAGCTCCGCCTTGCAGGAGCAGCAATTGCCTCAGGAAGCCCAGGATTCTTTGGTGGCCGGGATTCATCGGGACGCTCAATGGCTGGTGCGGGTCACGGAAAACCTTTTGTCCGTGACCCGGTTCAGCGGCGGCGAAGTGAAGCTGAAAAAAGAGGACGAGGTATTGGAGGAGATTATCGGCAGCGCGATCCTCAAATATCACCAAACGCCGGTAACCTTACCTGTCAAGGTGGAAACGCCGGAGGATATATTGCTGGTTCCCGCGGACGGCGTGCTGCTGGAGCAGGTGCTCATCAATCTCTTTGACAATGTGAGTGCCCACGCTGAAGGGGCTACCCAAATCTGGCTGTATGCGGCTGCCACGGATGACCGCGTTGTTGTTTCCGTGGAGGACGATGGAAAAGGCATTTCTGCCACGCAGTTTCCCCATATACTGGACGGCACCTTGCAGCAAACCAACGGCCTGCGCTCCGACGACCGGCGCAGCATGGGCATCGGCCTGTCTGTATGCCGTTCCATCATCCGCGCCCATGGCGGGGAATTGAACGTAACCAAGAGCCATCACGGTGGAGCGGCGTTCAGCTTTTATCTTCCCATCAAGGAGGAAAACAAAGGTGACAAATCTGCACAGCAAAATCCTGATTATTGAGGACGATCCCGGCATTTCCAATTTTCTGAAAACCACCGTCAGCGCCGCAGGCTATGATGCGATTGTAGCCGGGAGGGGAGAAACTGCCCTGCAAATGATTTCTTCCCATTGCCCGGACTGCATCTTGTTGGATCTGGGGCTACCAGATATGGATGGCGGCGAGATCATCCGCAGCGTGCGTTCCTGGACGCAGACGCCCATCATCGTCATTTCCGCCCGCAGCATGGAGGAGGATAAGGCCGCTGCCCTGGATGATGGCGCGGACGATTATGTGACCAAGCCCTTTGGCACGGTGGAATTACTGGCCCGCATCCGCACCGCCCTGCGCCACACCCGCACCACGGCCGAGAGCAGCGAAATCGGTATGACGGGCAGCTACCGGGTGGGTAGTCTGGAAATCGACTATAAAAAAATGCGCGTCTGCCTGGACGGACAGGATGCGCATCTGACCCCCAACGAATTCAAGATCGTGGCCCTGCTTGGCAAGCATGCAGGCAGGGTGATGACCTATAAGGCCATGCTGCGGGAACTGTGGGGGCCCTCTGCCAGCATGGATAACAAACTCCTGCGGGTACACATGGCCAGCATCCGCAGGAAAATTGAACCTGATCCCAACGAGCCTCGCTATATCTTTACGGAAGTAGGCGTGGGCTATCGGATGGCGGAAAACGAGGAAGCAAACAAAGAAACAGAAATGGAGGAATGATTCTGATGCGGATCGGAACAACGGAAATCCTGCTGATCGTGGTATTGGCACTGGTGCTGTTTGGCGGAAACAAACTGTCAGGCGTTGGCAAAGCGCTGGGAAAAAGCATCCGGGAATTCAAAGAAGAGGTAAAGCCGGACGAGGAAAAAACGCCCTCCGAAAAAAACGAAGAGAAAGCCTGATGATACAAAGGAGAAATGAAATTTGGCCAACCGAAGCGTGATCCTGGAAAAGCTGAAGGAAGCGGCGTCCTCGGTGCTGCCCATTGTGCTGATTGTGGCGGTGCTGTGCCTGATCTGGGTGCCCATGCAGAATGATCTCATGCTGGCGTTCGTCATCGGCGCAGTGTTCCTGATCGTGGGGATGGGCCTGTTCACTGTGGGGTCAGAGCTTTCCATGAGCCAAATCGGCTCCCACATTGGTTCCCGGCTGACCCGAACCAGAAAAACGGGCCTGATCCTGTCCGTCAGTTTTCTGCTGGGCATTGCCATAACAGTGGCGGAGCCGGACTTGCAAGTATTGGCGGGCAATGTACCCGGCATCAATTCCACGGTGCTGATTATCGTGGTATCGGTGGGCGTGGGCTTGTTTCTGATGCTCAGCATGGTGCGTATCCTGCATGGCATCTCCCTGCGTTGGATGCTGGTGGGGTTTTATGGGCTGGTGTTCCTGCTGGCGCTCTTGTCCGATCAGGGCTTTTTATCCGTGGCTTTTGATTCGGGCGGCGTGACCACAGGACCAATGACGGTGCCCTTCATCATGGCCCTGGGCGTGGGCGTAGCCTCCATCCGCAGCGACAAAAAAGCCCAAGAGGACAGCTTTGGCCTGGTGGGCCTTTGTTCCATCGGCCCCATTTTGGCGGTACTAATTTTGGGTTTCATTTACCAAACCACCGCGGAGGAGGCGAAAAGCAGCATTCCTTCCTATGCGGACACGGTAGCCCTGGGCCATGGGTATCTTCATGCCGTTCCGGAAAACCTTCGGGAAGTGGGCTTCGCTTTGCTGCCCATTGTGGTCTTTTTCCTTGTTTTTCAATTTACATCCCTGCATTTGAAACGCGTGCCTTTCCTGCGGATTGCGGTGGGTCTGCTGATGACCTTGGCGGGGCTGATGCTCTTTTTGACTGGAGTGAACGTAGGTTTTTCTTCCCTGGGATATATGCTGGGCCGGCAACTGGCTGATCCCCAATGGCGCTTCCTGTTGATACCATTGAGCATGCTCATGGGCTGGTTCATCATCAACGCGGAACCGGCGGTGCATGTGCTGAATAAGCAGGTGGAAGAATTGAGCGCCGGCGCGATTTCCGCCAGGGCCATGGGCTTCAGCTTATCCATCGCCATTGCTGTGGCCATGGGCCTGAGCATGGTTCGGGCGTTGACGGGACTTTCGATCCTATGGTTCGTGGTGCCAGGATATTTGATTTCTTTGGCTCTGTCTTTCTTTGTGCCAAATACCTTCACCGCCATCGCCTTCGATTCCGGCGGTGTAGCCAGCGGCCCCCTGACCGCAGCATTCATGCTTCCCTTTGCCATGGGCGCGGTATCCGCCATGGGCGGGAACGTCATGACGGACGCTTTCGGATTGGTGGCGCTGGTGGCCATGATGCCTTTGATCACGGTGCAGGTGATGGGCGTTGTTTCCGTCATATCCGCACGGCGCGGCACAGCCGTTCAGATGGCGCCATCCGAATTTGGGAAGTATGACGTGATCGAACTGTGGGAGATGTGAGATGGAATTATATTATGTGCTGACGATCCTGGATCGGAATAAGCGGGACAGACTGGAAAAAATCTATAAAGCCCTGGATTTGAAGGTGGCGCTGACCATGATGGGCCGGGGAACAGCTACCCAGGAACATCTTTCCATGCGTGGCTTGAGCCCAACGGAAAAAGCGGTGATGGCTACCGTGGCAGGCCGGGAAGATATGAAAAGGCTGATGCTGCAAACCAAGCTCAAACTCTTTATCGACATTCCCGGCAATGGCGTCATGGCCGCGATCCCCATCAAAAGCGTAGGAGGTGCTCAAACCTTGGCATATGTTGCGAATAATCAGCCGAAGAATCCGGACAAGCCGGAAATGGCATTTGATTACGAATTGATTTATGCGATCCTGAACGAAGGCCATTCAGACGAGGTGATGGACGCTGCCCGCCCCGCCGGGGCGACAGGCGGCACGGTGATCGCCGCCAAAGGCACGGGCATCGCTTCCGCCGAAAAGTTTCGCGGGCTTTCCCTGGCCAACGAACGGGAGGTGGTGCTGATCGTCGCTAAGTCCACCGCTAAGGGAGACATCATGCGCGCCATCATTGAAAAGGCGGGCATCGACACACCCGCAGGAGCCATCTGCTTTTCCCTGCCTGTTTCCCAGGTGGCGGGCCTCAGGCGGCTGGATTTGGACGAAGAATAAACGATTCTGAAAGGACAGGACAATGAAAAACCTTATCAATCAGATTCTGCGCGGCATCGTGATCGGCGTCGCCAACATCATCCCCGGCGTTTCAGGCGGCACCATGATGGTCAGCATGGGCATTTACGATACGATCATTCATTGCATCACTCATCTGTTCAAGGAATTCTGGAAGAGCGTTAAAACGCTGTTGCCCTATGCCATCGGCATGCTGATCGGCATTCTGGCCTTGGCCAGCGTGATCACCTGGGGTTTGGAAAACTATCAGCTTCCCACCAACACGTTGTTTATTGGCCTGATCCTGGGCGGGCTGGAGCCGCTGATTAAGAAAGTAGACAGAAAGAAAATCAACGCAGCAGCAATCATTGCTTTTGTCTGTCTGTTCGCCTTGATCATCTGGATGGGCCTGCAAAACAGGGACAGTATCAAAAATGCCGACTCCATCGACATGAACATCGGCCAAATGCTGCTGATGGTCGTCCTGGGAACTGTTGCTTCTGCCACGATGATCATTCCCGGTGTTTCCGGCAGCCTGGTGCTGATGCTGCTGGGATACTACAAGGCAGTTACAGGCGCGCTGCAAACCCTGGCCCACGGCCTGCTTCACTTTGATTTTTCCCAAGTGGGCCAGCCGCTTTTGATGCTCATTCCCTTCCTGATCGGGGTGGTGCTGGGTATCTTTGGCGTGGCCAAGCTGATCGAATGGCTGACAGCCCGCTATCCCACCGTAACCTATTGCGGGGTGCTGGGGCTGGTGATCGCCTCCCCGGTTTCACTGCTGATCCAGACGGACATGAGCGGCGCGACACTATCCATTATTCTGATCAGCATCGCCGCCTTTGCTGTTGGTTTTGCAGGGGCTTATCTGCTGGCGAAAAACAGCAAAGAATAATCTTAGCGGAACCTTAGCAAAAAGAATCTTCTGGAAATGAATGATTCATGATATAATCCTGATCGAGGGAGTAACAGCCGCGTAAAATGCGGAGTCCTGCCGTCATCACGGATTCGTCCCGGCTTGACTTTCAATTGTGAGACTCATGTCAGCTTGGCTGCGCATGGGTCTTTTCTTGTGAAGAAACAGGTGCAGCGATGCTGTATCTGTTTTTTTTCATAGGAGGAATGGACGTGAATACCATGGTACTGGCCCTCATCCTTTTTGCGGCGATGTATGTGCTGCTGCTCATCTTCTCGGAAAAACGGTGGATCATTGCTTTATCTGCTGCGGTGGTGTTCCTGGCGCTGGGGATCCTCCCAATTGGCAGCGCGCTGCGTGCCATCAACTGGAACGTGCTCATGATGCTGACGGGCACCATGGTGATCGTGGAGCTGTTTGTGCAGAGCAAAATGCCCCTGCGCATGGCGGAGGGGCTGCTGAAAATCACGCCCAACGTGCAATGGGCCATCGTGGCGCTGAGCCTGTTTTCCGGGCTGATTTCCGCTTTCGTGGATAACGTGGCTACCGTGCTGATGGTGGCCCCCGTGGGGCTGGCGGTGGCAAAGAAGATCAAGACCAATCCCGTGCCGGTGATCATTTCCATTGCCGTATCCAGCAATTTGCAGGGGGCTGCCACGCTGGTGGGCGATACCACGTCCATTTTGCTTGGCGGCTATATGAACATGGGCTTTAACGATTTCTTATGGTTCAAGGGAAGGCCCGGCATCATCTTTGCCGTGGAAACAGGCGCGCTGCTCACCGTTCCGGTGCTGCTGTGGCTGTTCCGCAAAGAAAAAGCCTGGGTCGTATCCGGGGAGAAAACCCAAGTAACGGACTATATTCCGACGGTTCTTCTGGTGGGAAGCATCGTTCTTTTGATCGTGGCCTCCCAATTTCCCAATAAGCCGGAATTGACCAACGGGCTCATTTGCTGCGGACTGGCGGTGATCGGCGTTTTATATGAACTGATCCGCAGGAAAGAGGGAAGCATGATCAAAGATTCCCTGAAAGCCATCGACTATAAAACGCTGCTGCTCCTCTCCGGGCTATTTCTGGTGATCGAGGGCTTGACCCAGGCCGGGGTCATCGACGCCATTGCGGAAACCTTTGTGAAGGTGGGCGGCAATTCCGTGCTGCTCATGTATGTCATGATCGTGGGCGTTTCGGTGATTCTCAGTGCCTTTATCGACAATATTCCCTATGTGGCCACCATGCTGCCGGTGGTCAGCAGCATTGCGTCCATGATGGGCAATGAACCGTATCTGTTCGCATTCGGCCTGCTGATTGGGGCCACCTTGGGCGGCAACATTACGCCCATCGGCGCGTCCGCCAATATCGCGGGCATCGGCATCCTGCAAAAGGAGGGCTATCAGGTCTCCACCCGGGATTTCATCCGCATCGGCGTCCCCTTCACTTTGATCGCCGCCATATCAGGGGCTTTGGTGATCTGGCTGGTGTGGGCTTAATGCAGTGAAAACCTGCTTGAATGTATAGCTCAGGCATAACGATCAAGGATAGGAGAAAACACAATGTCATTCTTCGACACAATATCCCTGTTAGGCGGAGTCGGGCTTTTTCTCTATGGCATGACCATCATGTCTACTGGCCTGAAAAATGCAGCCGGTGACAAACTCCGAAATATCTTGGAAAAGGTAACAACGAATAAAATCTCAGCAGTTATGATCGGTATCATTGTTACCATGCTCATCCAAAGCTCATCAGCGACCGATACGATGGTGATTGGCTTTGTCAATTCAAATCTAATGAGCCTTTCGCAGGCAGTCGGTGTAATCATGGGAGCAAATATCGGCACCACGATCACAGCGCAAATCACAGCGTTCAATTTGACTGCCTTTGCCCCGATACTGATATTTTTCGGATGCATCATGCACATCTTTATGAAAAAGCCTCTCGTCCAGCATATCGGCAGTATCATTCTTGGGTTTGGAATGCTGTTTGTCGGTATAGGGCTGATAAAATCATCAATCGCTCCGTTGTCAGAGAGTCAAGCGTTTAAGCAGCTTTTATCCACGCTTTCTCATCCGGCCACTGCAGTACTGTTCGGCATTGTGTTTACAGCTATTCTGCAAAGCTCATCTTCTTCGGTAGTCATTTTTCAGGCATTCGCGGTGGAAGGATTGCTCTCCTACGAACAATGCGTCTATTTGGCGATTGGCTCTGCCATCGGCTCTGTCACCCCGAATCTGCTTGCCTCTTTGACTACCGGGAGGAACGGAAAACGCACAGCCCTGTTGAATCTTTATTTCAATATGATCCGTGCGGCCTTGTTGCTTACTGTGATTACTGTTTTTCCACAGGTTCTGTCTTGGATTCAAAACATTTCCCCGAATAATATTGCTCGACAAGTTGCGAATACGCACACTTTCTTCGCCGTCTTTTCCGTTATTACGGTTCTGCCGTTCTCTGAATGGATCGTCCGCGCAACACTGAAAACGTTGCCGCTAAAAGAAAGCGAAAAAAGAGTACAGGAGGAGCAGCGCCTCCTTTACTTGACCAATGCTGAAAGAAGCGTTCCGGCTGTTGCCCTGCGTCAAGCCATGCTGGAGGTCAATCGAATGGGCGAAATGGCCAGAGAAAACCTGAAAACAGCGCTGCAGTATTTCTTTGATCCATCTCAGGCAGAATTGTATCAGCAGGTGATGGAGCGAGAAAAAACGGTTGATTATCTTGATCATGCCATCAGTGACAAGCTGGTAACGCTGCGCAGCCTGGAGCTATCCGATCATGATATTTTTCGATTGTCCCACATGGTTCGCGTGGTTTCCAATTTTGAACGGATCAGCGATCATGCGGAAAACATCGTCGAGTTTGGCGCGCGGCTGAAAAATGCGGGACAGCATATATCAGAGATCGGAATAAAAGAATTACACACGATGGCCGATGCCGTATTGGAAACGCTGGATGTATCTATTCAGGTTTATCAGCATGAACAATTCGATCTTCTTCCTAAAGCCGAAGCTCTGGAGCAACAGGTGGACGATATGCAGGAGCAATTCATTCAGAATCATGTGGAGCGATTGATGACTTCCGTCTGCGATCCATTAGGCGGCGTGATTTTTACGGATATGTGTACTGATTTGGAACGCTGTTCCGATCAGGCAATCAATATCGCAACCGCATTGATAGAGAGAAAATAGGAGCCTGTTATTACGTTCCCTCAATTCACAAAAAGCATGCAGGAGGGATTATGAGCCAGTTTGAACAAATCATCCGAGTTTTGCAGGTTGAAATGAATCGCCCTGAAATGTACGGCTGGTTTCATATGTCATGGGTGGTATCAGCTATATTGGCTGTGCTGTTTTTGTCGCTGCGAAAAGAAAAAGATCATGAGAAAACCCTAAAAAGGATCCTTTTTGCTTACGGTGTCGGTTCCATGCTGTTTGAACTCACCAAACAGATTATCTGGTCGTATCATTACGATGCTGCGGAGCGTATGGGAATATGGGATTATCAATGGTATGCTTTCCCATTTCAACTGTGTACAACGCCGATCATCATTTCGTTTGTTTCCGTGTTTTTGCGTAAAGGTTCCCTAAGGGATTGTCTTCTTTCTTATATGGCTTTCATAACAATATTAGGGAGCACTGCCACCGCTTTTTATCCGGAATTTTGCTTTGTTCAAACGCTCATGATCAATATGCATACGATGTATTTGCACTAGGGCAGTCTTGTTGTATCAATCTATTTATTATCTTCAGGAGAAGTAAAAATTCATTTTGTCAATGTCATAAGAGGATACATTGTTTTCCTCATTTTTGTAGCAGTAGCTCAAGGATTGAATGCGGCGATGTTTCATTCCGGTATTTTGGGGAAAGAAACCTTTAATATGTTCTATATCAACCCTTATTTTATCAGTTCGCTGCCACTTTTTGACTCAATGCAAAGAAATGCTCCCTTTTTCGTCTTTTTCGTGATTTATTTGCTTGCTATCTTTCTCGGTGCATCTATTGTCTTCCTGTTAAAAGCATCGAAAGAAACAGACACATACCCACTCGCAGTA
The DNA here is from genome assembly GCA_017470095.1 of Clostridia bacterium. Lineage (GTDB taxonomy): Bacteria > Bacillota > Clostridia > Christensenellales > Aristaeellaceae > RUG563. The sequence continues at coordinate 1,813 of JAFUFC010000050.1, read as the reverse complement.
AAAACATTGTTAAATGAAAGCGGCCTTATCGCCAGTATATAAGAACGCTGCTGTGGAGCACTCCAACAGCAGCGTTCTTGTTGTGTTACGCACAGATCAGTTCATCCCATATGATTTCTTCCACCTGATCTTTGATGGAATTCATCATCCCTACCCATTTCATGGGATCGATGGCTTTCAGCGTTTCCGTGATACCCGCTGCTTTCGCCATTACCGGGATCGTCGTCTCCAGAAGGCGTCTGGCTTCCGCCTCCGTTTCATTCAGATCGTCATACAGCTTGCCTGAGAGTAGAAGCTGGGTATATATGTTGGAACGATGATCCTGGAGATACCGAAGCCTTGCCCTGCCGTATTTTCCAAGTGGGTTCCTGGATTCGACTTCGATATTGGGAAGGTAATAATCGCCGTGCAGGATGTAGTTGAGGCCATTCCTGTCATCATGGATGCAGAGGGGGAGCTTTGCGTTGGTCTTGCTATTCTGTTTCATCTCATTGATCCTCCGTTTGTATGAATATTCTTCGCGAAAATCATCCAGCAAAACCAAGCTCATGCCACAACCATGCCACAACTGGATTATCACGTATTATCACAGTTTGGTATATCAGCACAGATTTTTTTGATTTATTGGTATGGAATTTGATGTAATATCACTAATTTGCACATTTCCCTTGGAGTTCGAATCTCTCCTTCTCCGCCAATACCAATGAAATCCGAATTCGCCTGATCTTCATCGGACGCACGTTCGGGTTGATCCCCTCAAGGGATCAGGAAATCCCCGGTTCATCGTAGGATGGCCGGGGAATTGCTTTTTTGGGCACGCTTCCTTAAAGCGCATCATAAGTATGCTTAACACACAGCGCAAATTTCGATTTTTATTCCCCAAAAAACGCCCTCTCATGAAAGCAATTGCCTACCATGGAAAAAGGGCGTGTTATGGCTCCTTTAAAAAGCCGCCTTTTCGGAAAAATTATCCGGGAAGCCTGATTGAATGAGTGGATTTCTTTCATTCCTGCACCGATCGCACAAACATGATCTCGGAAACGCAAACGTCACTGGGAAATTTGGAGCCCTTCAAAATTTTGTCGATGCGGATGTGCGCGGCGGCGACGTTCTCTACGCCCTGCATGCCAATCGCCTTTCAATTCTTCCGCGCTTTATCGTCCTTCAGGCTGACGGGTTTCAGTTTTTGATATGTGCTCTGCCCCGCATGCTGCACGTCAATGGTCATTTTTTTTGACCCGACTGTTGCGGGTATATCGACCCAGGCCGTCGGTGATTTTCCAGAAGCCGTTTTTCATCCGCAGTTCATCCAGCGTGACGGGCGCATCAAAATCAAAGTACAGATATGCCTGCCCAGCCTAATGGTCTTGATAGAGAACTGGAAAGCGGTGGTTTCTTCCCCGTCGGTCCTGCGGAAAGGCATGTAGGCGGTGGGGTCTTTGCTTTCGATACAGCTGGTGGCGTCCACGCAGGCAACGGACACCTGCATATAGCCTGATTTTCCGGGAATGGGCAGCAGGGCGCCACGATTCTGGGCTGGCGCAGCGGTGGGGCCCGGTGCAACCGTTGACCAAGGCTGATCAGTAATGGTTTGTTTAGCGGGCGGGTGATGGTTCTCTGGAATCTCAAGCATCACATCTGGCAGGGATTGGCAGATCACCACACCGTAATAGGTGTTGTGTTGTCGCTCAGCCAATCATAAACGCCGTCGCTGGTGGCGCCCACTTCCATCATAGTAATGCGATTCAGCTTCCCGTTCAGTACCAGCATACAGGAGAAATCGTCGCCGTATTTCTGATCGCGTTAAGCAATT